>NZ_CP068393.1:3060345-3390518 GCF_018128945.1 Aristaeella hokkaidonensis | reverse complement strand
ATTTTTTCCCTTCTCTCATCATTCTTTCAGAAGCTGCGGCAGGAAGTATCGCATCTGCCTGAACCACCAGGGCCAGTCATGGTTGACATCATAGCCCCAGAAATCACACCATGCATGGATACCCTTCTCCCGGAAGATGTGCTCCAGGTTTCTCAGGGAACGCACGCCGTCCTCTTCCCAGGCTCCCTGCCCAACGCACAGGATCATCTTTCTTTCATTATAGAGCCGGATATACGGATGATCCGCGGCCATATTCAGAAGGAACCGTTCCGGCGCATTCTGGTAAAGCACATCATTCATCCATCCGTCGAAAAAGTAATCCGTATCATAAACCCCGGAAAGCGCAATGACTCCCCGGAACAGATCAGGCCGCCGAAGGAAGGTAATCACTGCATGATTCGCCCCCATGCTGAAGCCTGTCACTCCCGGCGTCTGAGGATTACGGCTGCGGATCAGCGGCATCGCCTCATCAATAATGTATCGGTGATATTGTTCCTGCCGTGCTGCCCGCCATTCAGGGATCCCATCCTTAGGTGACCAGCTTTCCCAATCCACCGTATCCACCACAAACAGCTGGATCCGCCCGCTGTCGATAAAATCAGCCAGCTGGTCTGTCATCCCGAAATCTTCATAGTTGTGGCATAGGGAATCCTGCGTCGGGAAACACAGAAAAGGCACCCCGCCCCAGCCGTAGATCATGATATGCATTTCCCGTTCCAGAGCCTGACTGTACTGAGTAACCATTTCCTTCTGCACGATTCATCATCTCCCCGACTTCAATTCTCTTTAAAACAGCCGCATGGTATCATCATTCATCCGGGAAGTCAACACACATACGGGTTGAGGAATTCTTTCGGGAAAAACAATCCGAAAACATAAATCGCCTATTGACATAGTGGGTAATTGGTGATAATATGCCTTCAAGCTTCACAGAAGCCAATGAATCTGAAAGGAGGCGCGGACATGTTTACGGAAAAGAAAATTATCATCCTGAGCACCTGTTGTCGAATGCTGATCTCCCGGGCATGCACTATGGCTGGGGCGTCGGCATGTATGTGTCTGCGCTCTGAATAATCCGCCTCAGGATTACGCGGAAGTCATATCTGCCCGGGAGCTTTTAAACGGCTGCCGGGCTTTTCGTTGAAAGCGCCGGTTACCGTACCGGAAAGAAAGGAAGAAGCAGCACAGTGGATTGGGCGTATATCGGAAAAGTCCTGCCGCTATATGGAAAAGCCGCCTGGCTCACCCTGCGGACAGGCACAGCGGGCATCCTGCTTGCTGCCCTGGTGGGTCTTCTTTCCGCCGCCGTGCTTCACTGGCGTGTACCGGTGCTTCGCCGGATCACCGCCGCCTATGTGGAGCTGAGCCGGAACACGCCGCTGCTTGTACAGCTCTTCTTCATCTACTACGGCCTGCCGAAGATCGGCATCAAAACCAACCCGGAAGCCTGCGGAATTATCGGCCTTGCCTTTCTCGGCGGCGGATACATGGCAGAAGCCTTCCGGAGTGGGATTGAAGCCGTAGACCGGATTCAGGAAGAAAGCGCGTTAAGTCTTGGACTCACACGCTGGCAGACCTTCCTCCATGTGATCCTTCCCCAGGCAATGGCCATCAGCGTCCCGGCCTTCATGGCAAACGTGGTTTTCCTGATGAAGGAAACCAGCGTTTTCTCCGCCGTAAGCCTCATGGACCTGATGTTCACCGCCAAGGATCAGATCGGCCTGTATTATCAGACGACAGAAAGCCTTTTCCTGCTGGTAAGCGCTTATCTGCTGATCCTCCTGCCGCTCTCGCTGCTGGGGACCTTCTGGGAAAGGAGGCTGCGGCATGCCGGATTTGGGACTTGAAGTTCTCTGGAAAGGAAAAAACTTCGTCCGGCTGCTGGGCGGTCTCTGGGTGGCCCTCCGCATCAGCCTGATTGCCGCCGGCATCAGCGTTGCGGCCGGTATCATCCTGGGAATCCTGGCCAGCCGGAAGCGCTCCGTCGCCTCCGTAATCCTGCGGATCTGGCTGGGTATCATCCACATCATGCCCCAGATGGTCCTGCTGTTCCTGATGTATTTCGGAACAACCCGGGCCTTTGGCTGGAACCTTTCCGGCGAGACAGCCGCCATCATCGTCTTCTCCCTCTGGGGTACAGCGGAGATGGGAGACCTGGTTCGCGGCGCGGTGAGCAGCATTCCTGCCATCCAGCGGGAAAGTGCGGAAGCACTGGGACTGCAGCCGGTGCAGGTTTACCGCTGGATCATCCTGCCCCAGGCAGTACGGCGTCTGATTCCCCTTTCCATCAACCTGATCACCCGGATGATCAAGACCACCAGCCTGGTGACCCTCATCGGTGTGGTGGAAATCCTGAAGGTTGCCCAACAGATTATTGAGGCGAACCGGAAGGCAAGCCCGAACGCGGCGTTCGGCGTATACCTGACCATCTTTGTGATGTATTACCTGGCCTGCCGGATCCTGAGCCTGGCAGCCAGGAAACTTGAAAAGCACTGGAGGTGAGCGCATGGCGGAAACAGTACTGAGCATCTCGCATCTGACGAAGCGGTTTGATGATCAGACCATCCTGGAAGATCTTTCCCTGGATGTCCGGGAAGGTGAAGTAGTCGTCATCGTCGGCTCCAGTGGATGCGGAAAAAGCACGCTATTGCGATGTATTAACGCCCTGGAATCTATTCAGGGCGGAGAAATCCGGCTCCGGGGTGAACTGATCAGGCAGGGCAGCAAAAACCTGCCGGAGATGCGCCGGAAGGTCGGTATGGTATTCCAGAATTATGAACTGTTCCCTCACCTGACCGTGCTGGATAATATCCTGCTGGCTCCGGTGAAGGCCCAGAAACGTTCCCGGGAGGATGCCCGGGAAGAGGCGCTGGCGCTGCTGGACCGCGTCGGCCTGAAGGAAAAGGCCGGCAGTTATCCCCGGCAGTTATCCGGCGGCCAGAAACAGCGCGTGGCCATTGTCCGCGCCCTGATCATGCATCCTGAAATCCTGCTCTTTGACGAAGTCACCGCCGCCCTGGATCCGGAAATGGTCCGGGAGGTGCTGGACGTTATCGTCAGCCTGGCGGATCAGGGAAAAACAATGCTGATCGTTACCCATGAAATGTCTTTTGCCCGGGCGGTTGCTGACCGGATCATCCTGCTGGAAGACCGGCGGATCCTGGAGGAAAGTGCCCCGGAGCAGTTCTTCACCGCACCGAAAACGGAACAGGCGAAGAAATTCCTGCAATCCTTTGAATTTAACAGAAAAAATAAAGCAGAGGCTTAAAGCCCGAAAGGAGAATCCCCCATGAAAACCATCCGTAATATCACAGCTCTCGTCATCGCTCTCGTCCTGGCCCTTTCCCTGGTTGCTGTCGCGTCCGCTGATACCGTCTTCCGCACCCTGGATGAAATCAAGGCTTCCGGAACCATCAACATCGGCGTCTTCTCTGACAAGAACCCCTTCGGCTTTGTGGATGAAAACGGCGAATACCAGGGCTATGACGTCTACTTCGCCCGCCGCATCGGCGAGGATCTCGGCGTGACCGTCAATTATGTTTCCACCGAAGCAGCCAACCGCGTTGAATATCTGGAAACCGGCAAGGTGGATATCATCCTGGCCAACTTTACCGTCACCCCCGAGCGTGCCGAAAAAGTTGATTTCGCCCTCCCCTACATGAACGTGGCGCTGGGTGTTGTCTCCCCCGACAGCCGGGTGATCAAGGATCTGTCCGAGCTCACCGCTGACGACCAGGTGATCGTCATCTCCGGCACCACTGCCGAGGATTACCTGATCAAGAACAATCCTGAAATCACCCTGCAGAAGTATGACACCTACGCCAATGCCAAGAACGCCCTGGAAAACGGCAATGCCGTCGCCTGGGCCAACGACAACACCGAAGTGATTGCCTATGCCCTGCAGAATGAAGGCTACACCGTCGGCATTCCTTCCCTGGGCAGCCAGGACACCATCGCTCCCGCCGTCACCAAGGGCAATGAAACCCTGCTGAACTGGATCAATGACGAAATCAAGGCCCTGGCCGCAGAAAACTTCTTCCACAAGGATTATGAAGCAACCCTGGTGGATACCTACGGCCTGGACTACGAAGACAGCCTGGTGCTGGAGGGCGGCGGACTGGCCGAATAAGCGGCAGCTCTAAACTGTAAACTCTGAACCAAAACTCAAAAAAATCGGGGACAGAACTACTTCTGTCCCCTGTCTGCCGATGAATGGAGCTTTATGAAACAGATACTCGCCTTTGGAGATTCCAATACCTGGGGACTGATTCCCGGAACCTGGGACAGATACCCGGAGCATGTCCGCTGGACGGGTATTCTGCGAAAAGCCTTTATGCTGGAAAACTTCCGGATCATTGAGGACGGTGTGGTCGGAAGAACCACCGTTTTCGATGACCCCGCCCGTCCGCTTCGGATGGGCATTGAATCCATTTCCCAGTATAAAGATACAAAAGACCTTCATGCCGTCATCCTCATGCTGGGCACCAATGATTGCAAGAAAAACCTGCGGGCCACTCCGGAGCAGATCGGCTGCGGACTGGAGCAGTGCGTCGAACGTTTTGAAGCCTTTCTTCCGCCGGAAAAAATACTGGTGGTTTCTCCGATCCTCCTTGGACAGGATGTCTGGAAGCCGGAGAAGGATCCGGCCTTTGATTCAATTTCGATTGAAACCAGTACGAAGCTGAAGGATGTCTATCAGGCAATCGCGCAGAAACGGGGAAATGCCTTCCTGGCTGCCTCTGATTACGCCCAGGCTTCCCCGGTGGATGATGAGCACCTGAACGCTGAAGGGCATGAGCGCCTTGCTCATGCCTTGATCCAGAAAATCAGGAGCATCATTCTGTCTGCTGTATAAAAAGCCAACCTTACCCCCCATATCCTCCCTTTTTCCAATGCACAGCATTCGGCAGGCTGTGCATTTTTTTATTTGTTTTCAGTATAAAAGCATCCCCTGCGCACCGCAGGGGATGTCCTGTATGGTTCCGTATCAGTTGATCCCGGTCAATACCGATCCGTTGACAGAAAGGCTGTAACCGTTGCCAATCACATTGCCGGCGTTTCCGGAAAATTCGGTGATATATGTGTCCGCGGTCAGGATCCAGGTACTGGTCTCATCCAGGGAGACAGATACCGTTCCTGTTTCAGTGGAAACCTGCGTTCCCTCCGCGTTTGTGATCTCGCCGCTGATGCTTCCTTCAAAGGCGGAACCGTTGGTGAGGGACAGCTTCAGCGTGGAGTTTTCACCGATCAGGATCGTCCCGGTCAGGGTCTGTGCGTCCGCATTCAGCTCCGCGATATTGGAAGCACCGTTCCATCCGTCATCACAGACGGAAAGCAGGATATCGCTGCCCTCATTGTTCAGGGCGACGCCGCACAGGGTAATCACCGCGTGGGTGTTGGTCACGTGGAACATATGACCGCTGAGGCTGGTCAGGCTGCCGCCGGTCATGGTAAAGGCGGAAGTGCCGCTGTCCGCGTCGCCGCTCATGGACTGGTAAATCATGATCGTATCCAGGAAGGTGGCATGTCCGTTGCGCTGGGTATTGTTCGCGGTCAGGTCGCAGTTCTCCAGGGTAACGGAGTTCATGCCTTCAATACATACGCCCTCGGAAAGATTGGAAACCAGCGTCGCGTCCCGGACGGTAATATCCGCGGTGGAATAGATCGCGGGAGACCCCAGGCCGTTGGAGGTATAGGTGCCGCCGTTCACAGTCACGGTACCGCCGCCCCGGTCTGTCCGGATGGCCGCGGAGGAGCGCCCGGAGGTGGTGACAGTCAGGTTCTCCGCGTAGGTCACTCCGCCGCCGGTGGTCATGATGCCGCCGGAGCCATCCCCGGTTGTGGTAATGGTGGTGCCGGAAATATACAGCGTGGTACCATCTCCGTCCGCACCGTTCCGGCCTCCGTTTCCGCCGTAGCAGAAGACGCCGTTCGCCCCGGAAGCAGAAGATTCAATCGTTCCGCCCGTAATGGCAGTTGTGGAACCGCCCATCACCAGGACAGCCGCGTTCAGGCCATAGAAATTGCAGTTATCTCCGCCGTTTGAATCGCCGGTTTTTGTCACAGTGATATCCGCGAGTGTCACGGTATCAGCGGTATTGATGATCATGGCGCTTTCGTCCGCTGTATCTGCGGAATAACTTTCTCCGTTTGATTCCGTCATTTCCGTGATCTCTGTTGCCGCGGCATATTCAAAGGAGGAAGTGCCGCCTCCGGGAGGTGTCCCTCCGCCGAAGCCTCCGCCGCCCGGCGGATCCCCGGGCGGATTCCCGCCGCCAAAGCCTTCAGGTGGTTCTCCCGGAGGTGTTCCGCCACCAAACCCTTCCGGCGGATCTCCAGGCGGTGTTCCGCCGTTAAAACCCTCCGGTGGTTCTCCCGGAGGTGTACCCTGGGGAGCCTCCGCAAATACACTGGCAGCGGAGAGCATCAGGGATATCACAAGCATAACGCATAACAGCTTTTTCATTCTTTTGATCTCCTGTCTGTTAATCTTTTTTTAGTGGCCGGGATTATCCCCGGCAGCATCATTATGCATACGAAACTTAAAATAACCTTTAGGGTTTTTGATCATTAATCAGTCTCCATGTGATATAATCCCCGATGGACATTCCCATCATTCTGATATGCAGGTATAAAAGTATGGAAATCACGTTTGAACAGCTTACTCATGAGAATTATAACACAGCCTGTGCCATTGACCGGGACGATATCCCGGAAAGCTTTGTCGATACCGCCTCCACCATCATGGAAATCAATGATTATGGCTTTGAGCATAACCTCATCGGCCATACTTACCTGATCCGGTGCGACGGCGCTTATGTCGGGCTGATCCTCCTGGGTGAAGCGATTCCCTGGGATACGGATCCGCCGCAGGTAAGGCAGGAACCGTTCTACCGCCTGATGGGATTTGTGATCGACAAAAAGTTCCGCAGCAAAGGCATCGGCGGGCTCGCGCTGGAAGGAACCATTGCCCGGGTCTATCAGGACTTTGGCGTCAGGCCCATTGTCATGGGCTGCCATAAGGATAACAGTCGGGCTGCCGTGTTCTATGAGAAACACGGGTTCAAAAAAACGGACTATATGGAAGGTAATGACTGTTATTATCTTCGTTATCCCGAAAAATGCTGATACAGAGCGTGTTGAGGAGAAAACACCATGATGATTTCTTTTAACAAAATAGTATTAAGAGATCAGATAAAAAGCGATATAGATGATGAAATCAGATGGATGACAGAAGAAACCGGATGGATCAAAGCAGATACTCCGTGGGAACCTGTCATACAGATAGATCCAGAGCAGCTGAAAAAACAGATGATGCAAAATATATCCCGTTTAAATCCAGGGTCTGTACGAAACCGCCTGGAGATCACAGTGGCTGGCAGGCATATTGGTTTTGTTTCCGTCTACCCATTTGAATCATCAGCTATTCAGATTCCTGTACAAAGCGCATCGGAAAAGAAAGCCGTTGGAATTGAAATATGTGAACCCGCTTTCAGAAATCGAGGCTATGGTACGGATGCCCTGCGCGCCTGGATTCATTATTGTTTGGAACAATCACCTTCGGACATCTATCTGGAAACATGGTCCGGGAATACCGGAATGATAAGATGTGCAGAAAAGTGCGGATTTATGCTATATGAACGACAGCCAGAAAAGCACATGGTGGATGGCTATCCTGTAGATGTTCTGATTTATCGTCTGAATAATGATAGACAAGAATAAACAAAGGGGAAAAGCAGATATGAAAACAAACCCTGAAATTCGTATGGCAGAAACAGGCCTTACCGAAGAAGTACTGAATGAACTCATCCGTATGTCTGAAGACTGGGAAAAAGAAAACAGCTGCCACGGTTATCGGAAGAACGATAAATCCGACATCGATGGAAACCGGATTTTCCTTGCATATGACGGCGACGCCGTGATCGGTTATCTGTTCGGGCATGCAGAAAAATCCAAAGAATCCTCTTCCATCATGCCGGACGGCACGCCCTGTTTTGAAATTGAAGAGCTTTATGTGCGGCCCGAATACCGGAGTCAGGGCATCGGGAGAAAGCTGTTCGATTATGTGGAAAACACAGTCCGGGGAGAAGTGGACTACCTGATGCTCAGCACGGCGACAAAAAACTGGAAAGCGATCCTCCACTTCTATCTTGATGAACTGGATATGAATTTCTGGAATGCCAGGTTGTTTAAACGGATTTAAAGAAGGAGAATAACGTTAATGGCTGAATCAATCATCAGAAGAATCGATGAAGAAGATCCCCGGGTCGGGGACTTTATCCATGAAGGATTTACCCGGTACGGAGAACAGAATGGCGTAGTCCTGAACTATGACGGCTTTTGTTTTGCCGCGGAAACCAGCGAAGGAAAGATCGCCGGCGTCATTACCGGCCGTGCGTACTATAACGAAGTGCATATCGGCGACCTGATCGTGGATGAACAGTGCCGGAGCACCGGCCTGGGAAGCCGGCTGGTCCGGGCAGTGGAAAACGCCTATAAAGGAAAAGGATATGATGTCATCACCCTCACAACCTTTGGCTTCCAGGCTCCGGAGTTCTATAAAAAGCTGGGATATACCGTTGAGTTTATCCAGGAAAGCAAGGATCCGAAACTGAATAAGTATTTCCTGAAGAAACAGCTGTAATTCATGATCGGAAAAGATTGATTTCAAAAGGATAGTAACATATGAGGATTCTTAATCTGGGAAACCGGGCAGTCAACAACTGGCTCATCCCCGGAGAAAATGGATATATCCTGATTGATACAGGTTATGAAAAAGGCTTTCGCCGGTTTCAGCGAAAGCTGAAGAAAAACGGGATCCGGCCGGACGAAATCAAGACGGTCTTTTTAACCCATGCCCATGATGATCATGCAGGATTCCTGAATGATGTTCTCGCTGTCACTCCGGCAAAGGTCATCCTGCATCCAAAGGCAGTCGAAGGACTGAAGAAAGGGCAGAACTCCTTTGAAGGAGGCTGCTCCGGCCGCCTGGCCTGGTGTTTCTGTCAGGTCCTGGCCTTCCTCGGGAAAGGGGAACACCGGTATCCGGTGATCAGGAAAGAGTATCTTGACCGCCTGGTCACGACTGATTCGGATACATTCCGGGCCATGAATCTTCCTTTTCAGGTTGTGGAAACGCCCGGGCATACGGCGGATCATATTTCCCTGCTGATGGAAAATACTGTTTTTTGCGGAGACGCAGCCATGAACGGCTTCCCCAGCCGGAAACGGGTTATCATCTGGATAGAGGATCTGCTTCAGTTCAGCCAGTCCTGGGAAAAGCTCCTGCAGTCCGGAGCAAAGAGGATTTATCCCGGTCACGGAAAGCCATTTCCTGCAGCAGATCTGAAAAAGAACAAAGCGTATCTGGATCAGGTCAGGCTTTATCCGTTAAAATAAAATCCGCCTGCTAAACTTACACAGGGAGGATCAGACAATGTTCAGGGAAATGAGACGGTTCAAACAGCAGATTCCCGAAGCGGAGTGCATTCAGATCCTGAAAGAGCAGCCCCGCGGTGTCCTTTCCATGCTGGGTGATGATGACTATCCCTATGGTATCCCGATGGATCACTGGTACTGCGAAGAAAACGGCAGGCTCTACTTCCACTGTGCGAAAACCGGTCATAAACTGGATGCGGTCCGGAAGCATGACAAGGTCAGTTTCTGTGTCTGTGACGAGGGCTTCCGGAAGGAAGGCGACTGGGCACTGAACATCCGCAGTGTGGTCATCTTCGGACGGATGCACATTGTGGATGAACAGGATGACGCACTGAGACGGAAAATCGCCGTTAACCTGTGCAGAAAATTTACAGATGATGAAGCCTATTTGCAGAATGAACTTGTCAACGCCCTTCCCCGGGCCAGCTTTCTGGAGCTGATCCCGGAGCATATGACCGGTAAGCTGGTTAATGAATCCTGATCGTTGATCCTGTTCTGATAATATGTACCTGAGGTGTTAAAAATGGAGCACAGAAGGAACATCGGCCCTTTGCTGATTATACTGGCTGGTATCTTCTGGGGCAGCATGGGAATCTTTGTCAGAAAACTTGGCACCTATGGATTCACCTCTGTCCAGATCGTAGCCATCCGCATCACGCTGGCCGCGCTTGTTTTCAGTATAGTGCTGTTCATCCGGGACCGCTCCGGTTTCAGGATTACCCTGCGGGATCTTCCCCTTTTCCTTGGTCTTGGTTTCGGAAGCATACTGTTCTTCACAGTTTGTTATTTCACTGCCATTACCATCATGCCGCTTTCCACGGCGGCCATTCTGCTTTATACCTCGCCGATCTGGATCATGCTGATGTCCATGCTTTTCTTCCGTGAAAAGCTGAACCGTATCAAGCTCATCGCCCTGGCTCTGGCCTTTGCCGGATGCGTCCTGGTTTCCGGAATCTCCGGAGAAGGGATTACGCTGATCGGCCTGCTGATCGGTCTGGGTTCCGGCATTGGTTACGGCCTTTACAGTATCCTGGGCACTATTGCCCTCCGCCGGTATTCACCCTATACCGTCACAACCTACACCTTCCTTTTCGCTGCCGCCGGCTCCTGGCTGGTTTGCGGTCCGGCCGATATGATCTCAAAGTTCACCGCCGCGGCTGATCTGCCGTTCCTGCTCTTTTTCTGCTGTCTCACCGCGCTGGTAACCGCTGTCATTCCCTTCCTGTCCTACACGCTTGGACTTCGGACTGTGGAGGCCAGCCGGGCCGGCATCCTGGCTACCATTGAGCCTATGGTGGCAACGCTGATCGGAATTCTGGTTTTTGCTGAGCCGTTAACCCTGCTTTCGGGCCTGGGCATCCTCCTGATTCTCGCAGCGGTTGTCCTGCTGAATCGAAAACAGAATCAATAAAACAGGGACCGGATTAACCGGTCCCTTTCTTCATGTTTACAGTTCAATCAGGTAATGCTGTTTGAGGATGCCGTCCTCTTCGAATTCTTTCACCAGTTTCCCTCCGCAGCTCATGGCAGTCTTCGCGGAAGCTGTATTATCCTTGTCACAGGCGATGATCACCCGTTTCAGCTTCAGCTGTCCTGCGTATTCCAGGCAAAGCTCCAGCTGCTGTGTTCCGTATCCTTTTCCGCGTTCGGAAGGCCTGATACCATAGGCGATATGTCCGCCGCTTTCCAGCTCTTCTGTCAGGGTATGATGAATCTTGACGCATCCGATCAGTTTCCCGTCAGAAACGCGTCTGGAGAAAAACGTACTAGTCAGTGCAATATTCTCCGGACTTTTCTCCCTGATGAACCGGATCCGGTTCAGCCATTCATCAAAACTGTCGTCAAACGCCAGGCCGCCGCTGCCATGAACCTGCCTGTCGCCAAAGGCAAAGTGCTCCTCTTTGTATTGGAGTATTTCATGCTCCATATCTTTCGAGGGGCTTACCAGCACAAGCTCATTCCGGTCCATACGCATTCCTCTGTCAGACATTCGGGACCTCTTCTTTACACGGTTGCGAGAACCGTACAGGTTTTCTCACTCCACCTTTTATCGATCCGTACATCCCGGAAACCGGCCCGGCGCAGAACGTCCATCTCATGTTCAACCGTAAGGGGCGTATCGAAATGATAGAACTCATCTTCTGAAAGTCCCTGTTCTTTTTTCAGTTTCGCCAGCGTCTCAAAATACTCTTTTTCCAGTTCATCCGATTCTGCGAAGCAGTCCGTCAGCACAAACGTTCCGCCCGTTTTCAGCGCAGTGCGAAGCTTCCTGTACAGCGATTCTTTCATTTCATCCTTAAAATGATGCAGGGATTCCACGGACACCGCGGCGTCATATACATTCTCGCCAAGCGGTACGTCAAAATAGGAAGCCTGCACAAGGGTCAGGTCCTTCTCCGGAAACTTGGCCTTCAGCGCGTTCAGCATCGCTTCAGACAGATCAATACCCGTGACTTTCGCATCGGGATTGAGTCCAAAGTATTCTTCCAGTTCAAGGCCGGTACCGCACCCGAGATCAAGCACCTTGCTTCCTGCTGCCTTCGGCAGCAGTGAAGCGGTATAGGCGTAGAAATCCGATGCCCTTTCGACGTTGCTCATCATATGTTCATCATAGCCGTCAACACGTACGGCAAAAAAGTCATCCATTTTCTCCAAAGGACTCATTCTGTTTTTCTCCTTAATAATCTGTTATTGTGTTTTTCCCGGGTTCAGCGGCTTCCCGGACAGTTTTCCTGTCTCAAAGAATACCCTGCAGCTCCTCCGCAACCGGTCCGCAGATTCTCTCCACTGTTCCCTCTGCAAAAGGATCAGAAAGTCCAGCAATTGCCAGCAGTTCCCGGAAGGATTTGCTTCCCCCTGCCCTGCACAGCTTCATATAGTTTTCCAGCGTCCTGGTCCGGTCGTTCCGCATCCCCATATAGAACTCCCAGGTGCTGATCTGGGCTATATCGTATTCGATGTAGTAAAAGGGTACTTCAACGATGTGTGTCTGATGAGGCCAGCATTTTCCTTCGCTCAGATCATCCTGGCTGAACCTGATCCAGGGCATGTATTTCTGCGAAATATCTGCCCATAGTTCGCATAATACCGTCCTTGTTCTGCGGGGAAGATCATACATCCTGTGCTCAAATTCGTCAATTGCGCAGCGATACACCAGGTTCTCCATCTGCTGAAGCATATGGTTTCGGATATACTCTTTTTTCCTGTCGCCCACAAACGATTCCAGATACGGATACATAAAGAGCTCCATTGTCTTGGAATGGATCTCATTCACTGCGGGGGAGGATCGATGATACTCGTACAGGGGCTGTGTCCGTGCCGCTGTATAAAATGCAAAGCCATGTCCGAACTCATGCACCGCATATCCCGTTTCCATACCGTCTCCGGAATAATTGCCGATAACAAAAGGCAGCTTCTTGCCTGGAAACATACAGCAGGTCCAGAGAATCGACCGTTTGTTTTCCCGGCTGTCCAGATCATATAGTTCCTTTTGAATCATTTCTTCAACGAAGTTCCCGGTTTCTTCGGACAGTTCGTGAAACATCCTGCTGATCGCGGCAATCAGTTCTCCGCTTCCTCGCGCAGCAGCGGGAAACCGGGTCTTCTCAACCCCGCGTCTTTTCAGGTCATCCAGGACCGGCGTGACAGTTTTTTGTACCTGTTTCCTGAAAACGGACAGTTCATCCCGTCCGTAATCATACCGGTTTCTCAGCCGGTATCCCAGTTCTGTATAATCTTTATATCCAAGAGATGCCGCAAGATCGCGACGGATTTCGATCAACCGGCTAAACACTTCAAACAACTCATTGTCGTCCCTGTTACTGTTTCTCATCAGCCGTCTGTATTCCGTTTTCAGCCGGGACTCCTCCGTCTGCAGTTTCAGGCTGTCTGCCTCATTCACAGTCGTTTTCTCTTTTATCTGCGCAAAGATCATGCTTCCAAACTCGTTCTCCAGTCTGGATGCGAAGCATGAATGCTTTGCCAGCAGATTACATTCATCGCGGAGAGCATAAACTTCCGGGTCTTCCATATTCTGAATTTTTACTTCTTCTGTGCTGTTTTCATAATCCATTCCACACAAATGCCGGACATATGCAATCTCTTCCTGGAATTCCATGTATTCGCATTCTGCTTTCACAGCAAGCCACGCTTCACGCAGTTCTTCATAGGATGCCGCGTCCCGGATACGTGTTTTCAGCCCGTTCAGACGGTTTTTCAGCGCTGTGTAATCCGGTCTTTCATATACCCATTGTGAAAACCGCATGGTTATGTTCATCCTTTCAGGTGCTTCCGGTTCCATAGGGTATACACGCCCAGCAGTACGGCGCTGGCTCCGACCAGGATTGCTGTCGCGGCCACAGGTCCGCCAAAGGCCTGCATCTGCGCCTCCTCGTTTGAAATCACGGAAAAAGCATTAAACACGCTGTGAAACACGATGCAGGGAACCAGGCTTCCGCCTCTGTGAAACAGAATTACCAGCGTAAAACCAATCACCACAGCAAAAATGATCTGGCCGCAGGTTTCAAGCAGATCCTGGCCGTTGATCAGGTTTACGATATGGCCGATTCCGAAGGTCACCGCTGAAATAGCCACAGCCCGCGTCAGGTTCTTCTTTTCCATTGCCCGGAACAGGAATCCGCGGAAGATCATCTCCTCCAGGAAACCCACACACAGCATGCTGACTACAAACAGCATGGATTCCACAGGCGCGTAACGCAGTGCCGGGCTGAAAACAACCTTATAGCTGGCAACCAGTACCAGCGGCAGGAAAAACCAGGCCTGGGAGAGCCGGTATCGGGGAAGGAAAAGCCCGTATTTCTCTGTCAGTCCGTTCCTTTTCACCCATACCAGGATAAAAGCAGCCAGCCCGGCATGGAATATCGCCGGGAACAGCTTATAAATCCCGGCCATTTCGCTCAGTGCTTCCGCCAGGCAGGTGCCAAAGATATAGATCAGAATCCACATAACGGCAAAAGCCGTTTCATTCTTCTCATACAGTTTTGTCATGATCGTTCCCTTATATCATTTCAGTTTCTGGTATATTCCCGGATCAGGATCTGTTTATATGCTGCATCATTTCTTTAACGATATCCCCGATCCGCTTGTGATCGGTATCTATGACAATATCTTCGGAGCAGGGCGGCAGGTGAAGCCAGTAGTAATTCGTTTCCCCTTTATCGCCCCGTTTGTCGTGCCGTTCTTTCAGCGTTTCTTCCGAACAGGTGAGTGTGAAACCGATCACCTGGTAGTCTTTGGCGGTAATCCCGTTCAGGATTCCCTCGCGGATCCCAGGATCCGTCAGCACAACAGAGGTGAAAAACACATATTCAAAATCCGAATCCAGGTAGTTTGACAGGATAAAGGACATGCTTTTATCCCCGTTGCGCAGCCGCCTGTCTGTCACGGAGAACGGATGAACACACCAGCACCAGTCTCCGTCCAGATAGGCACTGTTGTCGTAGCTTTCGAACAGGCGGTCTCCGACAACCGTCTTTCCGACGCAGGGTGAACCGCTGATAAGGATCAGCTTTTTCTGCATACCTGTCTGCTCCTTGTGTCTTTATTGTTATGCATTAAACCGGAACAGCGGATCCCCACCCTCTTCCGTTCCGTACTGTACCATGCCGCCTTTTTCCATGGCCCGTTTTGACGCAGTATTGTCTTTATCACAGCCTCCGTGAACGCTCTGAAGGCAGAAATCTTCCGCCGCGATCCTCAGCAATTCCTTCACACACTGTGTTCCATATCCTTTGCCACGGTATTCCTCATCCAGCAGAATGAAGATCTCCGGTTCCGTATGGCTTGCCCGGCCATCCAGTCCGCACCACCCCATAATGGTTCCGGGATGATCTTTCCCGCAGACAGCAAGGCACAGATGATAGATGCAGCCCCTGGTGTTTTTCGCGTAGTTATCACGCATATAGTCAATCGCGCCCCGTGCCTCCGCTTCAGAAACAGGGCGATGATCAGACGGCCAGGTCCGGGCAACTTCCGGCAAATCTGCTTCTGTTACAGGATGAAGAATCAGCTGCTCTGTTTGATAATCCATCGGTGTTCCCCCGTTCATTGATATATCGTTCCGAAAAAAATTTGCATCAGTATATCATGATTTTTCAGGATCAGGAAGTAAAAAATGATGGAATCCGCCTTTTTATATCAGCGTTTTCTTCATCCGGATGGGATATCCGGATCCCAGGAAGCGCATCAGGGACGTTTTCTCATTTCTGTCAACCGTAAAGCCATGCTTCTCATACAGGCTGATGGCCGGCTGGTTGTTGGAAAACACATGCAGATAACATACGGAGTATTTCTTTTGTTTGAATACATCATTCAGCAGGGCAGACGCAACGCCTTTCCGCCTTGCCTCGCTCCCCGTCACAAGCACGTCAATATACAACTCATCCTGGAAACTCACCACCGGTTTTTGAAAAATGGCGTTCATCTGTTTGCTGATAATGGCGCCCTTCATTCTCCCGAAAAGCCGCACGCAGGTATCCAGGCGGAAATCGATTGGTCGTATTTCGTGTGTGGCAATTCCCAGCAGGCCCAGCACCTTTCCGTTTTCCACATAACACCTGAACAGGTTCGGGTGAAAGATTTCCAGCATCAGTTCTTTTTTCAGTTTTTCGTCCTTGGAAAAAGTCATCATGTGACCGAAGCCTTCCATAAACAGATCCACAGCCTGGCTTTTCTGTGTAAGCGTCAGGCGCGCATATTCCATAATCTCATAATTCATTACAGCAAATCCCTCCTCTGCGATATGAGTACCTTCATGGTATATCCGCAGAGGAGAACGTAAAAGGGAAACAGATTAAAAGAAGATGATATTTTGCTTGGAATAATGCCGTTCTGTTCCACACTGACACAAAAAGACAAATCCGGCTCACTGACGAACCGGATCCGTTTCAAATACAAGGATTACAATTGTTTTCTGTTAAAAACGGAAACGCTGACTGCAATACACACCGGTATCATCGCTGCTGCGATGACCAGCGGCACTGTATAAGCCTTTGGCTCCGCCATGCCGTATATCATGGATGTCCCGTCCATCAGCATCGTCGGCATAATCTTTTTCAGCCCGGAATAGAAGCTGAGCAGGTAGCAGCCAAGCACCACGCTGCCTGTTCCGGCCAGTACGCCTGTATTTGACCCTGCCATAGTGGAGAACAAAACCATCAGCGCGACAGCAAACAGCCCGAACACCCACCAGCAGGTCATGGAGAACAGCAGGTGCTGCATAATGGCGTTGTCCCAGAAAAACGCGGTATATCCGCAGGTGATTCCGGCACACAGCCAGTAGCAGATTGTCCACAGGAAAACCAGTACAACCGCTTTGGCAGCAACAACCTTATGGCGTTCCAGTCCTTTTGTCAGGGACAGCAGCAGGGTTCCCGTCTGGTATTCCCGGGTAAAGATGCTGCTTTCAATCAGGACAAAAGCGATTAACCCGATCGGCATATTCTTGAAAAACTGCACCCAGGAATCCATGGCGTTTACGGACACAGAGGTGAAAACCAGGCCGCTTCCGGCCAGGGAGTCCGCCATCATTTCCATCAGCCACGGCGTCAGCTTTGCGATAGCCGGACTCATAATACCAAGCACAATGAACAGGATGCCAAGGATAATCAGCTTCCCGGAGCGCCGCTGTTCCAGCATTTCCTTGTGGATAAAGGCAAGTAAAGATTTCATTTCTCCACCACCTCCACAAACAGGGATTCCAGCGTCGGTTCCACCCGTTCAATCTTCACAACAGGAACAGCCCGATCCGCCACAAAACGGAATACTTCTCCAGGAGCATAATCCTTTTCACTGAAAACCAGCTGGTTCTGTCCGGTCTGGCGGATATCCGGAAACGCCTTCTGCAGGGCATGCATTCCCTCCTCATTGTCTGTTTCCACCAGGTATTCATCGCGCCGGTATTGGGTCCGGATCTCCGACAGTTTCCCCTGGATATCCACCTTGCCCTCATGAAGCAGGGCAATATCGGTACAGATCCGCTCCACATCCGAGAGGATATGGGTGGAAAACAGCACCGTCGTCTGTTCCCTGACCGCCAGGAGCAGATCCAGGATTTCCTTCCTTCCCACCGGGTCAAGGGCGGAAGTCGGTTCATCGCAGATCAGCAGTTTCGGCCGGTTCAGCAGCGCCTGGGCAATGCCCAGCCGCTGTTTCATGCCCCTGGAATAGCCTTTGATGCGGTGCTTTTCTCCGTTCAGGCCCACCAGTTCCAGCAGTTCCTCACTGCGTTCCCTGTACACTTTTTTCGTCATCCCGGTGATCTCGCCGCAGAATCCAAGATATTCCCGCGCAGTCATAAAGGAATAGAATTCCGGCACGTCCGGCAGATAGCCGATATACCGGTTCGTAGCTGTCTGCCCGTAGACCGCCTTTTCCCCGTTCACCAGGATTTCTCCCGCGTCCGCTTTCAGCAGTCCCAGGATCGTTTTCATTGTCGTTGTTTTACCGGCGCCGTTCCTGCCGATAAAGCCGAATATGCTGTGTTCCGGAACCGTCAGGTTCAGCCCTTTCAGCACCTCTTTATCACCGAACCGTTTATGCAGTCCGGTGATCTGCAGCATCTCCATTATGCTTCCTCCCGGCCGAAGGCAAAATAGAGAATCGGCCCGACGAATCCCATCAGCGCAATGCAGATGATCAGCCAGAATTGCCTGGTTCCGCGCTTGTAATGATGATGTGTCAGGATGTGATACAGCGCGTAGCCTAGCAGCAAAAACTGTACAACAATTAAAGGGATCAGAAACGGAAGGTATTCAGTTATATTATTCATATGTTTATTCTCCTCAATCTTTTCAGCGGCACGAATGCCTGTTCCTGACCCGTGTCAGGCTCTTCTTCATTTGGCAGTCCCGGCCCATGTTTCCACACAGTAGCCGTGGTGTCCGCACTTCACACAGGTCAGTTTCCTTGTCTTCGGCGTATGCCTGGCCCAGAACATCTCTTTAAAGGCCGGCTTGAACACCTCATGGCACTGCGGGCAGATATATGCTACGCTCCGGTAATAGTACCTGCTGATCGTAACACCGTATATAATTGCCACAATAGCCCATACAGGGAACAGCCACCAGATGCCCTTGAAAATCCACAGCAGAATAGCTGCCCATTGCAGGATGGATACAGGCAGTCCGGTCAGGAGCATATTCCTGTGTACTGCGCTCAGTCTCTTCTTGTTTTCCATAATGGTCGCTATGTCACCGATTGAATCAATGGAGAATGTTGCAGTATTTTTGATTTCCTTTTTCAGTTCTTCCAGCCGGTTCATCTGCTCCTGGCGCTCACCGATTTCCTCCCGCAGCACCTGTTCCTGCTGCTCCAGGAAAATGGAAATCACGCTGCCCGGATCTTCTTCCTCCAGCAGCTTTCCGATGGTATCCAGGGACAGTCCCGTATCCCGCAGGAAACAGATGATCTTCATCCTTTTCAGGTCATCTTCCGAATACAGTCTGCGCCCGCCCTCGGTTAACGCGCTGGGAATCAGGATTCCCTTCTGATCATAGAACTGAACGGTACGAACCGTAACACCGCAGGCTTTCGCCAGTTCTCCGGTGGTGTATTGTGACACAGCTTGTTTCCTCCTTTCGGGGCCAGATTAGCATGTGACGCAGCGTCACAAGCAACACCTGACGTAAGGGGATTTTTTTATTTTTTCTTCAAAATCGAGGATTTCTGCCAATTTGTCTTCTGGCAAATCGTTTTTCGGCCAGCGTTCATTCCTGTTCATCCTGATCGCAGCCAAGAACAATCTCAGTGATCATCTGATATCTTTCACGGAATAATCCTTTTGTTCTTTCACTCAGCTCATTATAGTCTGCCTCAAAAGCCATTTTCATTCCTTCCCTGACCTTGTTCAGCGGAACGTTGTTCCTGCTGAAAGCGGAATTAAACAGCATGGGAATATTATCAAAGTGGGCCAGGATATCCGCGTCGCACACACATAGCTCTTCGATATTGGCCGCGTTTTTTGAACTTCTGTGATGCAGCACACATCCCAGTACCCGATCCTTAACGTCTTCCGGGCAGGAAAACCGGTCCAGGATCTGATCGCTCAGGATCTTCCCGTTCAGGTGATGGTCTTTTCTGTCTCCGGCCTTTTCAATCAACGCAATATCATGCAGCAAGGCGCCCAGGGCAACAATGGTCTCATCCGCATGATACTGTCTCGCCAGCTTCATGGCCTCTTTATATACATACCGGATATGTTCATTCCAGAAATCATAATGATCCTCCGAATCCCTCTTGTAGGCTTCGGATCTGTCCATCACATACTGCCTGATTTCTTCTGTCAGTCCGGTCATCATGATCATCTCTTTTTCGTATAATTCTTTTGTTTTTTATATTTCCTGATTCATCTTACGGTTCCCATCATACCATGAATGCAATCACCCGTAAATGCGGGCATTGTTCATTATTCTTGCCACTTTTCATTTCATATAGTATCCTTTTCATCGGCTGAAAGCATTATTCATTATCGGAGGAAGCATGAACACACGGGTTATCATTTTTGACTTCGATGGAACCCTGGCAGATACCCGGGAAGCCATTATCACCGCCAAGCAGGAAACTGCCCGGCAGCTGGGACTGGTCATGGCTTCGGAGCAGGAGTACGCCTCCACAATCGGACTTGCCACCAAGGTGGGGTTCCACGTTATATACCCGGAGCTGACCGACAGCATGCTCGATCAATGTGTATCCACGTACAGGAAACTGTTTGATGAAATCCGGGCACAAAATCCGCCCGTATACTTTCCCGGCACGGACAAAGTCCTTGCCCGCCTGAAGGAGAAAAACATTCTCTGTACCATAGCCACCGCCAGAAACTCCTGTACCCTCCACGAAATGCTGCGGTTATGGAAACTGGATACCTGGTTCTCTTACATCCTATGCGCGGAAGACACGGCTCACCTGAAGCCGCATCCGGAACCCGTCCTGAAAACACTGAAGGAACTTTCCTTCCAGCCGGAGCAGGCTCTGGTTGTCGGCGATATGCCCGTGGATATCGGGATGGGGAAAAACGCCGGAACCTGCACCTGCGGCGTCACATACGGCAATTCTGACAGGGATGCACTGATCCGGGCCGGAGCCGATTTCATCATTGACAGCATCGAAGAACTTCCGGATATCCTGAAATAAAACTATCCAGATATAAAAATATGAGACTGCGGTAATCCCGCAGTCTCTTTTGATACTTGTTCCTGTTATCTCCGGTACAGGGCAAAGTGGTTGATCCCGTCATCGCTCAGGCAGGTCTTGCAGGTCATGCCGCCTTTCATGGCGTCATACCGTGCCGCCATCACCGCCAGCATCATGGTTGCAAACCCGGGATTATTGGCCGCACTGTCCTTGCGGATCCTGAACAGGAAGAAGTTTTCTTTTCCGTCTCCCAGGTTCGGAAGTTCCTGGATCCATTCATAGATATGCTCCCAACCGTCCCGGGTCATGACCTTTTTAGCGTCAGCCGGTATATCCTTCTCCGGATTGGTTCCTTCCCGTGCCAGGATCATATTCTGGGCTTCATCGAATGTGCCTTCTTCCATTTCTTTGACAACATTCATCAATCCGTCAATGGCCTTGTCGTCCGCCATGGCGGAAACGTCCACGCCATCCTCCTTGCACTGGCCCAGCCAGTCTGCCAGCACCTCATGCACCTTGGCGATGATCTCATTCTCTTTCTCCTGATCAAGGCCGAATTCTTTCCAGAGTTCAGGATTGCTCACCTTGTTTTCCACAAAACCGAGCACTGTATTGACCATCTTCTGCATATCCATTGCTTCTTCGAGATATGACTGCTGTATTTGTTTGATTTTTTCCAGTTTTCGTTCCTGCTCCCGGATCTTTTCCTCAAACGCTTCCATCAGGAGAACATCATTTTTCCCAAGCAGGTTCTTGATCTCCTCGATGGAAAAATCAGCCTGCTGCAGGTTCTTGATCTTCACAAACTGTATAGCCTGCTCTTCCTCGTAGTACCGGTATCCCGTCCACGGGTCCACCTTGGCCGGGGTCAGCAGTCCGATACGGTCATAATAGCGCAGCGTCTGGGTATTGCATCCGCAAAGCTTTGCGAATCCCTGGATCGTGATCATATCTCTTCCTCCTCACCCGCAGGCTATCATTGCAGTTCAGTGCAAGGTCAAGCACCTTTTTAGAAAAAAGTTTTAAATCTGTCAGATCCCGATTTTCCGGTAGATTCCCTCAATAAAGGGCGACTTATGTTCAATATATCTGTCAATATCATGCGGATACAGTTCCGCTCCCTCTTCCTTTACCCGGCTGTACTCATGCACTGCCTCGGGATGGGAACGCAGGTAATCCCGGAAAGCGATATGCCGTTTCAGTTCAGGTGAATCCAGCGGACAGACATACAGGTGATGATCCCGCAGGTGCTCTTTTCCCTCGTATCCGAAGGCTTCACGTCCGGCAATACCGTAATTACCCTCGTGCCTGTAGCCGATCCTGCCCAGGGCTGCTATGACTGCTTCCAGCATGGATTCATCCCGGATCACGACGTCAATGTCGATAATCGGCTTGGCAGATAAGCCCGGCACAGACGTACTGCCCACATGCTCAATACGCAGCGCCAACCCGTCCAGTGCTTCCTGAAGTTCTGCCTTGATTGCCGTAAAATCCTGTTTCCACTGCGCGTCATACGGCAGAACAATGATCGTTCTTATACCCATTCAAATCAACCTCCTGCGCAGTTCCACGTCATTCCGCAAACCGGATTATCTGTTTTCCGGTATCCACTGTCGCTTCCACGCCAAAAGGCATAATGCACCTGGGCATCGCGTGCCCGATGTTGATGTTGAAAACAATTGACAGCTCCGGCTTCGCAATGACTTCCTTCAGCAGCTGTTTGTATTCCTCCGCGTAGGTTTCATCCATCGGTTTTCCGGCCAGCACGCCGTTCACCGCGTCAAACACGCCTCTTTCCTTCAGGTACTCCAGCGACTTCCTGTATTGTTCAGGCGTCGGCTTCTCTTCGCTTGATTCCAGCAGGATAATCCGTCCCTTCCAGTCCTCCGCCTCCGGGAACAGATGATACTTCTCGCACAGCACCGGCATATCTGCATACCGGTCACCGTTGAATATGTCATACATTGAATCGATACACCCGCCGAGGATCTTTCCGGAGAACACAGGTGACCCCTGCAGCAGTTCAAACCCCTGATTGGGATGAGCGGGTGTCCGGGTACCCACCTGGTCCGGAGAGAAGCGGACCCGCTCCTCATACCACACATCGCTGGGGGTAATCTCCCGGATCGTTCCGGTGGTGATCAGTTCTTCAAAATACTTCCGGGTATAGGGATGCATTTCCGGTGCAAGTTCACACAGATCGCAGAGAAATGCCTGGCCATAAAAAGAACGGAGACCCACCTTATGCAGCATCAGGTGATTGATCGTCGTATCGGAAAACCCGAGGAATATCTTGTTGCTTATCGTCTCTGCCAGCTCATTGTTTTCAAACAGATACGGCAGCATACTGTAGGTATCGTCCCCGCCGATGGCACACAGGATCATGTCGATCTCCGGATCCCGGAAAGCTGCCAGCATATCCTCCGCCCGCTTTTCCGGATGCGCCTTCACGTATTCCAGTCCTTTGCACGCATTCGGCATCAGTTTCACATTCAGGCCGTATTCTTTCAGCCTCTTCAAACCGATTTCCACCTCAAACTGAACAAACGGCTCGCCGATAATACCGCTGGACAAGCTCACAATTGCGACATTCTTCACCATTTTTCTCATCTCCCCGCTCTGCTGTTCGTAAAATATTGGGGGCATTGTATCACGAATTCATCCTTCAAACAACCATTTTTTCTTTGGCCGCAGCCACTCATTTTTAAGTTTTAAGTTTTCAGTTTTAAGTATTCATTTAGGATACTAGAATGCTATAATACAACCATCATCAACCCAAATACTACTCGGAGGCTTTCCCCCATGCGCGCATATGAAGGAAAAGTGGTTGTTATCACCGGCGGAGCCCATGGCATCGGCAGGGCAACGGCGGATGCCTTTATCCGGGAAGGTGCTGTTGTCCATATCATCGATAAGCAGCCCGGTCCCTGGTTTACGGGGGACATCTCCGCCCGGGAAACCCTGGAGCGTTTTGCCGAATCTGTTGTCACGGAAAGCGGGCATGTTGATGTACTCGTCAACAACGCGCTTCCCCTGATGAAGGGCATCAACGAATGCTCCTGGGATGAGTTCTCCTATGCGTTGGCCGTCGGCGTCACCGCTCCCTTCTATCTGACCAAGCTCCTCGCACCCCATTTCGCTCCCGGCGCTTCCGTCATTAACCTGTCCTCCTCCCGTGACCGGATGAGCCAGCCGCAGACGGAAAGCTATTCCGCGGCCAAAGGCGGAATCGCCGCCCTGACCCATGCCATGGCTGTCAGCCTCGCCGGAAAAGCCCGGGTCAACAGCATATCTCCCGGCTGGATTGATACCACCGGCAGTGAGCTCGCCGGTCCGGACGCCCTGCAGCAGCCTGTCGGCCGGGTCGGCAAACCCGATGATATCGCGGAGATGATCCTGTTCCTCTGTTCGGAAAAAGCGGGTTTCATCACCGGGGAGAATATCTGTATCGACGGCGGCATGACGAAACTGATGATTTATCATGGAGAAAACGGATGGACTTATCAGGAATGAAAATCGCAGCCATGACCTTTCGCCTGCGTGCGTCATGGGTCCGCAGCCTGAAGGAAAAGCGGATGATCGTCAGCAGCCTGGTCTCGAAGCTGCAGAACCGTTTCCATGTTTCCGCGGCGGAAATTGACGATCAGGACACCCATCAGATCATCATCATCGGTCTGGCAGCTGTTGTCCCCCACAATGCGTTTGCGGACAGCCTGATGGAATCCATTTCCCTTTTTGTGGAGGAAAACTGTGATGCCGAAATTCTTGAGGAAATACGGGAAATAAGATAATCACAGGAGGAAAAAAGGAATGCTCAAAGTCTATTGCTACAGCCGGTGCACCACTTGCCAGAAAGCCCTGAAATGGCTGGACAGTCACGGAATCAAATACACCCTGACTGACATCAAAACAGATCACCCGGATGAAAAGGCTCTCCGCGAATACTATGCCATGAGCGGTCTTCCGCTGAAGCGTTTCTTCAACACCAGCGGTATTCCATACCGGGAGCTGGGGCTTTCCGCCAAACTGCCCTCCATGTCAGAAGATGAGCAGCTGGCTCTTCTGGCCACGGACGGAATGCTGGTCAAGCGTCCGCTTCTTGTCGGTGACGGTTTTGTTCTTACCGGTTTCAAAGAAGAGGAATGGAAAGCAGCCCTGCTGCAAAAGTAATCCGGAACAAGAAAAACAGGGACAGCGGCTTGCGTCGTTGTCCCTGTTTTCATTCTGTTCGCATCAGAACGTCCTGTGGTTTTCGTTCTGCGGATAGTATTCTTCTTCGGTTTCAGTGGTTTCTTCCTCTTCCTCGTCTTCTTCCGTGTCATCACCGGTGGGGAAGATAAGGGCGCTGACAATGTAAGCCAGCAATCCGGTACCCCAGCCAAAGAACATGAGCATAAATATCAGCCGGACAATTGTGGAATCCACCTTCAGGTATTCCGCGATACCGCCGCAGACGCCGGCGACTTTCTTGTCTTTCGTGCTCTTATGAAGACGGCCTGTGATCTTACCGCGGTTTCCGTTTTTATTGCTGACGATCGTCTGATAAATAAAATAGCCGATCGCAAGACCTGCTGCCAGTGACATAACTGTACCCATTTGCTTTTTCCTCCTTCAAAAACCTGTCCCGGTTTCCCGGTACCGACACAGGATAGCAGAAAATCCACCGATTGAAAACACCCGGATCGGATAAATACAGGACATTTTTTTCTTTTTCACACTCCCAGGCTGTCATTCCGAATGAAAGCGCAGCCGTAATTGAGGAATCCCTTATTAAGAATTCCGTCAGGAATTCACATTCAATTAACGAAATCGCTTCCGCTAATTCGGAAGCGATTTTTTCTGCCATTTTTCATTCTTCATTCTTCATTTTTCATTAAAAGCAGAACCTGTTCCCTGTTCTTCAGCGCTGTCCCTGCGCCTGTCGCTGTGGTACAGATTGCACCGCAGGCGTTGGCAAATTTCAGTGCATCCTCAACAGCTGCTCCCCGGAGGATCTCCGACATAAATCCCGCCGCAAAGTTGTCTCCCGCGCCGGTAGCATCCACTGCCTGCACATTGCATGCCGGCAGTCGCAGCGTCCCTGTGCTGTTCTTCAGCAGGCAGCCTTTGCTGCCCAGCTTGATGATCACATGCTTTACACCGTACCCCAACAGGACGTCCGCCATCTCCTCCGGCTCATCCTTCCCCGTAAAGTGTCGTGCTTCATCTTCATTGGGAGTGATGATATCGATCAGCTTCAGGGAGTCCCGGATATCCTCCAGTCCGAGAACCCGGAAGTTCGGCAGCTTTGTATCTGCCAGCACCAGCTGTCCCGCTTCCTTTGCCCTGCTCACCACCGTGTAAATGATGGACGGATCGTCAAAAGGTGCCCGGAACAGGGATCCCAGGATCAGCGCCCTGGCGTCTGTAAACAACTCCGGTTCCTTTTCCGGATGGAAATTGAACCGATGTGCCTGGTTGGTGATGGATTTTCGGCTGCCGTCAGCCCGTACAAACATGGTAGTCACCGGAGTGGCATTCGTTCGCACAATCAGTTCAGTGTCCACGCCGTTCTTCCGCAGCTCATCCAGTACGATCTCTCCTGCCGGATCGTTGCCCAGGGCGCAAAGAATCCCCGTCTTCAGTCCCAGTTTTGCTGCGGCAATCGCTTCATTCACCGCCTCGCCGCCGGCATTCAGGCTTCCCGATTCCGCCACATAGCCGGATGCGGATACAGGTTCCGGATTAAAGCCCCGGATAATGGAATCCACCAGCGCCATTCCGATGCAGATCAGATCGTATTTCATGCTTTCCCTCTTTTGTCAGCCGTTTCCGCCGATACCGGCAATATAGAAGATTTCCTCAACCACGCCTGTCACTACATTGATATAGACCCAGTAGTATCCGTCCTTTTCCTTATACCTGAGCTGGCCCGGAATCTTTGCCTGATCGTTCTCAGCCAGCATGATATTCGCCATATAGCAGGGAGCACCATGGAACATATAATATTCGGTATCCTCGTCTTCTTCGCCGTCTTCCCCGTCTTCTTCAGTCAGCGTATTGACGTCCACCAGATTTGTTGCCTGCTCATCCGTCAGTTCAAAGGATACCCGGATCCCCTCCATCGCGATCCGGGTCATCTCCTCCGCAGAAAGCGCAGCTTGCTCCCGCACATTTTGATATCCGATCTCATCCCAGATACGTTCATCCTCCGGCACTTCAAACAGCTCAGAAAAGTCTGTGATGCCGTGTTTCCGATTGATTTCCTGTATTTTTTCATCAAACTGGGATGTCTCTCCGGATTCCTGATTCATCAGCAGCATTTCCAGGATCTGTTCATTGCCCCAGGCATCCGCATTCATCCCGCCGCTGGTATCCTCTCCGTCATGGCTCCAGGTAATTTCAGTCACCTTTCCGTTGTCCACAACCACCTTGTAGTTCCCCAGCACAAAACCCCAGTCCTCAATGCCCCAGTATTGCACCACAAAGCGGCCGTTTCCTTCATCTGCCGTGTTGCGATTGAAATACTCCTGGGTCAGCAGCGTGATACCGTATTTCTCTTCCATTGCCTTGTCCGCAAGACGTGAGGCTTTTTCCCTTTCAGAAATAATCACTTCTCCCGCCGTGGCTGTTGTCAACAGCATGGAAACCGCCAGCAGGATCAGGAGACCGGTTCGGATCATCTTATTCATTGTCTTCCTCCATTCTTTATTCAGATTAACGAATCATTTCACTGAATAAAACGGATCAATCCATTCTGACGTTCCCTCAGGGGCACCGCAGCTGTCCCATGATCTCCGCCACGTCCCCATGCAGCACAAGCGTTGCCTGCTCCTCCGCCGGAATCGGCTCCCGGTTGATCACCACCAGGTTCTTTCCCCGGAAATGATCAAGGAAGGATGCTGCCGGTTCCACTGCCAGGGAAGTTCCCGCCACAATCAGCGTATCCGCGTTGGTAATCTCCCGGATTGCGCCGATGCATACATACTTCGGCAGGGATTCTCCGTACAGCACCACACTGGGCTTGATCACACCCCCGCAGTCCCTGCAGCGGGGAATGCCCTCCGCTTTCAGGATTGTCTCCATGGGATAATATGCCCCGCAGTCCATACACTCATTTTCGTGTACGCTGCCATGAATCTCATATACCCGGATATTCCCGGTCGCCCTGTGCAGACCGTCCACATTCTGCGTCACAATACCACGCAGCTTATCCATCAGTTCCAGCTCATACAGCTTCCGGTGTGCGGCGTTGGGCTTTGCGTCCGGATACAGCATATGCTTCCGGTAATAATCAAAGAACTTTTCCGGCTGCAGGTAAAAGAAAGATTTGCTCAGGATCATCTCCGGGGAAAGGCCGTCCTCTTCCTCCGTGTACAGTCCATTCGCGGATCGGAAATCCGGAATTCCGCTGGCCGTGGATACCCCAGCCCCGCCGAAAAACACAATCCGGCGTGACCGGTCGATGATTTCCTGAAAAGCCCTTATTCCCTCGGAATCCACTTCTTCTGCCTCCGGTGTTTTGTTGCTTATTGCTTCATTTCCCAAATTATACCATCCATACAGCCTGATGAACACCATAACATACGATACACCTCGATAATACCTCCTACCTCCTACTTCCTACCTCCTCCCTCGCTTCATGCTTGTGGCATTTTGAATATTTTTTCATTCTTTTTGTATATTATACTTGACATCTTAAAAAGTATGTTATACAATTCAGCTGTACTCAGGGAGCCGGATCGACCGCCGGGCCCCGGAGACGATCAATAAAAGATTATTCGGAGGAATGAATTATGACTGACAATGCATGGATCATTCTTGGAATGATGATACTGCTCATGATCGCTGCCTGGGTCTTGCTCCGGAAAAAGCGCTGCACAGAGCAGTACGATGAGCGGCAGCTGCGGATCCGCGCCCGGGGATATCAGATCGGTTTCTTCACAGCCCTGATTCTGATGTTTATCCTCGCCCTGCTGTTTGAAACAGAATTTCTCACGGTGATCACACCCGGTCTCGCGGCGCTCACCGCCCTGATGATCAGTGTCACCGCCTTCGCGGTCTACTGTATCAACCATGACGCCTTCCTGGCGATCCGCGGAGACGGAAAAAGCCAGATTGTCCTCTATTCCATCATCGTACTTGTGGAAATTGTCAATGTGATCCGTCATATCATCATCGGTGAAGTTATGGTGGACGGCAAAGTGGACTTCACCTTTGGTTCAGCTGTGGCGGTAGGGCTCTGTTTCCTGGTCATGCTGATCACCCTGATCCTGAAGACCAGGAAGGACAAAAAAGAAGTAGAAGAATAACGCGGATAAAAGGAGGAAATAAAGATGGATTTCACCAAACTGATTCTTTGCCTTATCATCCTTGGCGGCGTTGCCCTCGTGTGTTTCGCTGACCGAAAGTCCGTCAAAAACTTTGATGAACGTCAGCTCCTCTACCGCGGCCGGGCCGTCACGATTGCATTTGCTTCCCTGCTGCTCTGCCTCTTCGTTGTGCTCCTGCTCAACACCATGAACCTTGCCTGGTTTGACCTTTCAATCGCCGTGATCCTGTCCATGGTCATCTCCCTGACCATCTTCGCGGTTTATGCAATCCTGCATGATGCCTACTTTACCCGTCTGAAGAAGCAGGTTCTCTTCAGCGTCCTGTTTCTCGTGGTAGCCCTTGCCAATGTTTTCAACGGAATCCGTCATTCCTTTGGCGGCTCCGCGGAAAGCGTCTATGACATTGTCCTGCCCGTCGCCGTCGGTGTACTGGGACTGGTCGTTTGTGCCACCCTGTTCATCAAAAGCCGGATGGATAAAAAGGAGTCTGATGAGGAATGAAAAACCTGAAGCTGAAAGCCGCCCGTGCAGGCAAAGATCTGTCCCAGGACCAGCTTGCGCAGCTGTGCAACGTGTCCCGTCAGACGATCAATGCCATTGAGAAAGGCGATTATAATCCCACCATCAACCTGTGCATCGCCATCTGCAAAGCCCTGGACAAAACCCTGGACGATCTCTTCTGGGAAGGCTGATATTTGTCCTGAAGAAAAAGGCGCTCAAATACGAGCGCCTTTTTTCTTTCCCGCCGCGCGGATCATTTTTAAGTCTTAAGTCTTCAGTTTTCAGTATTCATTGTTTTGCCGCTTTAGCGGCAAAAATACGCTCCCACAAATATTGCCGGTGAGTTCCAGTAGATTGCGATCTCGTTGGTGTCGGCGGAGAATGTCTCCTCCACAAAGTACTTCGCCGGCGGTGTGTTTCCCATTTTCTCCTTTGTCATCGGGAAAGTCATCCGGTTGTTTGGTCCGCCGGAAATCAGTCCGGGCACCGGTTCCTCAATCCCGTCCGCATCGGAAGGCCGGTGATGGGGATGCATCACCCGTCTTTCTCCGAATCCGGTTACAAAACAGATATCCAGTGCGTTCATTCCCAGCGCGTAATTCCATTGCTTCAGCGCCGCATTCCGCATTTCCTGCCGCCCCGTAATCAGCGCATTCATAATCATCGCCATAGCGTTGCTCATAATTGGCAGAATGCTTCCCCACACATATTGATCCGCCGCCAGCGCCGTACCATAGCCGGATCCATGCGACAGCTTCAGTGCCTCCTCGCTCTGCCGGAGGAAATCTGCCTTCAGCCGGTCATACAGTATTTCTCCTGCCTTTTCTCCCAGGTCAAACAGACAGCACAGGGCACCCATGCCGCCTACGTCAGCCCAGCCAAAGGCTGTCAGCTGCTGTCCATCGGCATACAGTCTTTCCGCCTCTGCCCGGAATTCCCTTTCACCGGTCGCGGCATACATCTCACAGGCAGCCCAGAACCGGTCGTCCTTATCCGTCCGTTCTCCATACCAGCCGGTGAAGACCCCCTCCGGATTCCGGAAAGGCACATAATCATCGGCATGCTTCATCAGCCATTCCCAGGCTCGCCGGGCGGAAAGCAGCATCCGGTTGGCAAAGGCTTCGTCAAACGCCTTGTAGACCCTGTATGACAGTGCCAGGCAGGCACAGGCAGCCGCTGTCGCACAGTGGCTCACAGGCATCAGGTATTCCGGTTCCTTGTCATCCTGCGGCATGATAAACGGCGCAAACCGGGCCTTTGTCAGCTTGTGATGAAAAGCTCCGTCGTTCCGCTGCATCTGCAGCATCCACTCCAGTTCATACCGGGCTTCGTTCAGGATATCCGGCATCCCGTTTCCGGTTTCCGGAATATTCAGTTCATCGCTGCAGCCTTCCGGGAACAGTTTCCAGGTGTACAGCATGTGCCCCACCGTCACCGCGCCGGGGCCCACATACTTCCCATAGTCTCCCGCGTCATGCCAGCCGCCGGTCACCCTGCGCAGGACGCTTCGGTCTTCCCAGTCCGTTGCCGGTGCCGTATGGCAGGCCGGATGGGTGTAGATTCCAGCGTGCTCCGGCTTCAGTTCGCATCCGCAGCGCTGATAATACAAGCCTTTGATCAGGGCATTTGTCACGGCTTTCCAGGGTTTTTCGCTCACCGTCAGGGTTCGTTTTCCCTCAACGCTTTCCAACGTGTAGGTTCCGGCCTTCAGCTTTCCCAGGTTCACCAGTGCCACTTCGTCTCCGGATGCCTCATCCGGTTTCGGTGCGGCGGTCTCTTCCATGGGCACAGTCTTCCCATTGTCATCCTTTAGCGTCACGGAATCTTTTGCCAGTACCGCCGCGTATACCGGCAGTCCCTCTGCATATCCCGTCTGGTTTATCCGAAAAGCATTGTTTATCTCATTCATACTGGACGTTTCATCCTCTCCGTCAATCTCAACATATATATTTTCAAGTTTTATGTATTCATTAATTGAGAACGAAAAGATCGGTTTTTTTCGTTCTCCTGCGCATGGGTATTTTACTTCTTCAAGTTCACTCTAAGTCAATCTTCCAAAAAAAGATTTCTGTATTGCTCCTGTTTTTTGTTGTATACACTCTTGACAAAAGAATTGATTCGGCATAAAATCCGTGCATCCCAATGAGGCGCGAAGGTGTGCTGAACACCTTCGCGCCTCACTTTGTATTTTGGGAAAAACACGAAACGGAAGTGATCTGTATGACATTCTCGGCAGCCAACACAATATGGGTGCTCCTAGGAGCAGCTCTGGTCTTCTTCATGCAGGCGGGATTCGCCATGTGTGAAGCGGGTTTCACCCGCGCCAAAAATACCGGTAACATTTTGATGAAGAACCTGATGGACTTCTGTATCGGTACCCCGTTGTACTGGCTGTTCGGCTACGGCATTATGTTCGGCGCCGGCACCGCACTCTTCGGCTGGATCGATCCCTTTATCATGAAGGATTACAGCCATATTCTTCCGGCGGGCGTTCCGCTCTGGGCATACGCCATCTTCCAGACCGTCTTCTGTGCCACCTCCGCCACCATCGTTTCCGGTGCCATGGCTGAGCGGACTAAATTCTCTGCTTACTGCATCTACTCCGCAGCGATCTCGCTGTTCATCTACCCGGTCTCCGGTCACTGGATCTGGGGCGGCGGTTTCCTCGCTGAAATGGGCTTCCATGATTTCGCCGGTTCTACCGCAGTTCACATGGTCGGCGGCATTTGCGCCCTGATCGGTGCTAAGATCCTTGGACCCCGCGTTGGCAAGTACGGTAAGGACGGAAAGCCCCGCGCCATCCTCGGTCACAACCTTTCCATCGCAGCCCTGGGCGTGTTCATCCTCTGGTTCTGCTGGTTCGGTTTCAACGGTGCTTCCACCGTGGGCATGGACAGCGACGAACTGATCGGCAGCGCCTCCCTGGTTTTCTTCAACACCAACCTGGCCGCTGCTGTGGCCACCCTGACCACCATGATCTTCACCTGGCTCCGCTACGGCAAGCCTGATGTCTCCATGACCTTCAACGCTGCCCTGGCCGGTCTGGTCGGCATCACTGCCGGCTGCGACGCAGTCGATCCCTTCGGTGCAGCTCTCATCGGTCTCGCCTGCGGTTTCGTGATCGTCTTCGCAGTTGAATTCTTCGACAAGGTTGTGAAGATCGATGACCCGGTCGGCGCCATCTCTGTCCACGGTGTATGCGGCGCTCTCGGTACTATCCTGACCGGCCTGTTTGCCACCGGCGGCACCACCATGAAGGGTGTCTTCTACGGCGGCGGCTTCAAGTTCTTTGGCATCCAGGTCCTGGGCGTCCTGTGCACCATTGCCTGGACTGCAGCAATCATCACCGTTGTCTTCCTGCTTATCAAAAAGACCATCGGCCTGCGGGCGGATGCCGCGGATGAGGTCATGGGCCTTGACCGCAGCGAGCACGGCCTGCTCACCGCTTATTCCGGATTTGCCATCCTGCCTGAAGAAGGTTATGACGCCCCCGCTGCCGCTCCGGCTCCCGTTGCCGCAGCCGCTCCTGTTGCGGAAGCTGTGCCTGTCGCTGTGAAGAAGGCCGAAAAGCCTGCAGGCGAACCGGTTTACACCCGTGTACAGATCATCTGCCGTCCTGCCAGCCTGGAGAGCCTGAAGAAGGCCATGAATGGCATCGGCATCACCGGTATGACCGTTACCAATGTTATGGGTTACGGCGCCCAGAAGGGCAAGCCCGAGTACTATCGTGGTACTCCCGTGGAAGTTACCCTGCTGCCCAAGGTACAGGTTGATATCGTCGTCAGCAAGATCCCCGTCAGCGAAGTTGTTGAAACAGCCCGCGGCGTCCTGTACACCGGTCACATCGGTGATGGTAAGATCTTCGTCCAGGATGTGGAAAATGTTATCCGGGTTCGTACCGGCGAGGAAGGCTACGACGCCCTCCAGTCGGATGAATAATTTTCTCCCTATCTTATCCGAAAGAGTCCCCGCCTGATGGCGGGGGCTCTTTTCGGCTGTGCATCCGCACAGCAGACACTCTACACTCTACACTCATCACTTTTCACTCTTTTCTGCCCCTTGTCTCTCATCTTCCATTCTGTATTCACAACCATATTATTATTTTTCAGTTTTAAGTTTTAAGTTTTCAGTATTCATTAAAAAGGATGGAGATCCTATTTTCAGGATCTCCATCCTTTTATTATCTCTTATCCTTGTCAATCAGTTCCAGCGAAACGGTTGACATCAAGGCAAAGCCCAGGATAAACACGCACAGGAAGAACCAGTTGATCAGGACGTTGACCCGGGTCTTTTCATACTGTTTCTTCTGGGCAGCCTCAGCCGTTCTCTGCTGCAGAAAATTTTTTACATTATCTTCTCCGAAGATCTCCATCAGGTCGCCCACAGTAATATCAACCGGAAAGCTCTTGTCCCGCCGTTTCTGGATCAGTTCGCTGTTGTTGGCAAAATCCAGCAGTTCACCAAAGGTGATAGGATCTTTGATAATCATTTTCTCTGCGTTGCCGGTAATCCCGAGATCCAGGATCTCCAGCATCTCTGCTTCTGTCTTTGGACTGATCACAACATCCTCCCGGTGCTTCGCCAGGGCGTCGCTGTTCAGGATATCCAGCACCTGGCCTACCGTGATAACCTCATTAATTTCACTGTTCCGCATGCTGTTCACAGCGGTCCAGCCGGCAGCCATCGGCAGCTCATTATAGCCGCACTGGGAGGCAATTGCCTTGATGCCATAGTTGGATATCGTAAAGTTGGACAGCGGCTGGATCCTTTCCGGCAGCGGGATCACCCCGCCGGAGAAAACCAGCTGGAAGATCAGCACAAAAGGCATCACAGTCATGGCAGCCGTCGTGGTATGCGCAATACTGGAAATAAACAGGCTCATCATGTCCGCTGCATAGGAAATCAACAACATGGTGATTCCGAATTCCACTATCATCATCTTCTTCAGAAAGATGCCTTCCTCCGGAAAAGGGACCCCGGTCGCGTGCATGACATACAGACTGACAATTGTCTGAACCAGGCACAGTACAAACTGGTAGACCATATGAGAAAACATATAAGAGGTAATATGCATGCCGGAGCGGTGTTCCCGCTTGATAATCGCCCTCTCCCGGCAGATGGCCTGAATGGAATTGAAGCATCCGTTCCATAGGGCTACGCAGGTCAGCGCAAAAGAGCCGATTACGCAACCCTCCATGTTGGCAAAGATCCGGTTCCGGATCACCACCGACACCAGCATAGCAATCACCGCGGCCATCGGGATCACTTTCCAGTCGCTTTCATTAATAAAAAAGCGAAACTGCTTGCCCAGGTAAATCGGCACCTGGCTCAACCTGTCACGGTGCCGGAATGTTCTTTCCTTTTTGACGATCGTTTCAGACATGCTGCACCTCCGCGTACTTGAGGATGAACTCATCTGCCCGGCCTTCGCCGCCCTCTTCCTCTCGGTTTACAGACTTCACGATCTCCTCCATCTTTTCCTTGCCGAAGAAGGCACGCGCCTCGTCAATGGGGCCGAACCAGGCCAGACGCCCGGTGCGTTTCGCGTCTTTTGCCAGAACGATCACGTCATCGAAAAGATCGATGACCCGGTCTGGGGTATGGGTGATCACGATGATTATCTTGCCCTGGTCAGCGATTTTACGCAGCTGTGTAAACAGTTCCCGGGCCATCACTCCGTCCAGGCCGCTGTCCGGCTCATCCAGGATGAACAGGGTCGGGTTGGAGATAAATTCCATGGCGATGGACAACCGCTTCCGCTGTCCGCCGGAAAGCTTGGACACCAGGTTGCCCTTTACCGGGGTCAATCCGAATATGTCCATCACTTCTTCCACCCGCTCATTCCGTTCCGCGTGGGAAAAACTGTTGGGCAGCCGCAGCATAGCAGTATCCATCAATGTTCGGTAGACCGTATCGCAGCCGCGGATCAGGTCCGCCTGCGGCACAAAGCCGATATCATACTGCATTTCCTTATAGTTTTTATACATGTTCCGGCCGTTGATGGTCACTTCTGCCTTCGCGGGCTCATATCCGTTCACCGCATTCAGGAAGGTAGTCTTCCCCGCACCGGAACCGCCCAGCAACAGCACCATATGTCCGGGCTGAATACTCAGGTGGATGTTCCTGAGCAGGTATTTCTTTTTAAAGAACTCCCAGGCCGTCCGCTCTTCCAGGTTTACAGTCAGGCCCTGATCCAGTATCGCAGCCTTTCTGCCGGAAAAATAATAATCCGCATCGTCCCGGATCTCTTCCGCCAGCCACAGCGGCTGGTACTTTTTCCGGAACCCCCAAAGCAGCGGTGCAACCGGAAAAAGCTCTGCCACAAGCCACAGCAGCACCCACCATCTTCTTCGTTCAAAAACCCGGCACAAGCCTGAATACATCCGGGCGGAATAGATCAGGACAGCCGGCATGCACGCAACATCCAGAAGCGCGCAGAAAAAGTACGGAACGCTTCCCGGCTCCATGTATGTATTTACAATATATACAAGCGTAACGACAGTATGAAGTAAGGTTACTGTCCGGCCTTCCTGCTCGCGGTCTGCGCACAGTGCCAGTTTGTAATATTTTACAATCGGCACCAGCGCCCACCAGCCCTTCAGGCCGCATTTCACAAACAACCTCCACAGTCCAATCATATAAAGGACCGACAGAATCGTTGTCAGCGTATCAAACGAACCAAACAGGACATAGAGCAGAACATTCAGTTCCTTCCCAAAAGACATACCTGTTCTCATCCTCCCCCGGATAATCAGTCCCGGAATGTGTACATGTCAAAATACCTCAAAACCTCTTTCCGGTCAATAGAAAACCGGCGGCAGTTCTGTTCCTGCCACCGGTTCTGTCACCGGTCTGCCTTGTTTTTTCTCCGGTTTCAGGCCAGCTTCTTGATGATAATCATTTCCACGGTTCCGCTGCGAATCGATACCTTGATATCATCCGCCACGTGGGATACCACGGATTTTTCCAGTTCATCCCAGGCCTCCCGGACGTCCTTGGCGTCCAGTTCCAGCCGGGAGGACAGCGCGTTTTCATACCGTGCCATGGACCATTCCCAGTCCAGTGCAGGAGAACTGGTATATTCAAAAGCATCCGGCAGCAGCAGCGGGCTGGTATAGGTGGCCAGATCCTCGTCGGAACCCCAGTCAAAGAAATCCCGAATCCTGCCCATGATACCTTTGGCGGACTCGTTTTTCCCCGAGCTGGAAACTGCCAGCAGCTGTTCACGTTCCTCGCTGTTCAGCAGCGTCCTCACCTGCAGGTGCAGCCGGTATTCACCATCTTCGTCCTCAATCCAGAAGATACCTTCCCGCTCTCCCGTAATGGAGCGCATCAGGCCCATCATTTCTTCGGTCAGCAGCCGCAAGTGCAGGGCATCTTTCATTTTCAGGCCCTTGTAAGCCGCTACCTTTTCCGCCTGTTCCAGTGCAGCACCCATCCGGGCTTCCTGGCTGGAAACCGTAATTTTATCTGTTTTCATCCTTTGTTCTCTCCCGCAAACAGCATTCTGTCCCGGCGGTTTTCCGGATCAACCCGGAAGATCCGCCGTCTGTCATTCAATCGTCAGGATATCGGCGAAGCCTGTCACTTCAAATACTTCCTGAACAACCTCGTTGACGTTGCAGATCTTCATGCCGCCCTTCGCGGCCATGGCCTTATGTGCGGTCAGCAGTACCCGCAGTCCGGCAGAAGAAATATAGTCCAGCTTGCCGAAGTCCAGCGTCAGGCTGTCAGCACCGCCCAGATCTTTATTCAGTTCCGCCTCCAGTTCCGGGGCGGTCATAGTATCCAGCCGGCCCGCCAGGGCGATCTCCAGGGCTGTTCCGTTCAGGTTCTTGGTAATGGTCATATCATTGCCTCCTTTATCGGTCGGTATATGCAAATCTTTGTGTTACTCTGATTATACTATATTGTGAGCCTCATCCGCAACGTATCTGTATACGCAACGGTCCTTTTTCGTCTTTCTTCTTTTCCTTCTCATAAAACCAGCTCTGTTTTCTGCTGGTCGCATGTATATACGGAACAGAACAACTGATGGCAGCTTCTTGTTTGCCTCTTTTTATTTGTTCCGGGCAATCCGCTTCCTGCCAGGCTGAATAGCCCGCTGAGGGCATACCAGCACACACAGATGGCAGCCCACGCAGTTTTTCCCGTTCAGCACAGGGTGACGTTCCTCGTCCAGCCGGATTGCCTGGTGCCCGCCGTCGTCACAGGAGATTTTGCAGCGGCCGCAGCCGATACAGCGTTCGTGTACAAACTGAGGAAACAGAACCGTATCCCGCTCCAGGGTATCAGTAGTTTTGCTCAGGGTGTCCAGCGCAAGACCAACTGCTTCCTTTACGCTGTTGAAGCCCTTCTCCTTCAGGTACAGGTTCAGCCCTGATTTCAGATCTTCAACAATCCGGTATCCGTATTGCATCACAGCGGTGGTCACCTGGATGGAACCGCCTCCCAGCAGGATAAATTCCAGCGCATCCTGCCAGGTCTCCACCCCGCCCATGGCGGACAGATGCATGCCTTTCATATCCGGATGCTGCCCCAGTTCCGCAACAAACCGCATGGCAATAGGTTTCACAGCATTACCGCTGTATCCGCCCACCGCGCTCTGTCCGTGGACGGAGGGCGCAGCTACATAAGTGTGCAGGTTCACTCCGGTAATTGATTTAATCGTGTTGATGGCGGCAATGCCGTCCGCTCCGCCTCGCTTCGCCGCCTCCGCCGCAGGGCTCATGTTTGCCACATTCGGCGTCAGCTTTGCCAGCACCGGAATATGGCAGGCCTGCTTCGCGGCTCGTGTGAGCCGTTCCACCAGCTCCGGCACCTGGCCGATATCGCTGCCCAGGCCTCCCTCCGCCATATTGGGGCAGGAGAAGTTCAGCTCCACCGCATCCGCGCCGTTCTCTTCACACAACCGGGCCAACTCGCCCCATTCTGCTTCATCTTTTCCCATAATGGAAGCCAGGATGAACTTGGTGGGATACTTTGTTTTCAGCCGTCGGAAGATCTCCATGTTCTCCGCCACGCTGTGGTCGGAAAGCTGCTCAATGTTCTTGAAGCCGATGATACTGCCGTCATTACCCGTAATCGCGGAAAACCGCGGGGATGCCTCATGGATGTCCAGGGAGCAGATCGTCTTGAAGCAAACCCCTGCCCAGCCCGCCTCAAATGCCCGTGCGCACATGTCATAGGTGCTGGCCACTACGGAAGAGGACAGCAAAAATGGATTCTCCAGTGGAATCCCGCACAGGTCACACTTCAGCCTGTTCTCGTTTTCAGGAAGGGGTGTTTCACATTCCGGCTTCACCTGATACCGCAGCCGGTTTATCAGATCCCGGATCGGCACTTCTCCCGGCCGGACGCAGGCCTGCTCACAGGGCGCCTTGCAGGTCAGGCACGGGTTCTCTTCCGGCAGGCGCTGTGCCGCTGTCTGTTCATTGCCGAACCAGATATTCCGCAGCAGTTCTGCCGGTTTCAGCTTTCCGCAGGCGTCGTCACAAGGTGCGTTCCCACACAGCACGCACCGGATCATGTCTGCGCGCGCAATCGCGGGAGTAGTCCGGATCATTCTGTCGTCCCTCCTCCGATGTCAGTCCTTCAGTTTATTCCTTTCTTTTTCTTCTTGTCTTCATACATCGCCTGGTCTGCCCGGGCAAGTATTTCCTCCAGGTCGTATCCTTTTTCCCCGAAGGCGAACCCGCAGGCCACCGTACAGAGAAGGCCGTCCTCTGCCTCGTTCAGCTCCGCCAGCGCTTTTTCCCAATCATGCCGGATCTTCTCCGCATCCTCCCGGTTCACATGAACAACAGCCACGATGAATTCATCCCCGCCGGTCCGAAAAGGAATCACGTTCCTTGCCTCAATCCGTTTCAGGCTTTCCGCCGCTTTCCGGAGCAGCCGGTCTCCCGCCTCATGGCCGAGGGTGTCGTTCACCTGTTTCAGGTTGTTCACATCCATATTGAATATGGCTATCTCATCCTGGGTCCGGAACAGCGTCCGTTTCATTTCCATGAATTTACCCCGGTTGTAAAGTCCGGTCAGCCCGTCATAATCCTTTTGGTTCCGAAGCATCCGGGAATAATCGCTCATATTCCGGTACAATTCCGTATAATCACTGGTGTCCGCCAGGTGATGAATCTGTTTCAATCCCTCTCCGTCTGTAAACGCAGAGGTAGTCACCATGTATGTCTTTCCGTTCTCAGAGCGCACCAGATCCCAGCGTTCGCCCTTCTGTCCGTCCCTCGGTTCGGGGCAGGCGCTCTCCCAGTTTGTTTTCTCCGTCCGGATAAACGATGTCTTCTCATCCTCATAGAGGATTTCCCCGTTTTGACCGGTGATCAGGATACCGCCGATATCTTCCTTAAAAAAGCGGAGAATCAGCTCGTCCATTTTCATCTCTGCCATTTCCCGAATCCTCTCCCGTGATACGCTGATTATACCTTTGCTGCAGATTTGTTTTCTCTGCCTGGATTATATCATAATTCAGGCCAAAAAGGGAACGAAAGAGGCGGTGCTTTTTCGTTCCCTTTGATTCAGAAAAGCCGCAGAGCAATTTGCTCTGCGGTGTAAAGCGGCTTTCATTTTCAAAGCCTTACATCTTCCTCCGTGAACAGTCCGATGTTTCCATTTTCAACCTTGTGAATCATGCCGATGATGTCCACCTTGCCGTTTCTGATAAAGATGGCGCTTTCATCCTCCATGGCGCAGACAGGCCGCTCCATGGAAACCGCCTTCATGAACCGCAGCCGACCCGTATCACCATAGTCAAAATGACTGATCACAGTAATATCGGCAAATCCCAGTCCTTCATACGGTTCAAGGGGTTCCCAGTCTCCCGTCCAGTCTACCGTCGTTTTTCCCATGTTCATGGAGCCGGCACTGACGCCAAGCACCATCCCCGGGCCATCCCGGACGATGTCATAGATCCCTTTATCCCGCATCAGCTGCATCTGCTCGGCGCAGACTCCGCCGCCCATCAGGAAGAAGCAGTCTGCCTCCCGGGCCCACTTCTGCGCGTCGGCAGGATCCATTCTGGCGTCCACCACACAGAACCGTTCAAAACCAATTCCGTATTCCACAAACATCCCGTGCATTCCGGCGGAATCTTCATCATTCTGCTGATAATCTACCGGACAGGTAGTGATAAATACTATGCATCTGCGTACAGGCAGCTCCTTCTCCAGCCGCGCGGCAATTTCATCTGTAAACCGGCGATCCGGGAATCCGCTGAAAAAAGCGATTGCTTTATTACTGTTCATCTTTATTTCCTCCATATCAGTCATTCGTCTGTATCATTTCGTTTTCCTTCCGGTCCAGTTCCCTGTAAATCGGCTTGCGCAGCCTGGTAAAGCTGATCAGCATTCCGGCAACTCCGACAATAAAGAACATCAGGCCGATCCCTGTTCCTTTTCCAATACCGAACAAGCAGGTCAGGATTCTCTGCAGCGGGGAATCCGCCAGCATAAACGGTTCAAATACCGTATCTGCCAGCAGGCCGCCCAGCAGGAGTGCAATCGGAATCGTGAAATTCTGAAGCGTACTCTTCGCGGAAAACACCCGTCCCTGCATTTCCAGCGGAACCTTTTCCCGCATCAGTGTATCCATATTTACATTCATCACCGCGGCAAACAGATAACTGCCAAAGGCCGCCGCACACCAAAGCCACGGCTGGGAAGTCAGGCTCTGGATGATGTTCCCGAAAAAGATCAGGCCGGTTGTGATAAAGATCAGCGGAATCCGTTTCTTCGCCGGTTTCATCAGGGTCACAAGCAGGCTTCCGACCAGCACACCCAAAGCTGTAAAGCTCTCCACCGCGCCCAGTACCGGCTGGTTATTTCCTGTCCGGCCCAGGATAAAGGGCGAGAGCATCCCGTCGTTACCCAGCTTCGCCAAAAAGTTGATCACCGCCAGGAACAGGGCAATCCGGAGAATCGCGGTATGCTCCCGGAGATACCGGATCCCGGCCAGGCATGTCTTGGAGAATGGCTCCTCTTCCGTTTCCTTTTTTTCTGTCTCCGGTATCCGGATCAGGAAAAGCAGCACCAGGAAGGCAATGGCAAAAGTCACCAGGTCGATGATCAGCACCAGTTCCAGCCCGCCGTATGCCAGCAGCAGCGCACCAAGTGCCGGCGCCAGTATGGATATCGCTGCTCCGCCGAATCCCTGCAGGCCGCTGGCCCGGGCATAGTGTTCCTTTGGCACCAGCATACTGACCGCAACAAAGGAGGCAGGTTCCTGGAAGGCGTTCATCAGGCTCAGCAGGAAGTTGATCGCATACAGATGCCAGATCTGCAGAACCTCCGCGGAATGCAGCACAAACACAGCCAGCGTACCGCAGGCTGCCAGCAGGTCCGCGATCAGCATTATGCGCTTTTTGTTCCATCGATCCACCATGCTTCCCGCCAGGAAGCGAAGAAAAATCGTCGGCAGAAAAGAGCATACTGTCAGCAGGGTCACACTGGACGCGGTTCCTTTCTGGCTGTATACCCAGATAATGATCGCATAATCCGTCATGGCCGTCCCAAGCTGGGATACGGTCTGTGATCCCCATAGCAAAAGAAAACTGTAAAGTTGTTTGATAGAATGTTTATTCATGGCTTTGCTCCTTACATGTGTTTATAATCCATGCGGCGCAAAGCCTGATCGGACGAATGGTTCCGACCGCTCCGTGCAGGCTCGTCCTGTCTCAGGCCTTGCGCGGAGCAGAAACATCTGCGGCTAATGAAATCCCCCACTTGGTGTGTTTCATGGTTTTTCCCTCCGTTGTATCGAACAGTCCCCTGAGGAACCTGATATCCTGTTTGGTTCATTTTTAATTTATACCTTTTCTTCCCTGCTGGCAAGACCTTTTATCCCTGCCAGAACGCGGCGGCGTTGGTTGTAACTCTGTCTCCCAAACGTCTGTATTTCCCCGGTATTTCATACCCCGGAGGAACAAGGTGGATATAAATATCAGGCTGAATACGAAATCCCTCCAGCTCATAACCATACGTCATATGAATGCTGAACCAGTAAAGATTCTTCGCCCAGTATCCCTGCATAAACTCCACCCCTTCCGGATCGGAATTCCGGTGGACGTTCAGCTTTCTTCCGGCGATGAGCTCCGCTCGCATTTCTTCCAGGGAAAGCGGAATGCCCTCTGGATCCGTCACATATTCCTGCATATCACAGTCAACCATAGCCCATTTGTCCATTTCCGGCAGCCATACCAGGTTTACTACATGACAGTCCTGATCATTCTTATCTTCCGGCATACAGGTTACGAAACGGTTTTTGATTCCAACAGAAAGCAGCAATTCGCTTAACAGTATGGCATGCCAGCGGCAGTTGAAACCGGTTGGGATCCGCTGTGCATATTCCCAGAGGGTAAATGCATTGAGCTTCCTTATCCATTCCTTTTGGTTGTCATGCGGAATATGTGCAGAAACAAATTCACTGATTCTCAGCACCTTCTCCCAGGTTGTCAGCTCGGATGCGGCAATCTCGTTCAGATCCAGTCCTGCATTATCCTTGAAATACCGGCGGATTTTTCCGGAATGGATCCGGCTCGCCAGAGTTCTTGATTTGTAAGGAAAGGACTCATCCGTGTAAGGTGCACAGTTCTGTAATTTCCGGATCATTTCTTCCGTATTATTAGCCAACTTGGTTTCCTCCTGAATACCAAATAATGAAAACGGTTTTATTCGTGCTGACTAGCTTCAACCGCTGTCCTCCCGAATGTATCCAATGCCTGCAGGATATATTCAATGAACCCTTTCCCATATGATTGTTCGAGAAGAGGAATTGCCGGTTCAGGCAAGGCTTTAAATATTTCCTTTGCCTTCTCAGCAAACCCTTGAGCTGTTTCCGCTTTCAGGAGACTTTTATCAGCATGGTTATTCGCATGCGCATAAATTCTCTGGAGCGTTTCCTGGACCGTAGGTCCTTCCGGCTGTTCCTTGCCCTGTAAAAGAGAAATAAAGTAAATTGCCTGAAGCTCACTCACCATTTCAGGATCCGGTTCCTCAATCGGTCCAATCACTTCCTCCGCTATTTCCATTTTCGTACTGTACTGATCCATTTCTTTTTTTATCCCGCCGACTTTCTCCAATACCGCTGCCATCCCCAATTGCTTGAAAACCAGTTCCGACAGGCGTCCTGCTTCTGAGATCAGTTGTATATTTTTGAGGTATCTGATATATCCATTAAGTTTGTTGACTTTCTGGCGCAGCTTTTCTTCGCATGCCTTACAGGTCTCCATCAGATTAAACTGATCGCCGCTGTCAAGAATCTGCTTTATTTCTTCCAGTGTATACCCGGATTCTTTCAGGATGGTTATTAAGCTTGCACGGCCCAGGCTTTCATCGTCATATTCCCAGTAACCGGACTCTGTCCTGGAAGCAGGGTTCAGCAGTCCCTTCTTTTCATATAGCTGTAATGCCGTCCTCTTAATTCCGGTTATTCTGGAAAACTCACTCATTTTCATCCTGCTGTCACCTCCGTGAGAAGATAATAAACCTGCCACTAAGTGGCAGGTCAATAGGCTTTTTGATATTTTTTTCTCTTTTTTTCTGAGGTAAGAAAATTACTGAAAATTATCTTTTTCCTGTCCTGATGAAATCAATCAGTTTCTCCAGGTCGTCAAAGCCGTCATAGTCTCCCGTGAAGTCTTCCCGGTGATAAACAATCCCGGCTTGTTCGTTCCGTTCCAGGCAGTCCAGAAGTTCTTCAATGCCGTATCTCCGGGCGAATTCCGCAAACCCGCGGACTGACAGTTTCTCTGCATACAGGCCTTTCCGGCATTCAGCAGGCTTGCATTCATAGCAGCCGTTCAGGCCCTTTTCAATTCCGCAGTTGCGGTTTTCGCACCATTGCGCGTCTTTGCACCAGGAAAGTTCCAGGAAGCCCTCTTTTCTGCATCCTTTACACGTGATATTTTCACAGCACAGACAGCAGGCCATCCCGCAGCGTGCAATTCCAAGCTCCCGTCTCATTTCAAATTCTCCATTCAGTCTCACCGCGCCATGTATGCGTAAAGGGTTACCCACTTGTTTTCTTCGCCCACATTGCCGGCCTTGAATGCCGGTACGCTTTTGGACGCTGTCAGCACATACCTTCCGTTTTCCAGCCGGTGCTGGTTCAGTACTTTATATCCAGCCTGCATCGCTTCAGATTCCGGTTCGCACCCCAGGGCTCTCAAAGCATAGACAATCTGATGCGCGCCGATCTTGATCGGATCCGGCGGATAAAACGTTCCCAGCATCACGTCCACCATGGGCGTTTTCATATCATCGGTTCTGTAAAAGATGTTTCGTTTTGTGAAATAATGCATCAGGGCACTCTCACATTCCATCCGGCAGCCCGCCAGGTGCAGCTCCGCAACTAGCAGAAGATATTCCACTGTCAGTCTCGCACAGCTCTTATGGGGTTTCCTTGGATCATTGGTCTTTTTGCTTGTGCTGATGCATCCAAAGCCCCCGTCTTCCTTGATCAGTCTGAGCATACTGTCAATTTCGTTTTTCACGATCTCTTCCTGATAGTATCCCAGCTTTACAAGATTCCTGAGCAAAAGCGGTTCCCCGCACAGCATCTTAAAACCTGTGTTCTTGATCAGGGCAAAGACATCATTGTCAATATCGCTGCCGATATCTTCCCGTGTCAGTCCCCACTCCGCAAAGGCCAGAATCGCGTCATACTTCGCCCATGGCTTGTCTGTCCGGAGCTTCTTCAGTCCGCGTTCGTATACCTTGCTTTGCAGCAGCCGTCTTTTACACTCAATGACTCTTTCGTCATTTTCCGGCAGTTTCTCATACTCCTTCAGCATCCGGAGTTTAACCTCCGGCGTTTCGTCCTCCAGCAGCCACTCCCGAATAGAATGATCCATCTTTTCCGCCTCCCGCTTTACGCAGCTCATGCTTTTCTTTTGACGGGGAAACAGATTTCACTCATATAATTCTTTGACGACGGGTCTCCGGGCAGATAATTCTCAATATCATAGTCAGGAATGAGCTCATAATCCGCCACAGGCAGCCATTCCCGGTAGATTTTGCCCCACATGTCCTGGATCGCGTTCGGTATGGGACCCACGCACTTGAAAACCGCCCAGGTATGCTCCGGAATATGCAGGATTTCAAATCCATCCGGAACGACAGCCACATCTGAGGCCTTGCATCCGATTCCGTAGGTGAATACATCGCTGTCTGTCTTTTGCTGCGCGCATACGCCGAGATAACCCGGGATCTTTCTTAATTCCTCGTTGGCATAGTACGCATCCCAGAAAGCCGGGATTTCCTGCTCGCTGGTTTCCGCGTGGAAACTGCCTGTATGCACAATCAGATCCATCGCGTCCCATTTCTCAATTTTGTATTCCATGATACAGCCTCCGTCAATCATAATCCGGACGGTATAACGATTCATGAAACGGATGGAGCTCCCATTCTTCACCTGCATCGGTGAAACGCCGTGAAATCTCGTAAAGGCTTTGCTGAAGCTTTCCGGAGAATCATAGCCATACTTCAGTGCAACGTCGATGACCTTGTTCTTTCCTTCTGTCAGCTCCGCCCCGGCCTGCGAAAGGCGCCTTTTCCGCAGGTATTCCGCGGGCGACATTTCTGTCAGCAATGAAAATGCCCGCTGAAAATGGAACGCAGAAAGATTCACACTCTTTGCGATATCCGCCAGCGTGATGTCATCTGTCAGATGCTCTTCCATGTATTCTATAGCATGGTTGATCGCTCTCACCCAATCCATCGTTACCCCTCCTTTCACGTTCGATTATAGAGACAGTATCATCGGTTTTCCTGTTCCGGCTTGCTCCGTTTTGTCCTGTATAACGATTTTTCAGAACGTATTAAAACCGGTCCCAAAGCTGGACCTCAATATAAGGCCTTCCCTCCAGTATCTTTTCAAGGAAAGCGTTCACAGATCCGCCGCATTCCCGGATCCCTTCCAGGAGCATCCCCTTTGTCAGCACAGCCGGCTCAATCCCCTGCTGGAGAAGTGCACAGCTGTCACCGGGCGTGAAGCTTACCTGGTCGTCAGGAATATCTGAAAGGTCAAGCACTATTTTGTCTTCACTGTCAAACCATGCTTTCAGGTAATCACTTTCCGCCAGCACAAATGAGTAAGGATGCGGCAGTCTTGGCTTCCCTCCGAGCCGGATAAATGCTTCCCGCACATACTCATCTGCTCTTTTTCGCAGGGGATAGTAATTCTTAAAATCCGCGAACCGGTAAAAACTGGTTGTTTCAGGATGTGCGGCGGCAAGTTCAGCTGCCACCCTGAAAGCTTCCTGTTCAGGCAGGTTCATGATGTTTTTCCATGGATCGGTTCCCGGATAATAGTAATGTGTTAATAAAAGCTTATCCATATTCATTCCTTTTGTCCGATAATCTGATCTGATATACCAGGTTACTGCCGTTTCTTTTCGATCATGTAGGATTGAAAGCCCTTCGGGCATCCATTCTTCTCATAGAATTTCTCTACCGTCGGCTGCGCTCCGAAATACAGCATCGTCGGAGTATTTTCTTTGGCCAGCTGAAGAAGCCTGCTGCCGATTCCCTGTTTCTGATATTCCGGCAGCACCAGCATTTCCGTAATCGTACCGAAGAAATAACCGTCTGTCAGAATACGCAGGCAGCCAACCAGCGTTTCGCCGTCATAGGCGGTGATGATCAGTGTTTTGGATAACGCCTCCGCCGTCCTGCCCTCATCGTATTTCCCGGGCCAGACTTTATTGACAAACGCGATAAATATTCCTGCGTCGAGCTGCTTGTCATCAATCCTGTATTCCATCTTCTGCCTCCGCGTATTCCGGTTTTCTGTTCATTCCTATGATGCCAAAAACACAGGCATATTTCAACCTGTTTATGCTTCTGCGCAATAAATGAAGCCCTGACGGCTTCTTCCGTCAGGGCTTCGACTTTTCGCTCAGTCAATCTGCTCCAGTGTTTTGTAACCCCGTGCCTGCAGGAAACCTTCCACTTCCATCAGGTCGGTTGCCCGCAGGATCGCTACCGGCAGGCGGCTGAGGGTGTTGTAGGTCACATACAGATAATCCAGGTTGATGTTGCCGTCATTGATCACCGTGAGCAGGTCATTCAGGCTGCCGCATTCATCTCCGATCTCCACCGCGGCCACATAGTCCGCATGGCACATATATCCGGCAGCCTGCAGCTCCTGTGCTGCCTGTTCCGTATCGGATACCAGCATCCGGATAATACCGAACTCCGCACTGTCGTTAGTGATCAGGGTATTCATATTGATCCCGGCGTCCGCCAGGATCTGGGTAATCCGGTTCATGGCACCCTTTTTGTTTTCCGCGAAAATAGACAACTGCCGAATCATTACATTTCCTCCTGATGGTTAATGACCTTCTGGTCATAACCATCTATCATTTTTAAGTTTTCAGTTGATTGCTTCCTTCATGCTCTTCACATATTCTCCGATATACTTTGGCGCCTCTTTCCCATACTGTGCCAGGATTTTTTCAATGGCGGATCCCACAATAGCGCCGTCAGAAATGGCCGCCATGGCTTTTGCCTGCTCCGGTCTGGAAATACCGAATCCGATGGCCACCGGAACCTTCGCATTCTCCCGGATCACCCGGATAATGGGCTGCAGATCCGTGGTAATCTCACTGCGGGTGCCTGTCACGCCCAGGCTGGACACCAGGTAAATGAATCCTTCAGCCTCCCGGGCAATCATCGCCACCCGGTTTTCGGATGTCGGCGCAATCAGGGAAACCAGATCCACATGATACTGCCTGCACAGGGGCAGGAATTCTTCCTTCTCTTCGAATGGCAGATCCGGCAGGATCAGCCCGTCAATGCCGATCTGCTCACAAGTGGAGATGAACTTCTCCGCCCCGTAGGAAAAGATCACGTTGGCATAGGTCATAAAGACCATGGGAACGGTCACGTCTTTGCGCAGATCTTTCACAAAATCGAAGATTTTATCTGTTGTGGTCCCCGCCTGCAGAGCCCGCAGGTTGGCTTCCTGGATCACCGGTCCCTCCGCCGTTGGGTCGGAAAAAGGAATGCCCAGTTCAATCAGGTCAGCGCCGTTCTCCACGGCAGCCCGTACCGCTTTGCCTGTGGTTTCCAGATCCGGATCACCGCAGGTAATAAAGGCAATGAATGCCTTGCCGTGATCAAAAGCATTTGCAATCTTACTCATGGAGATCCTCCCCTCTGTAGCGGGCGATGGCGGCGCAATCCTTGTCGCCTCGGCCCGAAACGGTAATCACGATGATCTGGTCCGGTTTCATGTCCGGCGCGATCTTCTGGGCATAAGCCACCGCATGGGCGGACTCAATTGCCGGAATGATACCTTCCGTCTTTGCCAGGTACTCAAACGCGCACACAGCCTCTTCGTCGGTCACCGGCACATATTCAGCCCGTCCGGTATCATGCAGCCAGGCATGTTCCGGACCCACGCCCGGATAGTCCAGCCCGGCAGAGATAGAATACACCGGCGCAATCTGGCCGTACTCATCCTGGCAGAAATAGCTCTTCATTCCGTGGAATATGCCCAGGCGTCCGGTATTCATGGTCGCCGCTGTCTCAAAGGTATCAATGCCCCGGCCTGCGGCTTCACAGCCGATCAGCCGGACATCCTTATCTTCAATAAAGTGATAGAAACTTCCGATGGCATTGCTTCCGCCGCCGACGCAGGCGATCACCGCATCCGGCAGCCGGCCTTCCTTCTCCAGGATCTGTTCCTTGACCTCCTTGGATATCACAGCCTGGAAATCCCGCACGATCGTCGGGAAAGGATGCGGGCCCATCACGGAACCCAGGCAGTAATGAGTATCATCAATCCGCCGGGTCCATTCACGCATAGCCTCGCTCACAGCATCCTTCAGGGTGGCGGTGCCGGTCTTCACCGGGATTACCTCCGCGCCCAGCAGCCGCATCCGGTACACGTTCAGTGCCTGGCGGATCGTATCCTCCTCGCCCATGAACACCACGCATTCCATACCCATCAGGGCCGCGGCTGTGGCAGTCGCCACGCCATGCTGTCCGGCACCAGTCTCGGCAATCAGGCGGGTCTTACCCATTTTCTTTGCCAGCAGTGCCTGTCCCAGCACATTATTGATCTTGTGAGCACCGGTATGGTTCAGGTCTTCCCGCTTCAGGTAGATCTTCGCGCCGCCCAGGTCCTTCGTCATCTTTTCAGCATAGTACAGCCGCGAAGGTCTTCCGGCATAGTCATTCAGCAGGGCGGTCAGTTCCCGGTTAAACTCCGGATCCGCCTTGTAGTGATTGTAGGCCTCCTCCAGCTCGATCACGGCATTCATCAGCGTTTCAGGAATATACTGTCCGCCATGGATGCCGAAGCGTCCGTTCTGATTACTCATACCTGCTCCTCCCTGACCGCCCGCACAAACGCGCGCATCTTGTTGATATCCTTGTATCCCTCAGTCTCTATTCCGGATGAAACGTCCACCGCGTAAGGCTTCAGCTTCTTCACCGCCTCGCCGGCGTTTTCCGGATTCAACCCGCCGGCCAGGAAATAGGGCCTTGTCACTTCTTTCAGCCAGCTCCAGTCAAAGGTTTTCCCATCCCCTGCCCCCGCGTCCAGCAGAATCTGCTCCGCGGTGGACGCCTGCGCTTGCTGTGTGTCTTCCGCACTCCTGATCCGGAAAGCCCGGATCAGCGGCTTGTCCGTTTTCTTTCGCAGCTCTGCCAGGTAGGTTTCATCCTCATGTCCGTGAAGCTGGGCAATGTCAATCACGCCCTCCTCCAGCAGCCTTGCCACCTTCTCAGGCTCCTCATCCACAAAGACGCCCACTGCCTTGATTCCCGGGTTCAGCCCGGCCCTCAGCGTCTTCGCTGTCTCCGGCGTCACGTACCGCTTGCTGCCGGGGAAGAATACAAACCCGATGTATTCCGGTTTCAGCTCATTGACCGCCTCAATGTCTTCCGGTCTTCGGAGACCGCACATCTTGATCCGCGTCATGCCATTTCTCCTTTCAGCAGCCGGAGCATAGCTCCCGGATCTTCCGCCCTCATCAGCGTTTCGCCAATCAGTGCAGCATCCGCGCCGATCTGCTTCAACCGCTGCACATCTTCCGGGGTTTTGACGCCGCTTTCCGCTACGTAGACACAGTCTGCCGGGATCCTGTCCCGCAGTCTTGCCGCATTTTCAAAGTCCACGGAAAAGTCTTTCAGGTTCCGGTTATTCACGCCGATGATCTTCGCTCCGGCGGATACCGCCCTGCGGATCTCTTCTTCGTCGTGGGTTTCCACCAGTGCCGCGATCCCCAGTTCCCTGCACCGTTCCAGGTAAGTTTCCAGCGTCCTTTCATCCAGCAGGGAAACGATGAGCAAAGCCGCGTTCGCGCCCATCACCCGAGCCTGATCCAGCTGGTAGGCACTGACGGTGAAGTCCTTGCGCAGCATCGGCAGGCTCACCTTTGCCCGCACTTCCCGGAAAATCTCATCCGATCCCAGGAAGTACTCCGGCTCAGTCAGGCAGGAGATACAGTCTGCTCCGCCCCGCTCATAGGCCTCCGCGATCTTCAGGTAAGGAAAATCCGGAGAAATCAGTCCCTTGGAGGGAGACGCCTTCTTGATCTCACAGATAAAGGAGATTCCCAGCTTTTTCAGGGCGGAAAGGAACGCCTCCCCGTTTCCTTTGCCTAGTGCCTTTGCCTGCTCCCGCAGTTCCGCCTCCGGCACTTTCTCCTGTTCTTTCTTTGCCCGCTCAAGCGACAGCTCAGCCAGCTTGTCCAAAATATTCATAGTCCACCGCTTTTCTGTGTCAGATTCACACTATCCTCATTATGAATTGTGAATTATGAATTATGAATTGGAAACACTGATCAACTTCTCAAGTGTCTTCGTGGCTTTTCCGCTGTCAATAATCTCCGCTGCCAGCTTGATTCCTTCCGCCAGGCTTTCCGCCTTCCCGCCGATGTACAGAGCCGCGCCCGCGTTCATCAGCACTGCATCACGTTTCGGTCCCTTTTCACCGTTAAGGATTGCCTTCGTGATCTCCGCATTCTCCGCCGGGCTGCCGCCCACCAGGTCCTGCTTCGTGCAGCGCTGCAGACCGAACTGTTCGGGCGTGATCACATAGTTCTTCATCCAGCCGTCCTTGAATTCGCATACCGTAGTCGGTGCGCTCAGGGAAATCTCATCCAGCTTGTCCTGGCCATAGACCACCATGCCTTTCTTCACGCCCAGGTTCATCAGCACCTGTGCCAGGGGCTGTACCAGATACTCGTCATACACGCCCAGCAGCTGCATGGAGGGATGACCGGGGTTGGTCAACGGTCCCAGGATGTTGAACACCGTGCGGAAGCCCAGTTCCCTCCGGATGGCGCCCACATACTTCATGGAAGTATGATACTTCTGGGCAAAGAAGAAGCACATGCCCACTTCGTCCAGCAGCTGACGGCACTTATCCGGGCTCTGGTCGATATTCACGCCCAGCGCTTCCAGGCAGTCTGCCGTACCGCACTTGCTGGAGGCCGCACGGTTGCCGTGCTTGGCCACCCGCATGCCGCCCGCCGCAGCCACCAGTGCTGAAGTGGTGGAAATGTTGAAGCTGTGGGCATTGTCTCCGCCGGTGCCGACGATCTCAAACAGATCGGGACCTGCATCCACAGGCGTTGCCTTTTCCCGCATAGCCGCCGCGCAGCCCGCGATTTCAGCCGTGGTCTCCGCCCGGGCGCTCTTGGTGGACAGGGATGCCAGGAAAGCCGCGTTCTGGGTCGGCGTGGTCTCCCCGCTCATGATTTCATTCATCACGGTATAGGCTTCTTCATAGGTCAGGTCTTCCTTGCTGACAATCTTCACGATAGCTTCCTTAATCATTTTTTCTCCTCCTCTGCGAATAAACACTATATATTTTTTAAGTTTTAAGTTTTCAGTTTTCATTATTCATTTGGAAAGAAAATTCCTCAGAATTTTCTTTCCATCTGGCGTCAGTATGCTTTCTGGATGGAACTGCACCCCGTACACCGGATACTCCTTATGCTGCACCGCCATGACCTCGCCGTCCTCTGTCCGGGCAGTCACTTCCAGGCACTCCGGCATGGTCTCCGGTGCCGCGGCCAGGGAGTGATACCGGGCCACGGGAAAAGTCTCCGGCAATCCTTCGAACAGCAGGCTGCTTCCCTCCTGCCGTACCACGGACTGCTTTCCGTGCATCAGAGCCTTGGCGTAGGTGACCGTCGCGCCAAAGGCTGCGCAGATCGCCTGGTGTCCCAGGCACACGCCCAGCAGCGGGATATCCTTTCCCAGCTCCTTTGCTGCTTCGATGATGATTCCCGCGTCTTCCGGCCGTCCCGGTCCGGGGGAAAGGATGATCCTGTCCGGTTTCAGTTCCCGAATCTCCTCAATGGTCATCTCATCATTCCGGATTACCTTGATATCCGGATTCAGCTCTCCGATCAGCTGATACAGGTTGTAGGAAAAGCTGTCATAGTTGTCGATCAGCAGTGTCATCCGTCTATCTCCTTTCCGGCCTTCTCCAGGGAGTTCAGCACTGCCCGGGCTTTGTTCAGGCATTCTTCATGTTCCTTTTCCGGTACGGAATCATACACGATTCCGGCCCCGGAGCGGACAAACACCTTACCGTTTTTCTTGTATGCGATCCGGATCGCAATGCAGGTATCCATGTTTCCGGCAAAGTCGATATAGCCGATCGCTCCGCCGTAGATGCCCCGCTTGTTGTTCTCCAGCTCGCCGATCAGCTGGCAGGCCCGGATCTTCGGTGCTCCGGACAGGGTGCCCGCCGGCAGGACTGCCTCAATAGCGTCCAGCGCGTCCTTGTCTTCCCGGATATCCCCACGCACTGTGGAGCCGATATGCATCACGTGGGAGAACCGCAGAATCTCGTGGAACTTTTCCACCTGCACGCTGCCGAATTTCGAGATCTTTCCCAGGTCATTCCGTCCCAGATCCACCAGCATATTGTGTTCTGCCAGTTCCTTCTCGTCCTGCAGCAGCTCTTCTTCCAGTTCCCGGTCTTCTTCCCGGGTTGTTCCTCTCGGCCTGGTACCCGCCAGCGGGAAAGTGTGCAGGACGCCGTTTTCCAGCTTCACCAGCGTCTCCGGGCTCGCCCCCGCAACCTCCACGTCCGTGCCGGAGAAGTAAAACATATAGGGAGAAGGGTTCACCGTCCGCAGCGTCCGGTACATGTTCAGCAGGCTGCCTTCATAGGGAGCACTCAGCCGGTTGGAAAGCACAATCTGGAAGATGTCCCCTTCCTTGATGTAGTGCCGGGCTTTTTCCACCATGGCGCAGTATTCTGCCTTGTTGAACAGCGGCGTTACCTCTCCTGTCAGTCGTCCGGGCTCATCCTTAGCCTCGGCACCTTCGGTGATCAGCTTCTTCAGCTCCGCCAGTTCCATCTCCGCCCGGTGATATCCGGCTTCGCCCTCGTCCAGCCGGACGTTCGCGATCAGGATGATCTTCTGCCGAAGGTTGTCAAACGCGATCACCTTGTCGAAGAGCATCAGGTCCACGTCCTGGAAATGCTCTGTGTCCTCTGTCTCCCGGCGAACCGTCGGTTCTGAATAGTTCAGGTAATCATAGGAGAAGTAGCCGGTCAGGCCGCCGGTAAAAGGCGGCAGTCCGGGAATCCGGGGGCTTTTATACTCCGCCAGGATCTGCCGTAATACTGCGGAAGGATCCTTCGTCTGCATTTTCAGCTCGTTCACCCGCATTTCTCCGTCCGCACAGGTGATGCTCATCTTCGGGTCATAACCCAGGAAGGTGTAGCGTCCCCAGGTTTCCTGCGGTTCAGCGGACTCCAGCAGGAAGCAGTGGGAGGAAACATTCTTCAGTTTCCGCACCGCCTGGATCGGTGTGCAGATATCCGCAAACAGCTCACAGCTGACCGGAACCACTTTATACTCTCCCGTTTCCCTGTACCGTGCCACTTCCTCCAAACCGGGTATAATCTTCATAAAAGCTGCCTCCTTGGGTTCTCTGCGTTCCGTTGGTCTTTGCTTTACCGGATAACCATTAATTCTTCATTTTTCATTCTTCATTTGGAATGAAAAAGTCCCTGACAGATATGCTCTGTCAGGGACGAATATACTTCGCGGTGCCACCCTGTTTCACGGTTTCCCGTGCGCTCTGCGGAATACGATCATATTCCCGGCAACTGACGTATGCCTCACGTCGCAGAATACTCAGCCTCCCAGCTTTTGACTGCGCCCTCCGCGGTCCATTTGGCGGTTTGTTTCCTGCCCGGCTTTCACCATCCCGGACTCTCTGTAAGGGCATTGCCGCTTTGATCTCCGCTTCAACGGTTTCTTATGAAATTATCGGAATTGTAACCCTGTCACCCTCATGTGTCAAGCAGATCACAGGTGATATACACGAGAAAAACAATACCTACCCTGCTTCTCTGTGCAAAGACTATTCATTCTGAATTCTTAATTCTGAATTCTGAATTAGAGGAAATTGATCTCCTGATCAATTTCTTTTGCCGCCGCTCTCCCGTCAGCCAGTGCCCGCACCACCAGGGACTGTCCGTTGCGCATATCCCCGGCGCTGTAGATCTTTCCACCCAGGTGATGGCTTCCGTCTTCCGGCAGCAGCCGTCCCCGGCCATCCGCCTTCAGGTCAAAGCTGGACAGCGTCTTTTCCTCGCAGCCTACGAACCCGGCCGCAATCAGCAGCAGTTCACAGGGCAGCGTTTGTTCGCTGTCGGGAACCTGCTCAAACCTTCCTTCAGGTGTCCGCTGCAGCTTCACGGTTTCGAGTCCGTTAATCCGGCCTGTCTCATCCGTCAGGATCTGTTTCACTGTGGTCTCATAGATCCGGGGATCACTTCCCTGGCGGTAAATGGCTTCCATCTGGCCATAGTCCGTCCGCAGGATCCTCGGCCATTCCGGCCATGGATTGTTTGCGGTCCGGTCCACAGGCGGAGCAGGCATCATTTCCAGCTGCGTCACGCTGACGCATCCCTGCCGCAGGGCAGTACCCACACAGTCATTGCCCGTATCACCGCCGCCGACCACAATCACGTGCTTTCCTTCGGCGCTTGCTTCGGATGCAGCGCCTTTCAGCACCGCCTTCGTTGCCGCTGTCAGGAAGTCCACCGCAAACATCACGCCCTGGGCATCCATATGCTCCACGTTCAGGGAGCGGGGCTTCCGCGCGCCGCCGCACAGCAGCACCGCGTCATAATCCAGGAGTTCTTCAGCCTTCGCTTCGGTATTCAGTTCAAACCGGATACCCTCCGCCTCCATCAGGCGAATCCGGCGTTCCACGATGCCCTTGGGCAGCTTCATGTTCGGAATGCCGTACATCAGCAGTCCGCCGGGGCGGTCTGCTTTTTCAATCACAGTCACTTCATGACCCAGCTGGTTCAGCAGGTCTGCCGCCGCCAGTCCGGAAGGGCCGCTGCCGACCACGGCCACACGTTTTCCCGTGCGTGCCACCGGGATCCTCGGCTGAATCCAGCCCTTGGCAAACCCGGTTTCGATCAGGTACAGCTCATTGTCTTTATTGGTTGTCGCGTCATTCTCCAGGTTGCATGCCTTTTCGCACAGTGCCGGACACACATGTCCCGTAAATTCCGGGAAGGGTGCAGTCCGCAGCAGGCGGCGCAGCGCCTCCTGCTCCTGGCCCCGGTAAAGCAGGTCGTTCCACTCGGGAATCAGGTTGTGCAGCGGGCAGCCGAAGTCAGACTGGCAGAAGGGCACGCCGCAGTTCATGCAACGGGACGCCTGTTCATGCCGGACCTTCGGAGGATTCGGCATATGCAGGTCTTCAAAATCACCCAGTCTCGCTTCTTCAGCCCGAAAAGGGTTCTCTATTCTGATAACATCCAGAAAGCCTGTTGTGCTCCCCATGCTTCCACCCCAATTTCTCAGTAACAACTAATAATTCTGAATTCTGAATTCTTAATTCTTAATTATTCATCCAGGCGAGGTATTCGTCAGAGATTACTGCCTTGAACTTCGGCAGATAATCGCTGAAGTGTTCCAGAATCTCTCTGGCTTTCTCAGAGCCTGTCGCCTTCACATGCATCTCCAGCAGCCGGTTCAGTTCATCCGCCTGCTGTGCGGAGACTTCATAAAGCTTCACATGTCCGGTGTTCAACCGGTTCTGAAGCTGGCCGTCCTCGTCCAGCACCCAAGCCACGCCGCCGCTCATGCCTGCCGCGAAGTTGTCGCCCACAGGACCCAGCACTGCCACCCGGCCGCCGGTCATATATTCGCATCCATGGTCTCCCACGCCTTCAACCACGGCCCATGCGCCGGAATTGCGCACCGCAAAACGCTCGCCCGCCATACCGGCCACAAAGGCATAGCCACTGGTCGCACCGTACAGGGCCACGTTGCCGATCAGGGTATCTTCCTTCTTCCAGATGCTGTCCGCGGGCGGGCATACTGCCAGCGTTCCGCCGGAAAGGCCTTTGCCCAGGTAGTCGTTTGCCACACCGTAAAGGGTGATCTCCTGTCCATGGGGCAGGAAGGCTCCGAAGGACTGACCGCCGCAGCCCTGGGCCTGGATATGCCGGTTGCCTTTCAGCATTGTGCCGAAAGCCCGGTCTGTTGTCATCAGATGTACATGATCCTGGTACAGCCGCACGTCCGCACGTTCTGCCAGGTGGAAATCAAACTTCGCCGCCGGCTGGAAGTGCGTGTTCCGGGCAAATCCGGTCAGGTCGCTCAGGTCCATGGCTGCGTCATCCTTCATCACCAGCAGGTCGCTGCGGCCCACCAGTTCATCCACAGTCCGTGCGCCGAGCTTTGCCATGATCTCCCGCATCTGCTCCGCAACAAAGAGCATGAAGCGTTCCACGTATTCCGGCTTGCCCTTGAAGCGCTTGCGCAGTTCAGGATTCTGGGTCGCGATACCGAAGGGGCAGGTACCCAGCTGGCAGACCCGCATCATCCGGCAGCCCATGGTAACCAGGGGCGCCGTCGCGAAGCCGAACTGTTCCGCACCCAGCAGCAATGCCACCATCACGTCATGTCCGGTCATCAGCTTACCATCTGTTTCCAGCGTAACCGTCTGGCGCAGCCGGTTGCGGCAAAGCACCTGATGAGCTTCCGCCAGGCCGATCTCCCAGGGCAGGCCCGCATGATGCACGCTGCTCATAGGTGCGGCACCGGTACCGCCTTCACCGCCGGAAATCAGGATGCCGCCGGCGCCGGCCTTGGCCACGCCGCTGGCAATGGTACCCACGCCGGCGGAAGACACCAGCTTCACGGTGATCTTCGCGTCCTCGTTGGCACACTGCAGGTCATAAATCAGTTCAGCCAGATCCTCGATGGAATAAATATCATGATGCGGCGGCGGGGAAATCAGGGAGATTCCCGGGGTGGAGCAGCGGGTCTTCGCCACGCTGTCGGTCACCTTCGCGCCGGGCAGGTGTCCGCCCTCGCCGGGCTTGGCGCCCTGCGCCATCTTGATCTGTATTTCTTTTGCTGAGAGCAGGTATTCCCGCGTCACGCCAAAGCGGCCGGATGCTACCTGCTTGATTGCGGAGTTCAGTTCTGTGCCGAAGCGTTCCGGCAGTTCGCCGCCTTCACCGCTGTTGGAGCGGCCGCCCAGGTGGTTCATTGCCTTGGCCATGCACTCATGGGCTTCCTGGGAAATGGAACCGTAGCTCATAGCGCCGGTCCGGAAGCGCTTCACAATTTCGGATGCGGCTTCCACTTCCTCCAGCGGAACAGGACGGCAGGAATCGTAATTGAAGGAAAGCATGGAGCGGATGGTCCGCGGTCCTTCGTTCTCAATCCGCGCCGCATATTTGTCAAAGGCAGCCCGGTCATCCGTCCATACCGCCTGTTGCAGCAGATGGATAGTTTCCGGGGCATACAGATGTTCTTCTGCTGCCTCGCCTCTTCTGTACTTGTGCTTGCCTTCACTGACCAGTCCTTCTGCGCCGGCTGCGGCAAACGCGGCTTCATGATGATACCGGCTGTCTGCTTCAATCCGGTTCAGGTCTGTTCCGCCCAGGGAGCAGGGTGTATTGGTGAAATAGGTCTTAACCAGACTCTGATCCAGACCCACAGCCTCAAACAGCTGGGCGCTCTGGTATGCCTGGAGTACGGATACACCCATCTTGGAAGCGATCTTCAGCACACCGGCAGTCAGCGCCTTGTTGTAATCCCGGATTGCTTCTTCCGGAGTCTTGTCAATCTGTCCATCCGCGCAGAGGGCTCGTACGCAGGCATGAGCCAGGTACGGGTTCACCGCCCGGGCACCGAAGCCGATCAGCATGGCCAGCTGGTGCACGTCCCGGGGCTCACCGCTTTCAAGGATCACGGAAACCGCAGTACGCTTTTTCTTTTTGATCAGATGCTGTTCCAGGGCAGACACCGCAAGCAGCGAGGGAATCGCGATGGCGTCCGGTCCGACACCCCGGTCAGACAGGATCAGGACATTGATATGGTCACGGCAGGCCTGGTCACATACAGCAAAGAAATGTTCCAGGGCATCCCGCAGGCTGCCTTTCTTATCATATAGCAAAGAGACTGTGCGTACAGAGAAGTCCGGATGATCCATCTCCCGGATCCGCTGCAGCTCCTCCTCGGTCAGCACCGGGGAAGGCAGCTCCAGCACGGCGCTGTTTCCTGCCTCCCGGGAGAGCAGGTTGCCGTCATCGCCGACATAGATGGAGCAGTCGGTTTTCACTTCTTCCCGCAGTGCGTCAATCGGCGGGTTGGTCACCTGCGCGAAACGCTGGCGGAAGTAGTCATACACAGACGGATGGATTTTCGACAGCGCCGCCACCGGCACGTCCGCACCCATGGAAACAATGGGTTCCGTGCCCTTCGCTGCCATCGGCAGTACGATGTCCTGCACGTCTTCCCATGTATAATGGAATGCCTTGCAGAGCTTTTCCCGCTCGGCTTCCGGCAGAATATCCTCTTTTACTTCAGTTGTCGGCAGATCCTCCAAGCGGACCAGTTTCTGCATCCATTCCGTATAGGGATGCTCCTGGGCAAAGCGAGTCTTCAGGGCCTCGCTTTCCGTCAACCGGCCTGTCTTCAGGTCAGCTTCCAGCACGTCTCCGGCTTTCAGCTTCCAGCGCCGCAAAATATGGGCATTTTCTTCAAACAGCACGCCTGCCTCGGAGGTCAGGATCAGCCGCCGGTCATCCGTCAGTGCGCAGCGCAGCGGACGCAGGCCGTTCCGGTCCAGGGACGCGCACACTGTGTCGCCGTCGGAATACAGGATTGCCGCGGGACCGTCCCAGGGCTCCATCATCGTGGCATAGTAGCGGTACAGATCCCGCCAGGCTGTTTCTTTTTTCAGTCCCTGCCAGGGTTCCGGCAGCAGGATCATTCCAGCCAGCGGCAGCGGGAATCCGTTCATCGCCAGGAACTCCAGGGTATTATCCAGCATCTGGCTGTCGCTTCCGTCCGGATCAACCACCGGCAGTACGCGCTTCATTTCCGCACCCATCACGTCGGAGCGCATGGTTTCTTCACGCGCCTTCATCCGGTCATGATTGCCGCGGATGGTATTGATTTCCCCGTTGTGCAGCAGCATCCGCTGGGGATGTGCCTTGCTCCAGGACGGGAAAGTGTTGGTAGAAAAACGGGAGTGCACCATCGCCATACTGCTGGCATAGCGCACGTCCTGCAGATCGTCATAGAAAGAACGCAGCTGGTTCACCAGCATCATGCCCTTGTAGACGATCGTACGGCTGGACAGGGAGCATACATATGCGTCCGTGTCCTGGTGTTCAAAAACACGCCGTAATATAAAAAGCCGCCGGTCAAAGTCCTGACCGGCACCGGTCTCCTTCGGCCTTTTTAAAAAGCACTGTCGGATGCACGGCATTGTCCGCCGTGCTCCCGCACCCAGCTGGGCCGGGTGGCAGGGTACCTCCCGCCACCCGAGTACCTGAATCCCTTCGGATTCTGCCAGCTGTTCAAAGATTCTTGCTGTATTCTGAGCTCCGACTTCATCCTCCGGCAGGAAGAACATAGCCACACCGTAATCTCCGGGGTTGCCCAGGGCGATTCCTTCTTCCCTGGCCCAGGCTGCAAACAGTGTATGGGGCAGCTGGGTCATAATGCCCACGCCGTCTCCGGTAGTTCCTTCCGCGTCGCTGCCTGCCCGGTGCGCCAGGCGTTCCACAATACACAGTGCCTGATCCACCGTCCGGTGAGTTGCTTTCGCATTCAGATCCACCACGGCGCCCACGCCGCAGCTGTCATGTTCCAGTTCTTTATGATAAAGAGGATACTGTCGGTCAGTCATGGTTATTCCTCCGTTGTCTTTGTCGCTGCCAATATCTGAGCGGCAAATTCGGCCATCTTCATGCCGTGGTTCATGGCGTACTGCTGCATTGCGCGGTGCGCTTCCGGTTCGGTCAGTCCTTTCTGTTTCATCAGGACAGCCTTTGCCCGGTCCACTATATCCTTGCTCTCCCCGGTCCGTCGGGGCAGCCGCATCCGGTGCAGCTGGGACAGCATTTCCACCGCACCGACCACTGCCTGTCCGGAAGCCGGCATCGCCAGCCGGAAAATGTCCGGCGATTCGATGTTCTCCAGCACAGCCTGTTTTGCAATCAGCAGGATCTGGATACTGTCCTTATAGTCCCACATCAGTTCATCCGGTTTACAATCCGGAGTGAAACCGATCATAACCACAACACAATCTTCGCTTTCGCTCAGCGCCCGACGCAGCTCACTACCTGATGAGCAGCTTCGGAACACCTGCAATCCGGAGGAGGCAAGAAGCCTGACGAGCTTTGAGCGGCTGTCTTCCGACTGGCTGACAACAACGATCCTGGCCACGGTTCCACCTCCATTAATCTAATTCACAATTCATCATTCATCATTCACAATTATTTCTTATAGGGAACCACGCCGGTGCGTTTCTGCTTATACGTTCGCATATTACACAGAATCCGCAACAGTATGGAAATCCTATATAATTCTGAATTCTGAATTCATAATTCTGAATTAATTAAAACATTACCAGATAGCGGTCGATTTCCCACTTGCTCACATGCGTACGATAGGCATCCCACTCTTTTTCCTTGCCTTCCACATACTGACCGAGCACGTGCTCGCCCAGGGCGGTGCAGATCACTGCGTCTTCCTTCAGGCAGTCGACGGCTTCCTTCAGTGTGCCGGGCAGGGACTTGATGCCCTTCGCTTCGCGGGTGGCAGCATCCATAGCGAAGATGTTCTCCGTGATTTCATCCGGCGGGGTCATACCCTTTTCAATACCGTCCAGGCCGGCGGCCAGGCAGACGGCCATGTTCAGGTAGGGGTTCGCGCTCGGATCGGGGCAGCGCAGCTCAACGCGGGTTCCGTTGCCACGGGCAGCAGGAATACGGATCAGGGCGCTGCGGTTGCTGGCGCTCCAGGCCAGGTAGCAGGGAGCTTCATAGCCGGGTACCAGGCGCTTGTAACTGTTGACCAGCGGGTTGGTGATCGCCGCCATGCCGCGGATGTGGGCCAGGATACCGGCGATGAAGGCATAAGCTTCCTTGCTCAGGCCGCGCTTATCGGAAGGATCGGCAAATACGTTCTTGCCATCCTTGAAAAGGCTCATATTGGTGTGCATGCCGCTGCCGTTGATACCGAACACAGGCTTGGGCATGAAGGTTGCATGCAGGCCGTTCTTCTGGGCCAGCGTTTTCACAGCCAGTTTGAAGGTCATGATGTTGTCGGCCGCCGTCAGCGCGTCAGCGTAACGGAAGTCGATCTCGTGCTGGCCGGCAGCCACTTCATGATGGCTGGCTTCGATTTCGAAGCCCATCTGCTCCAGCGCCAGGCAGATCTCGCGGCGGGTGCTCTCGCCGTGATCCAGCGGTCCCAGGTCGAAGTAGCCGGCTTCGTCGGAAGTGGTGGTGGTGGGTTTTCCTTCTTCATCAGTCTGGAAGAGGAAGAATTCGCACTCCGGTCCGACGTTGAAGGAGTAACCCATGTCGGCCGCCCGCTTCAGTACTTTCTTCAGCACGCCGCGGGGATCACCGGCAAAGGGTGTTCCGTCGGGATTGTAAACGTCGCAAATCAGTCTGGCGACTTTACCATGCTGGGGACGCCAGGGCAGAATAGTGAAGGTGTCCAGGTCGGGGCGCAGATACTGGTCGCTCTCATTGATGCGGACAAAGCCCTCAATGCTGCTGCCGTCGATCATAATTTCATTGTTAACGGCTTTTTCAATCTGGCTGGCTGTAATAGCCACGTTCTTCAGCTGACCGAAAATATCGGTGAACTGCATCCGGATGAACTCCACGTCGTCTTCCCGTACCAGGCGGATAATGTCTTCCTTCGTGTACTTACTCATAATACTGACCCCCTCAGCGTCATAATAAAAGAAAGAGAGCAAGGTGCATCGTCAGCACGACACCCTTGCCCTGATGCGCGTATCCTATCACCGGTCCGGAAAGCTGTCAATCCCCCAGATTGTATTCCCTTTGTATTCGCTGTTTTCATTCCCTGTTTCTTCCTTGACAAGGCTTTCAGGGAATGATACCATACCTCCCAACAAGGCAAAGGCGTCCTGCGAAAGGATCCCTGCGCCTTGTTTTTTTGTTTTACTTAATATCTCCTATTTTCTAAGCAACAAAGGAGTTGATCCCATGCTGACACCCAACCTCAGCTACGCAAATCTGAAAGAGTCCTACCTTTTCTATCATATTGCCCAGAAGACCAAGGCTTACCTGGCGGATCATCCGGGTACCCATCTTTACCGGATGGGCATCGGTGATGTTTCCCTGCCGCTGGTTCCTGCGGTTATTAAGGCATTGCATGAAGGCGTGGATGATCAGAGCGTAAAGGGTCGCTTCCATGGTTATATGCCCGAGTGCGGCGCCCCCTCCCTCCGGGAGACTATCGCAAAGCACTACGAGAAGCGGGATGTATTCCTCTCTCCTGAGGAAGTCTTCGTTTCCAGCGGCGCCAGCGATGAACTGGGCGACCTGCTGGATCTCTTCGATCGGTCCAACAAAGCCCTGATCATGGAGCCGGCCTATCCCGCTTATGTGGACGCCAATACCATGGCCGGCCGGGAGATTATTCATCTTCCCTCCGGCCCGGATAATCATTTCCTGCCCCTGCCGAAGCCCGGCATTGACGCGGATCTGATCTATCTGTGCTCCCCGAACAATCCCACCGGTGCCGCTTACAACCGGGAACAGCTGACCCAGTGGGTCAACTGGGCCAATGACCGGGGTGCGGTGATCCTCTTCGATGCGGCTTATGAAGCTTTTATTGAGGAAGATCTTCCCCACAGCATCTTTGAAATCCCCGGCGCGGAAACCTGTGCCATCGAGATCTGCTCCCTGTCCAAGACCGCCGGTTTTACCGGCACTCGTCTTGGCTACACGGTCATCCCGAAGGCGCTGGAGCGCTGCGGCATGAACCTCAATGCCATGTGGGTACGAAACCGCACAACCAAGACCAACGGCGTTTCCTATATTCTGCAGCACGGTGGCGCCGCCGTCTTCACAGATGAAGGACAAAAGCAGATCCATGACAACATCCGGATCTATAAGCAGAATGCCAAGGTGCTCATGGCCGCGCTGGACAAGGCCGGGATCCGCTACTGGGGCGGCAAGAATGCTCCCTATATCTGGATGCAGTGCCCGAACGGCATGGGCAGCTGGGAATTCTTCGACAAGCTGCTCAATGAGATCCAGGTTGTCGGCACTCCCGGTGAGGGCTTTGGTGCCTGCGGTGAAGGTTTCTTCCGTTTCTCCACCTTCGGTGATCCTGCTGATACAGTTGAAGCCGCCGATCGTCTGTTGAAATTGCTCAGCAACTCTGCACTCTAAATTCTTCACTTTTCACTGATATCTTTTCCCGCCGCAGCGGCAAATTATGAATTCTGAATTGTTGCGGAAGCATCCGTGCTTCAGCACGGCTAATGCTTCCCACATTACAGCCGTCAAAGTTTCCATATGAAACTTTGGTAACGGCGATCATGAAATTCTGAATTGGAGTGAAACGATATGTGTTCTATTTTCGGTACGACCGGTGCCCGTTTTCCCCGGGACCTGATCAAAACCTGTTTTGACCGGACCATCTCCCGCGGTCCGGATATGAGCCGCCTGGTGGATATTCCCGGCGGCATCCTTGGTTTTCACCGTCTGGCCATCATGGGCCTGCACGAGGAAGGTATGCAGCCCTTCCGGCTGGACGACGACTATGTGGTCTGCAACGGCGAGCTGTACGGCTTCCGTCCCCTGCGGGCCCGTCTCATGGAAACCTATGACCTGAAAAGCGAATGTGACTGTGAAATCCTGCTTCCCCTCTACCGGGAATATGGCGTGGAAATGTTCAAAACCCTGGATGCGGAGTTCGCCCTGATCCTCTGGGACGGCAAACAGCAGAAACTGATTGCTGCAAGGGATCCCATCGGTATCCGTCCTCTCTATTACGGAGAGGTTCGCGGCGGCGGTATGGCCTTCGCCAGCGAACCGAAAAACCTGATCGGCATGTGCGATAAGATTCTTCCCTTCCCGCCCGGCCACTACTGGATCGACGGTGAGTTTATCCAGTATGCAGACCCCGCCTACGTCGGATATTTCACCATGAAAACAGAAGCAGAAGTCTGTCCCAAACTGCGGCGTCTGCTGATGGACGGCGTAGAAAAGCGGCTGGACGCGGATGCCCCGGTTGGTTTCCTGCTTTCCGGCGGTCTGGACTCCTCTCTCGTCTGCGCCATCGCCCAGAAAATGCTGAACAAACCGATCCGCACTTTCGCCATCGGTATGGACATTGATGCCATCGACCTGAAGTATGCCCGCATGGTTGCGGATTATATCGGCAGCGACCATACGGAAGTGATCATTAATGAGAAGGATGTGCTGGAAGCGCTGCCCACGGTTGTGGAGCTGCTCGGCACCTGGGATATCACCACCATCCGCGCTTCCATCGGCATGTACCTGGTCTGTAAATGGATCCATGAGAACACAGACGTCCGGGTACTGCTGACCGGTGAAATTTCCGATGAACTGTTCGGTTATAAGTACACGGACTTCGCTCCTTCCGCCGCCGCCTTCCAGGAGGAAGCGGAAAAGCGTATCCGGGAACTGCATGTTTACGATGTGCTCCGCGCCGACCGCTGTATTTCCTACAACTCCCTGGAAGCCCGGGTTCCCTTCGGCGACCTGAAGTTCGTGCGCTATGCCATGAGCATTGATCCGGAACTGAAGATGAACAATCACAACATGGGCAAATACCTGATCCGTAAAGCCTTCGCGGATGATCATATCCTGCCGGATGAAATCCTCTGGCGCCAGAAGGCTGCCTTCTCCGACGCAGTAGGCCACAGCATGGTGGACGATCTGAAAGCCTATGCCGAGAAGACCTATACGGATCAGGAATTTGAGGAAAAAGCAGCGAAATACGACTATTGCCGTCCCTTCACAAAGGAAAGCCTCCTTTACCGGGAACTGTTCGAGCAGTATTATCCCGGCCAGGCTCATATGATTCCTGACTTCTGGATGCCCAACAAAACCTGGCCCGGCTGCAATGTCAATGATCCTTCTGCACGGGTATTGGCCAATTATGGCCAAAGCGGCCAATAATTGGCCAATGCCTGTGCAACTCTTCACTCTACACTTTTCACTCTCAACTATACACTTCACAAAGAGGCGGAAACGCCTCTTTGTTATTCCGGTTTCGTTGGTTTATGGTATAATTATTATTGCGCAAATCGGGATTTGCGTTCATAATAACTCGGATTCATCATTGTGAATCACGATTCGATCCAATCTCTTCGGAGGGAACCTATGCAGCAAAAAGAAACCATCATTATCCTGGACTTTGGCGGCCAGTATACCCAGCTGATCGCCCGCCGCGTCCGTGAATGCCACGTCTATTCCGAGGTTGTCCCGTGGAATATGCCCCTGGCAGACATCCTGGCCCGTAAGCCGATCGGTATTATCCTTTCCGGCGGCCCCTCCAGCGTCCATGATGCTGATGCTCCCCGGATCGATCCTGCCCTGTATGAGGCCGGTATCCCGGTACTGGGTATTTGCTATGGTATGCAGCTGACCGCCCTGCTTCTGGGTGGTGCGGTTGAAAAAGCAAAGGAGCGGGAATACGGCCGCGTTACAGTTCGGATGAAGGAACAGACCGGTCTTCTCGGCGGTATGCAGCCGGCTTCCAACTGCTGGATGAGCCATACCTGGCAGGTCAGTGCCTGCCCGCCCGGATTCCGCGTTATTGCGGAAACGGACAACTGTCCCATTGCCGCCATGGTGAATGAGGATAAGAAAATCTGCTGCGTGCAGTTCCATCCGGAAGTTACCCATACCGAGGAAGGCACCATGCTCATCCGCAACTTCCTCTTCCGCTTCTGCGGCTGCTCCGGCGACTGGACCATGAGCGCCTACGCCGAAACAGCCATCCGCCAGATCCGGGAAACAGTCGGTGAAAACGGCACCGTGCTGCTGGCCCTGTCCGGCGGCGTGGATTCTTCTGTTGTTGCCGCCCTGATCTACAAAGCCATCGGAAAGCGTCTCACCTGCGTGTTCGTGGATCACGGCCTCCTGCGCAAGGGAGAGAGCGATCAGGTCTGCCATGTTTTCAGTCATCTCTTCCCGGTACGGTTCATCCGTTCCGACGCAGCCGACCGCTTCTTTGCGGATCTGAAGGGCGTTACGGAGCCGGAAGAAAAACGGCACATCATCGGCCGTGACTTTATTGAAGTCTTTAAGAAAGAAGCCACTGCCCTCGGCAAGCTGGACTATTTTGCACAGGGTACCATCTATCCCGATGTCATCGAAAGCGGCCAGGGTACCAACGCCGCCGTCATCAAGAGCCACCACAACGTCGGCGGTCTGCCAAAGGAGCTGGGCTTCACCGAGCTTATCGAGCCCCTGCGTATGCTCTTCAAGGATGAAGTTCGCGCCCTGGGCGAGACCCTCGGCCTGCCGAAGGAACTGGTCTGGCGCCAGCCCTTCCCCGGTCCCGGCCTGGCCATCCGTATTATCGGAGAAGTCACTCCGGAAAAGGCGGAGATCGTCCGCGAAAGCGACGCCATCTTCCGTGAGGAGATCGCTGCCGCCGGTCTGGATCGCCATGTTAATCAGTATTTCACCGTACTGACCGGCATCCAGAGCGTCGGTGTCATGGGTGACGAACGCACTTATGACTACACCATCGCCCTCCGTGCCGTTACCACCGACGACTTCATGACTGCCGACTGGGCCCGTCTCCCCTACGACCTCATTGCCCGGGTTTCCGCCCGCATTGTCAATGAGGTTCCGCATGCAAGTCGGGTAGTGCTGGATGTAACTACTAAGCCTCCGGCAAGTATCGAATGGGAGTAATCCCATTCGATACTTCACTCTTCACTCATCACTCTACACTCTTCACTGATCCAACTGGAGGTACCACCCATGAAGCCCAGCCCGCTCCGTGACAAATCAACCTCCTTTGCCAAGCTGGAGATTGCTCTGAAAGAGTGTAATGAGTGTGACTACTGGCTGAACCTTCTGAAAGATACCGATAGCATTGTCGAATCTGATTTTAAAACCTGATGAATCAGTGTACCAATCTGCGCCGCATGCTGGTTTCTTCTATTAACACCGCGAAATCTAAGGAATGATAGTAAAGAACAAGGGTTCTTTTCAATGTACAACCCCCCCACCTGGAGAGTAAACAATGGCTGCAACAAGAAAAGTGAAATTGACGATCGTTGAAAGCAGATGCAGAAGTGGATTTCATACGCAGGGACAGGAGTTTATCATAACGGAAGATAAGACAATATGCCCGCCTGTTTGTATGGAATTATGGCATTATGCCTATCCGGACATATGGGCTTTGCTTAATGGTGCAGAACTTGACCAGGGTAAAGAGAAAAGCAAGTGCAGCGTAATATCTTGTCCCGATGAATGCCGTGTAAAGATGCAAGTAGAAGTAATAGAGTGCTGAAAGTCTCTTCGCAATGAACCCATATATAAAGCCCGTCTTCCGGGCTTTATTTTTTTATCTGAAATATCTGATCTTTATTTATTTGCATAAAGCAGAAGAGCCTGCCTTCCGGCAGGCTCCCTGTAAAAAAAGGAGGTTATGTACCCTGGCTCTCATTTTCCAAAGGGGTAGATGATCTCAACCCCGTTCCGCTCGGCCATATCGTACCCGAGCTCCATATACTTTGTCAGCACCTCCGGATCATGGGCATCGGAGTTGATCACTGCCTGGACCCCGTGCCTGGCCGCCACCCGCCAGAATTCATCCAGCGGATACGGCCGCGGGCAGGAAATTCCGTCCGCAATGGCTTTCTCCGCAGAAATATAACCGTGCTTGTTCGCGTCCTGCTCCTGCTTCAGCCATCCGCTGACGTTAATCTCCAGCGGCATTTTCAGCCGTGCCGCCGTCTCACAGATCCTTTCCGCCGTTTCCTCGCAGTCCTCATTCCAGGTATCGATGGCCGCCCTGAAAAGATCCGGATGCGCGCCGAAGAAAAAATGGCCGCTCTCCAGCATCTGGGTATAGGCGTCCGCATAGCTTTGCAGCGCCTCCCGGTCCATGACGAAGCCGTTCCAGAAGCCCTTGGGTTTCCCCTTGTACATGTAAAAATGCACGCTGCCGATCAGGTAGTCCATTTTCTTTTTTTCCCGGAGCATCCGGTAAAAATCGTCAAACTCCGGAAAATATTCGCATTCCAGTCCCAGCAGGATCTTCAGTTTCGGATACGCCGCCTGGGCTTCCCGGACTTCGCGGATATAATCATTCAGCTCCGTGATGCCCATCCGGATCATGATCACCCGGTCATCCGGAAACGGCGTATGGTCCGTCATGCCAAGGACCCGGATTCCCTTCTCTTCCGCGGCCTTTGCGTAGTCGGCCGGAATTCCCCTGGCATGTTTGCATCTGCGGGTATGGGTATGCAGGTTGACTGTTGTTATTCTTTCACTCATTCTTTTCTCCTGTTCAGCTCATCCCTTGATGGATCCGATCATAACCCCGGTCACAAAGTACTTTTGGATGAACGGATACAGGAACAGCATCGGGATAATGGATAGCATAATCACGCAGTAGCGGATAATTGCATGGAGCTGATTCAGCTCGCTGGTGGCTTCCCCGGCATCCGAAGCCTGGGAAGTATTCTGCAGCACAATCTCACGCAGCACGATCTGCAGCGGATACAGTTCGCGTTTCCGGACGTAGATGGCTGTATGGAACCAGCTGTTCCAGATCTGTACCGCGCTGAAGAGCGTAATCACTGCGATAATCGCCTTGGAAACCGGAATCACTACGGAAACCAGGATCCGGATATGGCCGGCCCCGTCAATTCTCGCCGCGTCCATCAGACCTTCCGGTATGCTCTTGAACGAGGTTCGCGTAATCATAATATTGAACACCGACAGCGCTGTCGGAAGGACAATGGCCGCGCGGGTGTCCAGCATGCCCAGGGACCGGACCACCATGTAGGTTGGGATAATTCCGCCGTTGAACATCATCGTGAAGGTCAGGAACAGGGCGATCGCCCCGCCGAACAGCAGGTTCCGGCTCAGGCCGTATCCGGCAAAGATGGACATCAGGACCCCGAAGCCCGTGCCCAGGATCACGTACAGGATCGTGTTGACATAGCCCCGCAGCAGGCTCTCGTTCTGCAGGGATTTCGCATAGCCGATCGTGGTCACCCCGCCCTTCGGCCACAGAATCAGGCCCCGGGTTTTGGAAACCGTAATCGGGTCACTGATGGACGCGCAGAGGCAATGCCAGACCGGAATCAGGCAGGCCAGACCGATCAGGCTGAGAAGGATCACATTGAATACGGCGAAGATTTTTTCGCCCCTTGTCCGTTTGATCATTTTCTTCCCACCTCCTCAGAACAGGCTGGTTTCCGATTTGCGGCGGCTGATCCAGTTGACCGTCACCAGCAGGATCGTGTTGATCACCGAGTTGAACAGGTCAACCGCCGCGGCATAGGCGTAGTCCCCGTCCAGCAGGCCCTTGCGATAGACAAAGGTGGAAATGGTGTCCGCTGTCTCATAGGTGGCCGGGCTGTAGAGCAGGATAATCTTCTGGTAGTTGACGCTCATCAGGTGTCCGACCCGCATGATCAGCATGATAATAATGGTTGGCATAATGCCCGGGATGGTGACGTGCAGAGTCTGCTGCCAGCGGTTCGCACCGTCCAGCTTTGCCGAGTCATACAGCTCATGGTCAACCGCCGTCAGGGCGGAAATATAGACCACGCTGCCGTATCCCAGGCCCTGCCAGATGCCGCTGGTAATCATGATCCCGTGGAAGGATCCCGGGTTGGAAATCAGTTCCTTGGGCCCGCCCAGCGCCTGGCTGATCTGACTGAATACCCCCGTTGATTCCGTAAAGGTCTTCACCATACCGCAGACCACCACCATCGAGATGAAATACGGCAGATAGGAAATCGTCTGGATCGACTTCTTGAATTTCCGGCTGCGCAGCTCATTGAGCATCAGTGCAAAGATAATCGGCGCCGGAAAAGCAATAATCAGGTCCTTGATACTCAGCGTCAGGGTGTTCCGCAGCAGGCGCCAGAAATAATAGCTGGAAAAGAATTTCTGGAAATTCTTGAATCCAACCCATGCGCTGCCGAAAAGGCCCTTCGCGAATTTGAAGTTTTCGAAAGCCATCACAATACCGAACATCGGCAGATAGCAGAAGATAATGTACCAGATGATCACCGGCAGCAGTAGCAGGTAAACCACCCAGTTCTCCCGCATATCCCGCCGGAACCGCTGTCTGAAAGGCTTTTTCCTGGCGGTTATTTCCACAGGCATTCTCCCCGTTCCTTGCAAAAATCATCCCCGGGTCTTTGGAAAAACCGGGGCTGCGGTGCGCAGACCGCGGCCCCGGAGAAACACGCTGCGAAAATTATCTCGCGTTGAAACGATCCACAGCAGCCTGCTTGAGCTCAATCGCCCGGTCGATGTTCATCGACTTCAGCTGGGCACGGAATTCGTCAAAGGTCTGGCTGGCGTTGCCCATGACATAGTTGACCGTGAACTCCGTCGCGTAGGTGGTGATATCGCCCATGATATCGCTGAACTCTTCCTGTTCGGCTTCCGTCATGGTAATGGAGTCGGAGATATAGGCGGAGTAGTCGCTTTCCATCAGGCGGGCCTGGGTCTCACGCTGGATGTCTGTCCACGTGCCCATCACGCGGTTGTAATCCTCATAAGGCGCGTTGTTGGTGGTGTAACGCTGGCGGGCCTGGCCCTGGGTCAGTCCGTCGGGGTTGTTGGTGATCAGTCCGCCCCAGTGGGGACCGTTGTCATCGAAGTAGTAGGAACCGTCTTCCTTGCCTTCCGTCACACCGTAGTTCATCACGAAAGCAACTTCCTCGCTGTACTGGGCATCCATCCATTTGATGGCTTCTTCCAGGTGTTTGCTCTGCGCGTTGACCGCGATGCAGTAGGTGTTCGTCAGCATGTCGGGCATCCGGTAATGGGCTTCTCCGCCCTCCTTCACCGGGATCTTGGTGCCGACCAGGTTGAAGTCGGGATTCGTGGCGCCCTGCTTGGCGTAGTAGTCATGGCCGGTCCAGGAGGTGTAAACCGGGAAGGCGCCGACCTTGTCGTTCAGCAGCAGGTCGTTTTCAGGCCAGCGGCCGTCATGCACGGAGAAACTCTGGTCGATCAGACCTTCCTTGTACCACTGCTGCATCATGTCCAGGTATTCGCCGTAGCCGTCCTCGCAGGGTCCGTAAATGACCTTGCCCTCGGTGTTCAGGGACCAGTCCTTGGTGACGCCGTAGCCCGCGGCAAATTCACTGTACCACATGAAGGTGTCCTTATTCACATACAGCGGGATTTCAATGCCCAGCTGCTCTTTGAAGGCGGTCAGCACTTCGTGCCAGTCATCATAGGTTTCAGGCAGGTCCATACCGACCTTGTCCAAGAAGTCCTTACGGATGGTCGGTCCGAAGTTCGGGCCGCGGCCGTCCTTATATATATAGAAGAAGCACCAGCGGTTTCCCTCGTCCGTCACGGATTCCCGCTTCAGGGTTTCGTTGGAATTGACGATGGCCATGTAGTTGGGCATCAGATCTTCATAATCCTTCAGGTTTGCGTACACGCCGTCCGCAATGGCCATATCATGGCCGGAGGGATAAACGAAACCGTTGGGGATGGAGTTGTAAATCAGGTCCGGCATGTCATCAGACGCGAAGAGCAGGTTGAAAGCTTCACGGCTTGTGCCGCTGGCAGGATGGATCCATTCAATATGGATGCCCGTCTGTTCCTCCAGCCACTTGTACGCGTCACTGTCATTGTAGTTCTGCATTCCGGGAACATTTGCCGCCAGGTCCAGGTCAAAGAAGAACCGCAGTGTCACGTCATCCGCGATATGCAGGTCACTTTTTTCCTCCGCGATACCGCTGACCGTGATGATCATCAGCATCATGATTCCGAGAACCAGGGCAATGAGTTTTTTTGCCATTGTTTGTGCACCTCACCTTTCTGATTTATGTGGTTTTTTGCGGACGTCCGCACTAGGCCGGCCCGTTCGCTTTGTCTGGCTGCATTGTATATACGATTCTTTTTCCCCTGCAACCATCAGATTTTTCCCGCCTGTCAAAATCTGCACAAAAAGGTCGTTTTTTGTCCTTTCTGTCCATCTATCATCTTTTTCCTGTCTATCAGAATCAGTCCTGGGTCAATTGACAATCCACCCCGAAACAGCTAAACTGATCCTACTTTGAAGGCAGGAGAAGTCAATATGAAAGATCAGGAGAACCGTGGGAAGCTTTTCTTTTGGAAAAAAGGTCCCGTTGCCAAAACAATATTATACTCTTATCTCATCGTATTGCTCCTGCCCCTCATCCTGACCGTCCTGATGACAACCACCGCGGTGCTGCAGCTGCAGAAGGAAAACGCCCGTCACGTGGAATCCACTTCCACTGAGCTTTCCCGGGTGTTTTCTGCTTATGTGGAGGAAATCCAGTCCAACAACACCCGCCTGCTGATTTCCGAAAACACCAGGCAGCTTTCCATGGTCAATCCGGATTCCTTCTCCACCTCTGATATCCTGCTCCTGCGGGATTTGCAGAAGCAGCTTCCCAAAGCCACCGTCACTTCCGAATATATCCAGTCCATCTATCTCTGTTTCCTCCGCAGCGGCACTATGATGGATCCCCGTAGCGTCTATTATAACTATAATGCGGCCTATATGCTCAAGGATCGGCTGGGTATGTCCCTCCCGGCCTGGAAATCCTTCCTGGCCTCCGTTCCCAAGGAAATCGTAACGCTCATTACGGGGGACCTGGACAACAAGCCCCATATCCTGATTGCCAATCGCCTGTCCTCCCATGGCGGTATCTCGGACGTCATTGTAGTCACCGAGTTTCGGAGTGAAACCGCGGTCCGCCTGATGGATGAATTTTCCGAAAACGGCGGCCTGTATCATACCCTGGTCGGTGAAAACGGCGCCATGCTTTCCGCCTCCTCCGTTCCCCCCGAAAGCGGCGCCATGCAGGAGATGCTCCTGCCCATCGGCAACAGCACCAGAATTGATTTCCAGCTGAAAACAGAAACACCGAAGGACCGCTTCCTGCGCCAGACCCTGTCCCTCTTCTTCGGATACCTGGTCTGCGCGCTGCTTTTCGCGATTTTCGGCTGGTTCCTGATCCGCTATTTCACCCGGAGGCAGTATTCCCCGATTGAAAAGCTCAACGCCTCCCTGCTTTCCAGCCTCAGCCGTTCCGGTGCCGAAGCCGTGCACGCGGCGAACCGGAATGAATATGAGATGATGTCCGAGGCCATTTCAGTCATCCTGCAGAACCACGCCACCTCCAACCTGGAGAACGAGCGCCTGCAGGAACGGGTCCGCACCCAGCTGCTGCAGGGCATTCTTTTCGGCAACGTTCGGAAGGAGGAGATCATCCTCCGCCATACGGAAAACAACGGCATCCGTTTTGTGGGCAAACGCTTCCTGGTCGTGCTCTACGCCGTGGAGGATGTCCGGCGGGAGGATCAGTCTCCCCTGCTGATGCAGAACGCGGAAGCCCTCAGCCGCCTGGATGAGATCATCCGCACTGCCATTGACCGCCTGGCGGATAACGGCAGCACCCGCTACGCGGTGGAGGTTGAGGAAAATGTTGCCTGCATCGTTTCCCTGCCGGATTCCCTGCCCGAGGAGCAGATCTGGAAGGACACGCTCACCAACGTTATGCAGGTCCGGGACTTTTTCCGCGACACCTTCGGCGTTATCCTGACCGCAGCCGTCAGCAGCCTGCACAGCGGCGTCGTTTCCATCACCACCTGCTTCCGCGAATGCCGGGAGGCAGCGGATTATATGGAACTGATCGGTACGGACGTCTCCGTCTGTCGTTATGACCAGATTCCCGCCGCAGCCAGTGACACCCTGTCCTTCCCGGAACTGCTGGAAAAAGAGAAAAAGCTTTGCCGCAACCTGTCCACCGGTGATTATCTCTCCGCCGAATCCACCTGGCCGGAGGTCGTGGATGCCCTTTCGCTCCGTAAATGCTCCCCCGAGGAAGGCAGGATCCGCCTGTTGGGCGTTGTGAACCTGATGGCCTCCTCCCTGGGCGACCTGCCCTCCGGTGTGGAGGACAGTGTGCGCCATGCTTTTGATATCCATTCGCTCCGGACGGTGCCCAACCTGGACAGCATGCTGGCCCGGATCCGGTCGGCCCTTTCCTCCCTCGCCTCCGGCGCTTCAGGGGAAAAGGACCTGCCCTCCGTCACGAAGGACCTGCAGTTTGTGGATTATGTCAACGCCAACATCACCGATCCTTCCCTTTCCATCTCCGTCATTGCCGATCATTTTGACATGAGTCCTTCCTACTTCTCCAAGCGGTTTAAGAAAGCCTCTGGTGAAAACCTACTGGATTATATTCACCGGGAGCGGCTCCGTCTTGCCAAAGAGATCATGTCGGAGCGGCCGGATGCGACCCTGAAAGAAATCTGCGATCTCGTCGGTTACGCTTCTCCCCTGACCATCAACCGGGCCTTCCGGAAATATGAGGGCATTACCCCCTCTGATTACCGATCCCTGCTGAACCGCTGACAGCCATAATCCCCTGGCCGCCCCCTTCTCCAAATCTGTCGCTCCCTCACGAAAAACATCGCATAGAAATAACGTCCGAAAATCATACAAAATCCCGGGAACGCTTTGTTCCCGGGATCGTTTCATGCTTCAGTGCATCGCTTTTCCGTCATGTCTCACGGCTGCTGAAATGCCTCCAGGCAAGAACTCCGATCGGAATGAAGTAAAGACACCAGAACAGCAGCGCGATATAACCGCCGTTTCCGCTCCTGCCTTCCGCCATGGAAGTAAACATCCCGGTCATGGGCATGAAAAAGCAGCCTGGGAAAAAGATTCCGTGGGTCATAAGCAGCCGTTTCAGCCACCGGTCCGGTTTATTTTCCGCCTTCATAGCCAGGCCTATAAAGAAAGTGGAAAGCGCCATCATGCCGTAACCCAGCAGGTCATAGTTAAACAGCAGGCCGCCCCGCTGGTAATTCAAAATCCGGGATGCCTGGTCAGTCAGGATCTCTGTCCGGACCGTAGTGGTCTGTGCAAAGTAGACCAGCAGGATCAGCACGGCATAGACCCCTGCAAGGATCATACCGATATTGGCAGAAACCTTTGTCTTCTCCCCGCATTCATGATGCAGCCCTGCCGCTATCATCATATAGCCAATGGGCAGGAACATGCAGACAATATAGGAGCCGAAGATAAAATCGCAGAGAATGCATACCGCAAAAAGAAAAACAGTGACTGTTGTAATTGCCGCACCGGCCATGGATACTGTTCTGTTCATACTTGCCTCCCGTCAATCCGGCACAGCTGCCGGATATCCATAATTCATATAATCTGGTTTATTCGGTAAAGTCTCCGATATACAGTTTTTATCTCCAGGGCCGGTCTTTGCCCAGCCAGCCGTTCTTCTCCCAATACGCTTTGTCTGGCTCGCCCGAGGCAAGATCCGCCTTCTGCAGCATTCGCATCAGCATGAATACGGCTTTTGTTTTTAAGCCTGCTTTAGCCGTCTTCTTCACCACGTTGTCCGCAATTCTGGCTGTCTGTTTTTCGATTTTTCTCTTTTTCTTTTCTTTGACCCCGTTCCAGTTCATCGCCTGGACGCTGATTCCGTATGTCCATACATGTGGAACACCCCAGTAGAACAAAACGTTTGCTACATACTTCACAGCTTTCTTCGCGCCGGTTCCCGCAGCCGTCGAAACAACGACGGCCTTTTTGCTGAACATACATTTTCTCGGTCTGTGCGACATCCAGTAATTGAATGTCAGGTCAATGAAACTCTTCATGGGGGCGGATTCCCTCAGGGCGTAGGTAGGCGTTGTGAATATCAGTACATCAGCGGTTTCAACCTCCGCCATAATCCTGTTCTTTTCCTCGTAAAACGGGCATTTTTCTACTTCTTCCACGCATGCGTAACAACCGGTACAGAAATGATTCAGGTCCCGGGGAAGAAAAAACTCCACCGGATTCTCCCCGCCGCTGATTTTTTCTGCGATCATCCTGCCGATATGGTAAGTGCTGCCTTTATGGTTCTGGCCGTGGATCAGGACAATTTTCATAATGCTTTTCTCCCCTGTTTTTCGGTTAATCTGTTTTTCTTCCATACAGCCTGTTGAACTGGCGGATATGCTTTTCAAGGATTCCGACTGCGCTTTCTGCCCGGTCAGGATCACGGTCACAGGCTGTAAGCAGCATATAAATAGGTGCGTAAAAATGCAGCGTCATGATTTCCACATCTTCCGTGTGAAGGACGCCCTCCTGGACCATCAGCCCCAGGAGCAGGCCCTGGTATGACAGGGGATCATCCACATAATGCTTCATATAGGCTTCCGAAAGCTCTTTATCGTGATATGCTGCCATCGTAAGCATCTTCCGGAATTTCCTGGCATAGTCGTCGTAAAGAAAATAATGAAACAGATCCTTTCCGAGCTGAATCAGTTGCTCTTCGGAAAGGCCTTTATAGATCGCCGCGTCCTGTGCGGCGTCATCGCCCTGGATATGAAGAGCACCGGCTTGTTTCAGGAACTTGCTGTTCATTTCCCTGATGAGCGCGTCAAATATGGCCTGTTTGCTCTCATAATGTTTGTACAGCGACGGGGCTTTGATTCCGACCCGCTCTGCAATTTCACTGACAAACACATTGGCATAACCCTTCTCAGAAAAAAGTGTCAGCGCCTCATCCAGGATCCTGCCTTTGGTATCCATAAATCCTCCTTCAGTTTAGGCTAATTCGAATTAGCCAAATTGTAGGCTAATTCGAATTAGCTGTCAAGTCCCGTTCGAAATAAACAACTGCAATAATTTTGCATTCTTCACTGATTAAGTCGGAGGTTTTTCTTTTTCCGGTCAGGAAATGGGGCAACAGTAAAAATGTGTAAAAAGGTTGATAAAATTTCAACCTTGTAGCAAACGTTTACGCATCCTATAATCAAATCATCAAAGGACGGAAGGCATTATCCGTCCAAAATTCAATAGGAGGACTCAGTATGAAAAAGTTTCTGGCACTCGTTTTGGCAGCCCTGATGGTTCTCTCCGCTGTTTCTGCCCTGGCAGAAAGTGGAAAGAATATTCCTGAGCTGACCACTGAACCCATGACCATTCTGCTCTGGGACATCGCCACTGAAGGCGTTGGCAGAACGGCTCAGGAAGATGCGGTTAACCGCTTCATGGCGGACTATCCGAACATCAAGGTCGACCAGGTCCACAAGATCAATGACACCTACAAGCAGGATCTGCAGGTCGCCTTCTCTGCTAAGGAAGGCCAGCCCGACATGTACATCCACTGGGGCGGCGGTCCCATGGCCGAATATTACAAATCCGGCTGCGTGAATGATATCACCGAGCTGTTCAACACCTATGATCATCCGGAATTCATCGATGCCGCTGTGGCTCAGTCCACCTTCGACGGCAAAGTTCTGGCCATACCCTTCGGCGGCCTGTCCGGCTGTGACATCTTCTACAACAAGGCCATCTTCGATGAACTCGGAATCGAAGTTCCTCAGACGATCGCTGAACTGGAAGCTGCCTGCGACAAGATCAAGGAAGCTGGCTACTATCCCTTCTCCCTGGCGAACCTGCCCCGTTGGACCGGCTCCATGTACTATATGTACCTGGTCGCCCGTCATTCCGGCAATGCCGAATTCGACGCTGCTTATGACGGAACCGGTTCCTTCACTTCTCCCGCTTTCATCTATGCCGGTGAGAAGATCCAGGATTGGGTCAAGAAGGGCTACTTCAATGAAGGATTCAACTCCATGGCTCCCGACAACAACGATGACCGGGCTCTGCTGATCCAGGGTGCTGCCGCGATGATGCTGCATGGTTCCTGGCAGGTTGCCGGTATCAAGAACGATGACGAAGAGTTCTACAATGACAATCTGGGCGTCTTCCGCTTCCCGGTTGATGAAGAAGCGCAGGCTGCCGGTGTTCCCCAGAACGTTGAAATCGGTACTGCCATCGGTAACGGCTTCTCCTTCAACTGCTGGCTCGACGCTGAGCATACTCAGGTCGATGAAGAAAAGCTGAAGGCCTGCTATGTGCTGGCAACCCAGTACTACAATGACGATACCTACAACGCGATCCAGGTTGAAGGCGGCAACACTCCCTCCATCAAGGGCTATGAAAATGTTGACGATCCCAACAACAAGGTCGTTATCGACGTGTTCTTCGGCGCTTCCAACGTCCAGCTGTGGTATGACCAGTATCTGCCGGCTTCCGTGACGGAAGTTCATAAGGATATGATGGGCGCCCTGTTCGGACTGGAAAAGACCCCCGAAGAAGTCGGCCAGGCTCAGGATGCCGCGATGGCTGCTGCCCGTGCTGAATAATCCGGCAAACGGTTAACTTTTAATGGAATACCCGCAGGAATCTTTCCTGCGGGTATTCCTTGATTAATTCATGCACCACACTCCCCGAAGGAGGAAACACAAATGGCTAAGTTGCAGGGCATGGCGAAAAGGGATGCGCGCAGCACCGCAATCGCGGCAACGATCTTCCTTTTCCCGGCTGTCGCACTGCTGATCGTCTATATGATCTATCCGATCGTAGAGACCTTCCTGATCAGCCGGCTGAAGTGGAACGGATTCTACACAGCTGAAAAGATCAACGTCGGATGGGATAACTGGAAGACGTTGATCCAGGATGAACTTTTCTGGACTTCGTTCCTGCATAATGTGATCCTGATGGTATGCTCCATCCTGATCCAGATTCCTCTAGGCATGGCGCTGGCCACCTTCCTGGACGCCAGCGGCAGAAAATCCAATATCTTTAAGATTCTCTGGTTTCTTCCGTACCTGATGAGTTCCGTTGCGGTCGGTTTCCTGTTCTATTATCTGCTGGCCACCAACGGAGGTCTGATATCCGGCATAGCCACCCTCGTCAATGGAAAACGAACGATGGTGGACCTGCTAGGCAAGAATCCGCATGCGTTGTATGCGGTTATCGGCGTTGTCGCCTGGCAGTATACGCCTTTCTACATGGTGTACTTCATCGCAGGGTATTCCAATATTGATACTTCCCTGTACGAAGCGGCCGTGATCGACGGTGCGAACCGTCGGCAATATATCTTTAAAGTTGCGATTCCTCTTCTCGGACCGATTTTCAAAACGGCATGCACCATGTCCCTGATCGGTTCCCTGAAGTATTTCGACCTGATCTGGAATATGACGCAGGGCGGTCCCAACCATGGAACAGAACTGATGGCGACGTACATGTACAAGACGTCTTTCCAGAAGTTCAATATGGGATACGGTTCGGCAATTGCGGGCGGTATGTTCATCCTGATCACCGTGATAGCATTGCTCTTCCAGAAGGTCTTTGTAGTAAAGGAGGATTACTGATATGAATAAAATCATTAATCCTCAGCGGGAAAAAACAAAAAGCCGCATCGCCTGGGGTGTTGCGATTACCCTTGCGGTGATCTGGGTTGTCGTTACGGTAGGGCCCTTCGTTTTCATGGTCGTGAACTCCTTCCGCGATAAGAAGATGATGGGCCGCCAGGGCGTGTTGCACTTCCCGGACCCCTGGTATTTCAAGAATTATCCGGACGTAATCACCAACGGATTTTTCGGTTATTTCTTCCGGTCCCTGTTCATCGTAAGCATTTCCCTGGTGCTGATGCTGATCATCTCCTCCTTTGCAGCCTATCCGCTGGCCCGGATGAAGTTTAAGCTTCGCGGCTTCCTGTACGCCGGCATCGTGGCCATGATGTCCGTGCCGATGCACGTAACGCTGATCCCGGTATATCAGATGACCAACCAGATGGGGTTGATAAACAATCTGTTCTCACTGCTGGGACCATATGTTGCCTTCGCGCTGCCCATGTCCGTCTTTATCCTGACAGGCTTCATGATGACAATCCCGTCAGAGATGGAGGAAGCGGCCAGAATTGACGGATGCAACAAGTACAACATGTTCTTCCGGATTATTCTGCCGCTGTCCAAGGCCGGTTTGTCCACCCTGGCAATCTACAATGCGGTCGGTATGTGGAATGAATTTGCTTTCGCAAATACTTTCCTGAATGATATCCGTGTGAAGACCCTTCCCCTGGCACTGGGCGCTTTCAAGGGCGAACACTCCCAGGATACGCCGCTGATCCTGACGGTGCTGACGCTTTCGGCCCTGCCCACAGTCATCATGTTTATTATCTTCCAAGACAAGCTGGTCAAGGGTATGATGGCCGGCGCTGTCAAAGGATAATCTGTTTAACAGAACAAAGCCCCGGATCCGTCTGGATCCGGGGCTTTCTTTCATTTTGTGATCATCCTGATCGCTTCATTAAAGGAGATGCATTCCGCAAACCGTCCGGGCCACATAAACTGATTGTAGTACCGGCAGGTGGTTTCTCCGTTCATGTATTCATTATCAAAGGTGGAATTGGTTCCCTCGGGAATGATTACCCGGTATCCTCTTTCAAAAGCGGATTTCACCGTAGCGTCAATGCAGAAATTCGTCTGCAGGCCGATGATCATCAGGCGCTTGTCTTCCTGCTGCTCCATGTATTCCGCAAAATCTTTGTTGCCAAAGCAGCTGTTAATCGTCTTGAAAAAGACCTTTTCGCTCTTTTCTGGCGTTACCTGCCCGGCAATCTCAAAGGCTTCGTCTCCGATGGAAAAACCGGTTCCGGGACCGTCGTCATGCTGGAAGTAAATCACTTCAGTCCCGCTTTTCCTGGCGGCGTCGATCAGCCGCGTTATCCTGTCAATAAAGGTATCAAAGGCATACAGTCTTTCATCGGTTATACCTTTCTGAACATCAACCACCAGTAAAATCATCGTTTTCTTCACTCCAGTCAATCACTCTTTATTCAGTATCGCCCGGATGCATCCGTCGATATCTTTGGCTCGTTTCAGCAGGCGCTTGCGCCGGATATCACCCTCGCTCGGCCACTCCATCAGCTTTTTGATTCTTCCTAGTGCTGTCACCGGATCGAATCTTTGCTCCCAGCCGTCATAAAGGGCACTATACCATGCAGCCAGTTCCTCTTTGCTTGCCTCTTCCCCGCCCCGCAGTTGCCGGGCCAGGGCCGGATTGGCCAGCAGTCCGCGGCCGATCATCACAGCCTCCGTTTCCGGACAGCGGGCCTGCAATGCTGCCACATCCTCTGCCGTCCGCAGGCTTCCGTTATAGACGGGATGGGAAATTCCTTTCCGCACTGCTTCCTCGAATGCTTCAGGATGAAGTGTCTCCGTATACAGTTCCTTCATCGTCCGCACATGGATCGTCACATGGTCAAACGGATACTTTGCCAGAATATCCAGGATCCGCCCCCATTCCTCCGGCTGTTCATATCCGATCCGGGTTTTGACGGATAATCCAACAGGCAGGGTTCTGGAAAACACGCTGTCAAGGAATGATTCCAGGAAGTCCGGATCCCGCAGCATCCCGCTGCCCCTTCCCCGTTTTGTCACCGTCGCGGAAGGGCATCCCAGATTCAGATCAGCACAGGCATATCCAAGCCCTTTGACGTATTCCAGCCAGGTCTGCAGCTGTTCCGGATCCCTCGTCAGTGCCTGGGGCAGCACATTCAATCCTTTGTTTTCCTCCGGATCAATGTCCCTTTTCTCCCGTGTCAGCAGCGACATGGTTTGTGTCAGTTTGTGAAAGGGCAGGCAGTATACATCCACACCCCCGAACATCTTCTGGTGAACGGAGCGCAGGATCCCGTCTGTCATTCCTTCCATGGGCGCAAAATAGATCTTCATTTCCATTCCTGTTCTGTTACGCATTCTCATCTGTGAACGGCCGTTAATTCGTCCGCTGATATAGTACCACAGGACGATGTTGAATTCAGCATTTTCTCTCATGAAATAAACAGTGGAATACTCCTGCCCGGAAAAATAAGCATCCGTGTCTTTCCGGCAATGGCATAAACTTTCATCCGGTACAAAACTTGTTGCAAAACGTCCAATAATGTATATGTTTCCTTATCTGTATTGTGTTATAATAAACTGAAAAATGAATATGCAGACACGGTGTCAGAAGCTTCATTTCCATGAAGGGTTCTGGTGAAAAGGGAATCCGGTGAAAAGCCGGAGCAACAGCCATTACTGTATTGGATGAGCGATGGGTACAAATGCCATTGGGCCGGCTCCCGAGAAGGCGTATCCGTCTGGTCGATCAGGCCGCATCCACAGCCAGGAGACCTGCCGTATCTGTCAATGACGCAGAATTCTTGGGCAAGGGAGAATGATGGTCGCATTGAACCGGGAGGAGTTCTCTCCGGACTGGTTTTGTTTGTATATGCGCGTCTCTCTTCTGATCGGAAGGAGGCGCGTTTTCAGATGATGCATATCATTTTCAGAAAACAATAATACTGGAGGGTCATACTATGAAGAAGATGCTCGCAATCCTGACCGCACTGATGATGCTCTGCACGGCAGCCGCCGCCTTCGCGGAAGATGCCGACACGGCCGCTGCTGACAACGTTGCTGCACTGATCGATGCCATTTACGTACAGGAATGGACCGAGGAAACCGATGCCCAGATCCAGGCCGTCAGGGAAGCCTGGGACGCGCTGACCGATGCTCAGAAAGAACTGGTGGAAGGTGAAGAAGCCGATCCCGATTATTTCGGCCGTGATACAGGCGACGCCTCCCTGGACAACCCGCTGAACGCTGATGAAATCGGTGAGAAGGAGCTGCTCGTTGTCAGCTTCGGAACCTCCTTCAACGACAGCCGCGCCAAGGATATCGGCGCCATCGAAAAAGCGCTTCAGGAAGCGAATCCCGACTGGTCCGTGCGCCGCGCTTTCACTGCCCAGATTATTATCAACCACGTCCAGGCCAGGGATGGCGAGAAAATCGATAACGTCCTGCAGGCTCTGGATCGTGCTGTCGCCAACGGTGTTAAAACCCTGGTCATCCAGCCCACCCACCTCATGCACGGCGCTGAATACGATGAACTGATGGAAACTGTGGAACAGTATCAGGACAAGTTCGAATCCGTCGCTGTGGCCGAACCGCTTCTGGGTGAAGTTGGCGCGGATGCTTCCGTGATCAACGCTGACAAGGAAGCCGTCGCAAAGGCTGTTACCGCTGCTGCTGTGGCGGATGCTGGATTTGACAGCGCGGATGCCGCTGCCGCCGCAGGCGTTGCCTTCGTCTTCATGGGTCACGGCACCTCCCACACTGCAAAGATCAGCTACAGCCAGATGCAGACCCAGATGGATCAGCTGGGCTACGCCAACGTCTTTATCGGCACCGTTGAAGGTGAGCCGGAAGAAACCGCCTGTGAAGCTGTGATTGAAGCCGTGAAGGAAGCCGGTTATACCAAAGTTATCCTGCGGCCCCTCATGGTTGTTGCCGGCGATCACGCCAACAACGACATGGCCGGCGAGGATGAAGACAGCTGGCTGAGCCTGTTCACCGCTGCCGATGCCTTCGAAGCCATCGACTGCCAGATCGCCGGTCTGGGCCGGATTCCTGCCATCCAGGATCTGTATGTTGCCCATACCGCCGCTGTTATCAACAAATAAAAAACATGCCGGTTCAGTCTCCCGGCAAACGCCCGGGAGACTGAACCTTTTTTCAATCATCCTTCACCCATAAAGGAGACGGAAACCTATGAAGAATCCTGTCCTGTCCCTGGTTCTCTCTGCCCTGTTGATCATTCTTTCTGTGTCCGGCTGTTTCGCCGAAGCACAACAGGCCGAAGCCGCATTGCCTGACGGCGTCTATTCTGTTCTTTTCTCCACCGATTCCAGCATGTTCCGGGTCAATGAAACCTGTAACGGCCGGGGTACGCTGACCGTCGAGAACGGCACAATGACGCTTCACATTACCCTGATCTCCAAAAAAATCCTGAATCTGTTCCCGGGCCTGGCCAAGGATGCGCGTGAAGAAGGCGCTGTCCTGCTGGAGCCCACACTGGATCAGGTCACCTATCCGGACGGCATCACGGAGGAAGTCTTCGGCTTTGATGTACCGGTTCCCGTGCTGGAGGAAGAATTTGACCTCGCCCTGATCGGCACCAAGGGAAAATGGTATGATCACAAGGTTATCGTCAGTGATCCCCTCCCCATCGAAGAAGACGACAAGGAATAAGACAGAAAAGATATGCTGAAAAAAATACTGATCCCGTTGCTGATCCTGCTTATCTGCGTTTCGGCAGCCTCTGCGGGGGAACTGTATACCCCGGATGATTTCACCTTCACCGGCGGAACCGGCAGGGTTACTATCACCTGTCCGGAAATCCGGGTATCTGGGGAAGAAATTCTTGCGACAGTGGTATTCAGCAGTCCCCACTATGAGTATGTCAAAGTGGGCGATGAAACCTATCCCACTGTCTGTGATGACAGCACTTCCACTGCCGTGATTCCCGCACCTGTCAACTGGTCCTTTGACATCCTGGCGTGCACAACGGCCATGAGCACGCCGCACGAGATCAGCTATACCCTTTACATCCGCGTCAATGCCCTGGCGGATCAGGTTGTTCCCGGGCTCGAATGGGAATCTGACCTTCCTCTGCAGTATGCGGAAGGCTTTACCGTCAGCCGGTTCCGTGGCGGTTATTCCCTGATCGATGTCCGGGATGGCGGGAAATACCTTGTGGTTCCCCGGGAAATGACTGTTCCGGAAGGGCTGGATCCGTCCGTTACCGTGCTGGATCAAAAGCCGGAAAACATCTACCTTGCCGCCACCTCGGCCATGTCCCTGTTTGACGCGCTGGATGCGCTGGATCTCATCCGGTTTTCCAGTCTCCGGCAGGAAAGCTGGTTTGTTCCGCGTGCAGCGGATGCCATGGCGGCTGGAAAGATCCTCTTTGCCGGAAAATATGACACGCCGGATTATGAAATGCTGGTCAAGGATGATTGCGGCATGGCCATTGAATCCACCATGATCAGCCATGCGCCGAAGGTCATGGAGCTGCTGGAAATGCTTGGCATTCCGGTTTTTGTGGATCGTTCCAGTTATGAATCCCATCCGCTCGGAAGAACGGAATGGATTAAGCTGTACGGTGTACTGACCGGCAGGGAAAATGAAGCGGAAGCGTATTTTGCCGGACAGGTGGAAGCGCTTCAGGAGTATCAGGATACCGGCCTGAGCGTCGCTTTCTTTTATATCAACGTCCATGGTGAAGCCGTCGTCCGCTCCCCCGCGGACTATATTCCCCGCATGATCGCTCTTGCAGGTGGAAACTATGCCATGGCAGATATGAAGGCGGTTGAACAGGGTCATGCGTCTGTCTCCGTCAGCATGGAGGATTTCTACGCAATGGCCGGAGACGCGGATTTCCTGATCTATAACGCGGATATCAGCGAACCCGTCCGCTCTGTCGATGAGTTGATTGCTCTCAATGATCTCCTGGCTGATTTCAAAGCCGTCAAAGAGGGAAACGTCTGGTGCGCAGGCAAGGAGCTGTATCAGGCAACAGACCATGTAGGAGCATTTATCACCGATGTGCACAGGATGCTTACCGGAGAAAGCGGAGAGATGGTCTTCCTGACGCCGGTTCAATAAGGAGTAGTCAATGGGCGAATTGTATGTGGTTGGAATCGGGCCGGGTGCGGCGGATGAAATGACGCTGCGTGCGGCAGAAACACTCCGCCATGCGGAAGTAATTGCGGGTTATCAGGGATATATTGACCTGATCCGTCCGCTTTTTCCTGACAAGGAGTTCATCTCCACACCCATGCGTGGTGAAACAGAGCGGTGCCGCCTGCTGCTTGCTGAAGCACTGGGCGGAAAGCATGCCGCCATGGTCTGCAGCGGCGACGCTGGTGTCTATGGCATGACAGGCCTTCTGTACGAGCTGGCGGAAGGAACCGGTCTTGAAATCAACGTCGTCCCCGGTGTCACCGCTGCGTTGAGCGGTGCTGCGCTCCTCGGCGCACCCCTGGGTCATGATTTCGCGGTCATCAGCCTTTCCGACCTGCTGACGCCTTGGGAAACAATTGAAAAGCGGCTGGATCATGCCGCTGCGGGAGATCTGTGCATTGCCCTGTATAATCCGGCAAGCATGAAACGCAAGGATCACCTGAGCAGGGCCTGTGAAATCATTCTCCGCCACGCTTCGCCGGAAACAGTCTGTGGTGCGGCCCGGAATATTGCCCGTCCGGAAGAATCCTTTTGCCTCATGACCCTGAAAGAGCTTCAGGATTATCAGGCGGATATGTTTACCACAGTTTTTATCGGCAACAGCCAGACCCGTGTCATCGACGGCAGGATGGTAACTCCCAGGGGATATACGGAAAGGAATAAATGATGCAGAAAAAACAGACGCTGCGTTTCGGGATCATTTTTGCGCTGCTCGTGGTGACCTTTGTCATCATGGGTGCGCTGAATGCCTGCACCGGCAGTATCGCAATCGCCCCGAAAGAAGTCCTCCGAATTCTTTTTGCGGGCAGCGGCGAAGGCAGCAAGGCAGCTGACGTAATCTGGAAGATTCGTCTGCCCCGCCTGCTGGCAGCTGCGCTGCTGGGCGGTGCCCTCAGCGTATCCGGTTTCCTGCTCCAGAGCTTCTTCCGCAATCCCATTGCAGGTCCCTATGTGCTGGGTATCTCAAACGGCGCAAAAATGCTGGTCGGAGTAGTCATGGTATTCGTCATCCGTGCTTCAACAGACGCTCCTTACTGGACCATCATGGCGGCTTCCTTCCTGGGATCCCTGATCGTCACCGGCTTCGTGCTCCTTTTTGCCGGCCGCGTCCGTTCCATGGCAGCCCTGCTGATCACCGGTATCATGATCGGCAGCATCTGCACCGCGGTGACCAATTTCCTGGTTACCTTCGCAGATGAAGCCGGCATTGCAAATCTTCATTCCTGGAGCCAGGGCAGCTTCTCCGCCGTTTCCTGGCGGAACCTGGGGTTTTCGTCTGTTGTCATTTTCCTGTGTGTTGCAGGTGCTGTTTTCCTTTCCAAACCGATGACAGCCTACCAGCTGGGAGAAAACTACGCGCGCAGCATGGGAGTCAATATCCGCGCCTTCAGGATTGCCCTGATTGCGCTTTCCAGTCTGCTTTCCGCGGTGGTCACCGCCCTGGCAGGCCCCATCTCCTTTGTCGGCGTGGCTGTTCCCCATATCACGCGCCTGCTCTTCGGCACCTCCAAACCTGCGGTCATCATTCCCGGATCCTTCCTCTTCGGAAGCGTATTCTGCATGGGATGCGATCTGATCGCCCGTACAGCGTTTTCACCTTCTGAACTGCAGATCAGCACAGTTACGGCCGTGTTCGGAGCACCGGTTGTCATCGCGCTGATGCTGAACCGGCAAAGGGGGAAAGAAAATGGCTGATCATTATGCATTCAGTGCCAGGGCGCTGACGGTTGGTTACCAGGGACAGCCGCTGATCCGGGATATCTCCTTTGATCTTCCGGCAGGTTCTGTTCTCACGCTGATCGGTCCTAACGGTGCCGGAAAATCAACCATTCTGAAAACTGTTGCCGCGCAGCTTGCCGCAATCGCGGGTACCGTCATGATCGACGGACAGCCGATGTCCCGCTATTCCCACAACCGCCTGGCTGAAAAGCTCTCGGTTCTTCTGACAGACCGCGTTCGCCCGGAAATGATGACCTGCTTTGAAGTGGCCGCCATGGGTCGCTACCCTTACACCGGACAATTCGGCCGCCTGTCCGAAGCAGACCGGGGAATCGTGCATCAGATGCTGGCAAAGCTGCAGGTGGACGCCATCGCCGATCGGGATTTCTCCCGGATCAGTGATGGTCAGCGCCAGCGGGTGCTGATGGCTCGGGCCCTCTGTCAGGAACCGGAAATCCTGGTGCTGGACGAGCCTACCTCTTTCTTGGATATCCGCCATAAAATTGACCTGCTGGATATTCTGCTGGAAGTTTCCCGTGTGAAGAATGTTACGGTGCTCCTGTCCATGCATGAAATTGATCTGGCGGAAAAAATCTCCGATTATGTGATGGGTGTCAAGGGCGACACCGTCTGGAAATACGGCAGACCGGAAGAATTATTCCGGGATGAAATCATAGCTGATCTGTATGACCTGGACCGGGGCAGCTATCTGACCGGCCGCGGCAGTCTGGAACTGAAGAAGCCGGAAGGCAATCCCCGCGTCTTTGTCGTGGGCGGCGGGGGCTTTGGTATTCCGCATTACCGGAAACTCCAGAAGAAAGGAATTCCCTTTGCCGCAGGTATCCTCTTCGGGCATGACCGGGAGACAGATGTAGCTTGCGCGCTGGCCCGGGATACAGTCATCGTTCCCGGTTTCGGAGAGATGACTTCAAAACATTTCGAAGCCGCCCGACAGCTTTTGGTGGACTGCGGCGTCCTGTTGGATGCAGGTACGCCGGAAGGTTCCCTGAACCGGATGAATACGGAACTGATCTCTTTTGCCAAATCACAGGGATTGAAGATCGTGAGGGATGCTGATGAACTGGATTGATGTGGTAAGCGCAGGCCCGGGAAGTGAGGATTTCCTGACTGTACAGGCCCGCAGGACACTGGATGAGGCTGACGCCGTCTTTTGTGCGGAACGGACCCAAAACCTGGTTCGTAACCCGGCGGCATGCCGTCCCCTGACTCCTTTTTCCAAAGCGCTGGAAGACATGGAAGCCCTTCGTGCGGAAGGACTTCGCATAGCTGTTCTGCTGTCGGGAGACGCCGGTCTGTACAGCATGCTTCCCATCCTGACAGAGCGCTTTGGCCGGGAAGCACTTCGGGTGCATCCGGGCGTCAGCAGCCTCCAGGCCTTCTGTGCGAAACTCGGTATTCCCTGGCAGCAGGCCCGGATCCTCTCCGCTCACGGAAAGCAGCTGACCCCGTCCGCACTGTGTCATACTGTCCGTACCAGCCGGATGACGCTGCTGCTTCTGGATGCGGAGCATAACCCTTGCTGGATCAGGCAGTCACTGTGTGACGGTGGCCTGGAAAATGCCGAAATAACGGTTGGGGAAAGGATCTCCTATCCGGATGAATGCATCGGTCCCTGGGAAGACCGGGTATACGATTCCCTTTCCGTTGCCCTGATCGAAAACAACAATGCAGGATGGGCTTCCCGCGCTTTTGCGCTGCCGGATGATGCGTTTGTGCGCGGGAAAACGCCCATGACTAAAAAAGAAATCCGCGCCCAGATTGCCGCGGAACTGGATCTTACTCCGGATGCGGTTGTCTGGGATATCGGTTCCGGAACAGGAAGCGTCACCGTGGAGTGTGCGCTTCAGTGTCCTTTCGGTCAGGTTTTCGCTGTGGAACGTGATCCGGATGCCTTGAAACTGACAGAAGAAAACATCCGGCATTTCCATCTCCAAAATGCGGAGATTGTCGCGGGCAGTGCTCCGGAAGCGCTGAAGAACCTGCCGGCGCCTACCCATGTTTTCCTGGGCGGCACCGGCGGTCATGCAGCTGAAATTCTTTCCCTGCTTGAGAAGCTGGATACTCCGGTACGGCTGTGCGGAACAGCCGTGACGCTGGAGAGCATCCGGGAGTTCTTTGATCTTCTCCGAGAAAAGAAGAACTTCTCTGCGGTTCAGATTGCTGTTTCCCGCGCGGAGTTGTTGGGTGATTACCATATGCTTCGCGCACAAAATCCTGTTTTTGTTCTCTCCGCAGATCTTTGCGGGGAATAAAAGGAGAAATATGATTTATTTTATCGGCGCGGGTCCCGGTGCGGCGGACCTGATCACCCTGCGGGGGATGAAGCTTTTACAGAAGGCAAGCCTTGTCATCTATGCTGGTTCCCTGGTGAACCCGGAGCTTCTCGATTACTGCCCCGGGAACTGTGAGAAGCTGAACAGCGCTTCCATGACGCTGGAGCAGGTAATCTCTGCGCTCAAGGCCCATCGGGATGATGATACCGTCGTCCGGCTTCACACCGGTGATCCTTCCTTTTACGGTGCTGTCCACGAACAGATGGATCTGCTGGACCAGGAAGGTCTGTCCTATGAAGTCGTCCCCGGTGTCAGCTCCCTGAACGCGGCCGCAGCCGCGCTGAAAAGTGAACTGACCCTTCCGGGCGTCAGCCAGACAGTCATCGTCAGCCGGCGGGCAGGCAGGACCGCGGTTCCGGAGCAGGAAAATGTTCCTGCGCTCGCAGCCCATCAGGCAACCATGGCCTTTTTCCTCAGCGTTGGTATGCTGAGGGAGCTCTGTGCGGAACTGATTTCCGGCGGATATGCGCCTAACACCCCTGCCGTCGTTGTTTACAAGGCCTCCTGGCCGGATCAGGAGATAGTCCACGGCACCTTGTCTGACCTGCCGGACAAAGCTGCCCATATACAGAAAACAGCACTCGTGCTGGTCGGCCGGTTCCTGGAAGGCACCGTGGAACGCTCGAAGCTGTATGATCCTTCCTTTTCACATGAGTACCGCAAAAGTGAATCTCCAAATACGGAGGATGCATCCAGACCATGATCATTCACGCAATTGCCTTTACAGACCGGGGCCAGTCCTGGCAGCAGCAGCTCGGATTCCCCGTGGATCGGGGAATCCCGGTCATGGAGTGGACCCGGAAGTATTTTGACGATTCTGATGCGCTGCTGTTTATCGGCGCGTGTGGAATCGCCGTACGCGCGGTCGCGCCGCTGCTCCGGGACAAAACCACCGATCCGGCTGTCCTTGTCATGGATGAAGCCGGAAAACATGTGATTTCCCTCCTTTCGGGACATATCGGCGGTGCCAATACGCTCGCCGGGGAAATCGCCCTGAAAACGGGAGCCGTGCCTGTCATCACCACAGCCACAGACCTGCGGGGCATGACCGCGGCGGACACCTGGGCAGTGGAGCATGACTGTGCCATTGAGAATCCGGAAGCGATCAAATCCGTTTCCTCCGCTATGCTGGCTGGCCACGATGTCGGCGTAGCGATTACCGAAAGGCAGATCGATCCACCCTTCCCTGTCACGCTCTGGCTCCGTCCCCGGACGCTCGTGCTCGGTGCCGGCTGCCGGAGGGATATCGATCCGGAAGCCTTTGAGGAGAAAGTTCTGAGCTTCCTGAAGGAAAACAGCGTATCCCTGCTCGCCCTCCGGGCTGTCGCCACCATTGATCTCAAGCAGCATGAACCAGCATTGGTGCGTTTCTGCAGCAGATACCATCTTCCCCTTCAGGTTTATTCCGCGGATGAGCTTCGCGCGGTTCCGGGTATCTTTGCTCATTCGGACTTTGTGGAAAAAACCACCGGAGTGGATAATGTGTGTGAACGCGCCGCTGTGCTGGCCGGCGGCAGCCTGCTGGTCGGCAAAACAGCCGCGGAAGGAATCACCCTGGCCCTGGCCGGAACGAGGGAAATCTGATGAAGCAGTTACGAGAAGGCTTTACCACCGGAAGCTGTGCCGCCGCCTGCGCACTGGCCTCCTGCCTCTGGCAGAAGGAAGGCGAGTGCCCCGCCTGTGTTTCGATCATCGTACCGGAAGGACGGGAGTACAGGGCGGAAATCCGTCCGCTTTCCCCGTACCGCTGTGCTGTGATCAAGGATGCGGGAGACGATCCTGATATCACCGGCGGATGCGAGGTCTGGGCTGAGGTTGCAGTCGGGAATACGCCGGGAGAAATCAACTTCCGTGCCGGCGAAGGGGTCGGCGTCATCACTCTTCCGGGCTTAAAGCTGCCCATCGGTGAAGCTGCCATCAACCCGGTTCCCCGGGAAATGATCCGGAATGCCGTACGCTCTGTCTGGCCGGACCTGGCGGCAGAAGTGACCGTAGGCATTACCGGCGGAGAGGAAATGGCCCGGAAAACCTTCAATCCCCGCCTGGGTATTGAAGGCGGCCTGTCCATCCTGGGTACCACCGGTATCGTCCGCCCCATGAGCGAGGAATCCCTGGTGGAAGCCATCCGGCTGGAACTGCAGTTCCGCAGGACCTCCGGCCTTGATGAGATCACGCTTGTATTCGGCAGCCAGGGTGAAAAAGCCATGCAGGCGCTGCAGCCGGAAAGCACCTGCGTCCAGATCAGCAACTTTGTCGGCGACGCGCTGGATTGTGCCGCAGAGCTGGGTTTCCGCCGTGTCCTGCTGGCCGGGCAGCCCGGAAAACTGGTAAAGGTTTCAGGCGGAAGCATGCAGACTCACAGCCGTTACGGAGACGGACGGCGGGAAGCACTCTGCGCGCATCTCGCGCTCCTTGATGCGCCAATAGATCTGCTTCGCACCGTAATGAACAGCGTCACCCTGGACGGGCTGATTCCCGTCATCCGTGAAGCCGGATATGAAAGTGTATGGAATAACCTGTGCCGCAGCGCGTCCCGTTACGCCTCTGCCCGCACCGGCAATGCTCTCCGGGTGGATACCATGATGCTGGACGGACAGGGACACAGGATCGGAGGCTATACAGATGAATGAAACAGATTACGGTGTGACGTTCATGGATCCCGCCGGAATTGAAAAACGCAGCATGGAGATCATTGAGTCAGAGCTGACCGTTCCCCTGCCCGAAGAGATCAAGCCCATCGTCAAACGGGTCATCCATACCACTGCGGACTTCAGCTTTGCTGAAAACATGCGTTTTACCCCGGGCGTGGTGGAGCTGATCCGGAACATGCTTATCGCCGGCGCCACCATCATCACCGATACAAACATGGCCCTGACAGGCATCAGCAAGCCCTCCCTGACAAAACTCGGTATCTCGGCCCTGTGCTATATGTCGGATCAGGAAGTCATGCGGGAGGCAAAATCCCGCGGCCTGACCCGGGCCGTGGTCAGCATGGAAAAAGCCCTCCGGCTTCCGGGACCCAAACTATTTGTCTGCGGCAATGCTCCCACGTTCCTGCTCCCGCTCCTGAATCTGGACACACCGCCTGCGGATATCGCTGTCATTGGCGTTCCCGTGGGCTTTGTCAACGTGGTTGAGGTCAAGGGAAAGCTTTGGGCCAGCGGTATACCCTGTATCGTTGCAATGGGCCGCCGGGGCGGCAGCAATGTTGCCGCGGCAATCGTCAATGCATTGCTGTACGGCATTCCGGGGGTGCGCTCATGAGATTACTGATTGCCGGCACAGGCAGTAGCTGCGGCAAAACCACCGCGTCCCTGCTGCTCATGTCCGTTCTTCGCAGACAGGGCTTAACCGTCGCGCCTTACAAAACCGGTCCGGATTATATTGATCCCGGATTTCATCGTGTTGTCTGCGGGCGGCCTTCCCATAATCTGGACTCCTGGCTCATGGCGGATAAAACCCTGAACCGGGTTCTCCGCAACGACGCGGATATCAGTATCATCGAAGGAGTTATGGGATACTATGACGGTCTGAATCCCGTTACCCTCCGCTGTTCCACCTGGGAGTTGGCCCAAAAAACAAAAACGCCGGTCATTCTGACCGTGGACGCCTCCGGCGGGGCCGCCAGCGTCGCCGCCACCGTCAAAGGTTTCCAGTCTTTACAGGAAGAAAACGGCATTGCAGGTGTTCTGGTTAACCGGGTTTCCGGTCAGCACCATTATGATCTGATCCGTACCGCCGTGGAACACTACACGGGTCTCCCCTGCACAGGATACCTGACCCGGGATCAGAAGCTGGAGCTGCCTTCCCGGCACCTTGGCCTCGTCCCTGCGGAGGAAACCCCGGATCTGCTCAGGCGGATTGATGAAGCCGCTGTCCTGGCGGAACAAACGCTGGATACCAGCCTCCTGCTTTCCCTCGCCGGACAGGCGCCCGCGCTTCCGGCATTAGCGGAAACAGGCACTGCGGTTTCCTTCCCCGGTTACCGTCTTGGTGTCGCGCTTGACGAAGCCTTTCATTTTTATTATCAGGATAACTTGGACGCCCTTTCCCGTGCCGGTATGGAACTGGTATTTTTCTCCCCTCTCCGGGATCAGCAGCTGCCTTCCGGACTGGACGGTCTCTATATCGGCGGCGGCTATCCGGAAGTTTTTGCTTCCGGGCTTTCCGCAAACCAGGGGATGCTCCGGAGCATCCGCGATGCGCTTTCCGGTGGACTGCCCTGCTATGCGGAATGCGGCGGTCTGATGTACCTTGGCGAAGAAATCGACGGTGTACCCATGGTCGGTTTCCTGCCTTTGCGCTGCCGCATGACAAAGCGCCTTCAGCGCTTTGGATACGTCACTGTGGAAGAAAAGAGCGGTCTCGTATTCCCCGCCCATGAATTCCACCATGCCCTTGCCGAACCCCTGGAAAACGCGTCTTTCGCCTGCCGTATCCGGAAGGCTTCCAATCCTGAAAACGAATGGGTTTGCGGTTATGAACGTGAAAAAACACTGGCCGCATTCGCCCATGTGCATTTCGGAGACAGGCCGGAATTAATCCGTCGCTTCTTTTCCGGTTCCGAAAACGTCTGACCAATCATCCCGGAGGTGATATTCATGGCAGTCACCCTGATCTTCGGAGGCACCTCTGAAGGCCGTCTGGCCGCGGAAAAAGAAAAAGACGCCCTTGTATGCGTCGCGACTGAATATGGTGCATCCCTGCTGCCGCCCGGTACAAACTGTCATATCGGACGGCTGGACCGGAATGAGATGCTGGAGTTTATACGCACGCTCCGTCCCGGCCGCGTCATTGACGCAACTCACCCCTATGCAGTCAAAGCCACCGATAATATCCGAGCCTGCTGCACGGAACTTGATATCCCGTATGAACGGATTTCCCGCCCTTCCGTTTCCGGTTCCTGGAGTACGCTTGTCCGCCATGCGAAAAGCGCGGAGCATGCCGCGCATCTTCTGACGGAAACCGGCGGGAACATCCTGCTGACCACCGGCAGCCAGACGCTGAGCACCTATGCAGCCACAATCCCCGCCGAAAGGCTCTGGGTGCGGGTGCTTCCAACCCGGGCAGCACTGGAGTTCTGTGAACTTGCCGGCATTCATCCGTCCCATATCATTGCCATGCAGGGACCTTTCTCGCCGGAACTAAACGGCGCCCTGTATGATCATTTTAATATCCATGTGATGGTAACCAAGGATTCCGGTTCAGCCGGAGGGTTGGAGGAAAAAGTCCTTCCGGCCCTGGCCCGGGAAATGGACGTCATTGTCATTGATCGTCCTGACGCGAACCAAGGTGACCCTCAGCAATAAGCATGTTCAGCACCTTGGCTTCCCGCTGGAACATCATCGGGTTATAGGGACCGTGGATATCCCTGCTGTTCTTTTCAATGGCCGCGTAGGGATCCACAAATTCCAGCTGATAATCTTCTTTGGATTCATACCCGTCCAGATGCTGGGAAACAACTGTCTCCTCCGCGTCACAGAGATAATAGTAGTTATCTTGGATAAATACTTCCGTCGGATCGCTGTCGCTCTTCTGGATCCTGTGAACCAGTCCATACTCTTTGACTGTTTCCGGAATCACAACCAGTCCCGTTTCTTCCCGGGTTTCCCGGATCATCGCTTCCGCGGGATCTTCTCCCTGCTCGATCCCTCCGCCCGGGAACTTATAGTAGTCATATTTCATGCTGTGAATCATTGCCACTTTTCCATCCCGGATGATGATGCTCCGTGCGGACGGCCGGGAAAAAGAATGAGTGCATTCATCATAGTCATGTTTGTCCATTTCAAATAACAGCCGCATAATCTGACAGCCTCCCTGATTTCTTTGTTTTATACTTTCCTGACGAGCAGTTCCACAACAAATCCGTTGTCGTTATAATACTCCAGACCGCCGCTCTGCTTTTCCATATACCATTTTACCAGATACATTCCCAGGCCGTAACCTTCCTGTCCGGCAGCATTGGAACCCCTGAAGTATTTGCCGGTAATCTGGCCCAGTTCTTCCTCCGGCACTCCCGGCCCGGCATCCCTTACAGTGATCCGGATAAATCGGCTTACGCCGCCGTTCTCCTCGCTGACGCCGTCCACCTGATCAAAAAACACATGGATATCCGTACCGGCATACTTCCGGGAATTGCTGATCACATTGTCCACCGCCTGCTCCATCCGGATCGGATCAATATATACCAGGCAGTCTGGAATATGATTGTCAAAAACTATGTCCTCTTTTTGGTTCATGCCCGAGAAAAAACCTTCAATTTTTGAGGAGACAGTTTCCGCCGGTGTCACAGGAAGTTCTTCCAGCTCTTCCAGGGTGGAATGGAACAGATTGTTCACAAGCTGGTTAATGGTTTCGGTCCTGGCGGATATCACCGACATCTTATCCATGATATCTTTTTCGCCGCTATACTTCGCTTCCAGCACTTCGCAGGCAGCCCGGATAGTTGCCACCGGTGTTTTGATGTCATGTCCCAGTCCGGCCGCCATTTCCCGTTTGGCTTTGTTGGCTTGCACTTCACGATCCTGGGCATTCCGGAGTTCTTCCCGCATCATGTCAAAGCTTTCTGTGAAGTTGCCGAACAGATTCAGCCGCCTTCTGGGCAGCTGGACGTCCAGATGTCCCTTGGCCACATCTCCGGCAAATCTTTCAAACTCCCGGATTGGTTTCACCACAACAAGATAAACAACCAGCAGGAACAGGTATCCTGCTGCCGTGATTGTTCCCCAGAGAACCAGCAAGGTTTTTCGCAGTTGCTTTTCCTGAGCCTGCCATGTTTCCTTCCTGTCATCCCAGGCCACTTTCCCGGCGGTTGCTCCGTCCGGTACGAAATCCAGCACCAGGGCTCCGTCCGCATAGTACTTCGTCATATCCGTGTTCACGAAATCTGCGGACAGGACAATATTGCAGTGATATTTTTCTTCCAGTTCCTCTGTCGGTTTGCCGGCCCGGTAATCCTCATACATCCGGTAGATCAGGTCGTTGTATTCACTGATATCCCTCCGCTGGAAGGAAATTCCGTTTTCTATCCGCAGTCCGATCAGCAGGGACGCCAGCATCAGTACCGTAAAGACAATTGCCAGGATTCTGATCTGTTTCATCCGCCCGACTCCTTATCCTGATTCCTCTTATTTCTTTCAGATTTCCAGTATGTATCCTGTTCCCCAGACTGTCTTCAGCATCTGCGGATTATTCGGATCATTCTCCAGTTTCTCCCGCAGTTTCCTCACATGCACATTCAGCGTTCCGTCGCTGAAGAAGCTGTCTCCCCATACTTCCTCGAAAAGGATATCCTTTTTCACAATCGTGTTCCTGTGCTGGTACAGGCACTGCAGCAGCGCAAACTCCTTGGCCTTGAGGGCAATCCGTTCACCGTTCAGGATCGCGGACATTGTGGATTCATCCAGTGTGAGAGTGCTGCCCTTTCCGGTTCCCGCGGCGTTCTCCGGGACTTCTTTCATTTCCGTACCTGCCTGAACGTTGACCTTTTTCAGCTGTTCTACGCGTTTCAGGTTCACCTTGACCTTGGCCAGCAGTACGGAAAGGCTGTAAGGTTTTTTGATATAGTCATCCCCGCCGATACTCAGTGCCACCAGCACGTCGTCATCGCTCTGCCGGGCGCTGACAAAGAGGATCGGAATCTGGGTTTCTTCACGGAGCCTCTTGCATACTTCAAAGCCCGTTCCGTCTCCCAGGTTGATATCCAGCAGGATCAGATCAGCGGTATGCTCTTTCAGGAAGGCATAGCATGCTTCCCGTGACGTAACATATTCCGTGCTCACGTCAAACATCCGGAAGTATTCCGCTGTCATCCTGGCAAGCTCTTCCTCATCATCCACAATCAGGCAGTTGTAGTGCATCTTTTCCTCCGTGCTTTTCTGTCATTTTGTCCTACTGTACAACGCCAGTTTGTTTTTGTAAAGAATCCGGAACATAACAGGGAACGGTGCCGTTAAGGCATCGTTCCCTGTTATCATTCTCAATCACTCTTCTGTAATCATTTCAACCGGATTGATCTTCCGAACCTTCAGCCCGAAAATGCCTGCCGTGACCAGGGCCACAGCCAGGATAGCCAGTCCTGTGGCAATCATATAGAACACCGGGACATGGAACGGCACTTTTTCCAGTCCGAAGATGGAGAATGCGGTAATGCACAGGCTGCTTCCCGCCGGCTGTGAAAACAATGCGCCAATCAGGACGCCTGCCGTCACTGCCGGAATACTGGAAAGCATGATCTGTGTGATTAATCCGCCCGAGGTCATGCCAAGAGCCTTGCTGATGCCCATTCCGCGCCATTCACGGACAATCTTGGCCCGGATAATCAGCGCTTCCACAAAGATTACAACCAGGACGGTCAGTATCGCAATCCCGATACACAGGGCACGCATAGCCGTGGACATCGTGCCGATTGTGCTTTCCAGTTCTTCTCCCAGGTCAGCGGTCGCGTAGGTCTCTCCCCGCTCCGTACCCAGCCTGTCGATCTCTTTTTTCAAATCAGCGAAGGTCACATCTGCAGCGCCGGTCACATAATAGTCGACCACTGACAGATTCGGCAGAATTCTTTCGGCGGCTTCAAAGATCATGCAGCCGCTTCTTCCCATCTGTTCCATTCGCTGGTTCAGGCCGGTCACCAGATAATCTGCGGATGCATCTCCGAAGGATACCGTAACCACATCGCCGATTTTGACTCCGAGATCCCTGGCGATTGAACTGGTCAGCATCACCTCGTTATCATGCTTTACCGTTCTTCCGTCAATCAGGATGGTATGCAGCGTGTTTTCCATATCATCCACGGCATAGGTGGTCACAGTCTTTTCCTTGTCCCCGAAAGAATAGGTGGGCTCAAACTTGTATACCCCCAGGACGTTCTCCGCACCCTTGAGTTTCCGCAGTTCGTCTCCCAGTTCCCGTCTCCCGGTCACGGCAATGGTACCTGCTTCAAAGCCCATCAGTTCAATCAGTTTGTCCGCGCTCTTTCCGAAGTTTTCATAGCAGCCGAATCCCATCAGCGTCGAAATCGTAAGAATCGCGACAATCAGTGCCAGTGCGATATTCCGCCCTTTGCTGCCCATCATTTCCTTCATGGACAGCACAACCGGAACCGGCAGTGCTGTCTTTTCAAAACTGAAATGGTTTTTCCTGTAGTTATGGTTGCTGATTCCTCCCCTGAGCGCGTCCAGCACAGTATATTTCAGGTACGCCCTGCTGACTCCCCTTGTGATCAGGATCACAAAAGCCGGAAGGACAATAGCCGCCATTACGGCAGCCACCGCATTCACAGGCTGGTTCCATGTCAATCCGAGAATCGCACTGATCACATTTTCGAAAGCACCGAATGTTGCGATACCCAATCCGATTCCGGCCAGGGTGCCAAGCAGCGCAACCAGTCCTGTCTGCATCGTCAGTGCCGCCCGCAGTTCTTTTACGGTATATCCGCTGGCCTCCAGCACTCCTGTATCTTTCATGCTTCGCTGGATAAAATTCCTGATGCTGAAGCAGATGATGATCATGGCTACGGTAAAGATAATCACCGCAAAGAGCATTACAATACCGCTCACAATCATCGGTATAAACTGGGATCCGCCTCTCATAAACTCCCAGCTAACCGACAAATAGTTGAAATAGTTGCGTTCCGGATGCGCGTTTCCGTATGGGTTTATCAGTTCTTTGTAGCGGTCCGTGATCTCTTTTTCCAGGTCGGATGTTGGATAACCCGCGGTGACACTTTCTTCATCCATCACGGCCTTGCTGATGATCCGCCTGGCGTCTTCCAGCACAGGATGCTCCGCCAGCATGGTATCCATCATTTCCTGTGACAGGTAACTATAGTATGTCGTTATGTTCATAGAACTGCAAAAGTACGGTTCCTCCACATATCCGGCCACCCGCAGGTCATAGATATCGTCGTCAACCCGGATCTGCATCGTATCACCAATGGGGAACTGTCCCTTCAGGTACAACGGCAGATAAATTTCATTTTTCGCTCCCCCTGCTCCGTTCAGTTCGTGAACCATGTACTTCTTTTCTGTGGAAGTGCTTTCAATCAGGAACGAATACTCCTTCCATTCTTCGTTTTCCGCGTTCCGGTACCGAAAAATCGGACATAAGGCAGGCGATGCTTCATAGTCTTTCACGTGTGCGTTTTCCCTGATAGCCCGCCTGGCGCAGTCCCGTTCCTCATCTGTGTCCCCCGTGATCAGCATCATTTCTGCTCCCCGGGTTTCAGCAAACCGGTCATCCAGCACCCGGCTCATACCGGTAATTGCGGAAATCGCGTCGAAAAGCAGGAACGCCGCCACCAGCGTCAGAAGAAAGAAAGTGATCATATCGCCCTTCTGTTTCTTAGCGTTATTCCCGGCGATAAAAAACAGTCTGTTCATGCCTTGTCTCCTTACCAGCCCATGTCCGCCAGGAAATCCTTCAGCTTCCTGTGGCGTTCCTGTGCCTCAGCCTGCTGCGGGTTTGAGCTGTCCTTATAGTCTCCCCGATACGGTCCGATTTCGATCTCATCCAGAATCACACCGTCGGCCAGGTAAAGGATCCTGTTCCCTCTTTCTGCCGCCCGGATTGCGTGGGTAACCATCACAATGCTCTGCCCGTCATTATTAAGCGCGGACAGGATTTCCAGCACGTTGTTCGTGTTCTGGGAATTCAAAGCACCGGTTGGTTCATCCGCAAAGAGGATTTCCGGCCGGTTGATCACGCCGCGTACCACCGCCACCCGCTGTTGCTGGCCGCCGGACAGTTGGGCCGGAAACTTCTTCCAGTCCTTCTCACCGATTTCAACGCTCTGCAGCAGTTCTTTGGACCTGTCTGCCAGCTCCTTCCGGTTCTTTGTTGTCAGCATGCCGCTGACCATCACATTATCCAGCGCGCTCATGCTGTCGTTCAGGTAATTCTGCTGGAAGACAAATCCGCAGTGATTCCGGCGGAACCGTGCCAGCCTGTCATTGCTGTATTTCGATATTTCCTCCGGTCTGGTACCGTTTGTGCCTGTATAGGTGATTGTCCCCAGGGACGGCCGGTCCATACCGCTCAACGCGTACAGCAGAGTGCTCTTACCGGATCCGGAGTTGCCCATGATCACCGTAAAGTCACCCTGGTAAATATCCAGGTTCAGGTTCTTCAGCACGTGCTGCTGCTCGGAAGCGTTGGAAAAAGTTTTCGACAAATCCTTTGCCGTTAAAATGACATTCCTGTTCATGTTCAATCTCCTCCATAACATGTCACAGTCCTTAATCCGACTCTATCCTACCGCATTCCACCTTGAAAGTCTTAAGCTGTCCCTTGCTCATTCCTTAATTATTTCTTATTTTCACATTAAGCGTTTTCATCTTTGATAGCAGGAACAGATGTACAAGACAAAAAACAAGCCCGCGGCAGTATTGCCGCGGACCAGTCACCATTTATTGAGGATATGTTATCTGATCAGTTGGTTTGTTTCTTTTCGCAAATGTCTCCAGATAACCCTATACATTGTTGTAAAGCAGGCGGTCGCGCCGATCACCTGGCTGGCGAACTCTGCCCAGAAAACGCCGTGCACCCCCAGGCCGATATTCGGCAGCAGCAGCGTCAGCGGCGCCACCAGTACAATTTTTCTCAGCAGGGAGAAGAAAAGCGCATATCGGGGATAGTTCAGCGAAACAAAAGTTGACTGTCCCGCCTGCTGCATAGCCATGAACGGGAAAGCGCCGAAGTAGATCCTGGCACAGACTACGGCTGTCCGGATCAGCTGCTCATCGGATGTAAAAATGCGGATTAACGGCTCGGGAACAATCATCACGAGCAGCCACATGACAATATTCACGAACAGTCCGCTCAGGAAGATAAAGCGAATGCTCTTTGATACACGCGGATACAGTTTCGCGCCGTAATTGTAGCTCATGACACTCTGGCCGCCCATAACAATCCCGCTGTTGGGCAGACTCATGATCTCCCGCAGGGAGTTGATCAGGCTCATGGCGCCCACATAGATTGTGCTGAGCGGTCCGCCCCAGGTCTTGAGCATGATGTTTACGATCGCCTGCGTAATGCTGTTCGTTACCCGGAAGGTAAATCCGGTCACACCCAGGCTCACAATTCTTTTCAGTTCATTCCAGTCCAGATGCAGTCCTGTCAGGCGCAGTACTGCCCGCCTGCTCCTGAGGAAGCCCAGCACCCATATTGCACTGGCCGTCTGGGAAACAACCGTTGCCAGCGCCGCTCCGCGGATGCCCATGTTCATCGTATAGATCATCAGCGGATCCAGCGCAATATTCAGAATCGCACCAATGAGAATCGTTCCCATACCGATCTTTGGAAAGCCCTGGGCGCTGATGAAGGGATTCATTCCCAGGCTGATCAGCACGGACACCGTGCCCAGCACATAGATCCGGAAATATCCCATCGCAGTGGGAATGGTCTCGTCATCCCCGCCCAGCCACCGCAGCGTGACAGGCGCCGTCAGGTACAGCAGTCCGGTCAGGAGCAGTCCGATCAGCAGGAGCATTGTAAAAGAGGTGCCCATGATTCTTTCCGCTTTCCGGTCTTCCTTTGCGCCCCGGGCAATGGTAGCCAGGGTGGCTCCGCCGGTGGAAAAGAGATTGGCAAAGGCTCCGATCAGCGTGATCAGCGGAAAGCAGATCCCCAGGCCAGTCAGCGCCAGTGTTCCGCCTTCCGGCATATGGCCGATGTACATTCTGTCCACAATGTTGTAAAGCACGTGAACAAGCTCAGCCAGCATCATGGGCAGGCCGAGTTTCAGGATGACCATGGAAACCTTTCCCTTGGAAAAGTCACCGGTTACTGAAGCCATGCTTTCACCTCTGTGACGGAGTCCATCACGTTTTCTTAGCTGCATATTCTATACGATTCGTTATCAAAAGTCCATATTCCGCTCCACCTTACAAAACTGTAAGCTGAAAGTCACCTGAAAGTAAGATTCGTTTGCTATTCTTGTTGGCGAGGAGGGATGAATCGATGGAAACTTACGATAACATCATCTTGAAAAGAATCGGTTATATTCTGTTCCTGGTTGTACTTGCCGTACACATCTTCAATATCGGAGGCGGCAGTGCAGAAGCTGCGAACATTAACAAAACAGCCCGTAAAACAGTAACCTTTGGCGCTTATGACCAGGACAACAACCCCGGCAACGGGCAGGAACCCATCGAGTGGATCGTCCTGGAAGAGAAAGACGGAAAATGCCTGCTGCTCAGCAAGTGCGGCCTGGACACCATTCCTTACCATAATGAAGATGGCAAGTCCACTTGGGAGCAGTGCTCCCTGCGCCGCTGGATGAACAGCGAATTCCTGCAGAAGTCCTTTACTGATGAAGAACAGGCCGCTATCCAGACTACAAAAGTAGTCAACGGCTCCAACCAGGGAGCAAAGTTCAGTGTCGATGGAGGCCCCGACACTGAAGATAAAATCTTTCTGCTCAGCTACCGCGAAGTCTTCGTAACCTACTTCCCCGAACTGGAGGACAGACTGTGTGAGCCCTCCCAGACTGCCATTGCCAACGGTGTCTTCTGCACCCAGGACGGCGGTGCCTGGTGGCTCCGGTCTCCCTCTGACGATCTGATCAACGCCATGCTGGTTGATTATGACGGCAGCGAAATGTTCTCCAACATTCACTTCAACAATACTGCCTTCCGCCCGGCACTTTGGGTAAACGCGGAAGCTGTCGTATTGAGGTAATATCTTCCTAAAAAGCAGAAGCCTTTCACCGTAACGGTTGAAAGGCTCCTGTCTTTATTTATCATTTTGTTCAGGGCTTCACAAACCGGATCACGTTCCAGCTCAGCGCCGGCAGTCTGATCTCTGCTTTGCCGCCGTCGACAATGCCGCCGGGGCCTGCTGTCGGCATGACATTTCCGGGATTTTCTTCGGTATTGACTGCCTTCACGTCATCATGATGCAGCAGGATATGCTCTTCCAGGCGCAGCTCGCCGAAGGAACGCAGATCCAGGTTCAGGCAGAAGTCTTCCTTCATATCCCGGTTCACGCAGAAGACCGTCACGCTTCCGTCATCGCCCAGCGTAGCTGTGGCGTCAACCAGCGGAACGCCTTCATAGTCCGTGCAGTCATACACCGGTGTATCCACGATTGCCTTCAGGGCTGTTCCGCGGCCGTACCGGCTCACATGCAGATAGGGGTAGAAAATCGTCTGCGCCCAGCATCCGCCGCCCTTCCGGGTCATAATCGGCGCAATGACGTTCACCAGCTGTGCCAGGCATGCCACCTTCACCCGGTCCGCGTTGCGCAGGAAGGTAATCAGCATACTGCCGGCCAGCAGGGCATCCTCGAAGTTGTAGACATCCTCCAGCAGCGGCAGGGCGGGACCCCACTTCTCCTGCTTCCAGATCTCCTGGTCCTGCTGGTTGGAGTGATACCATACGTTCCACTCGTCAAAGGATAGATTCACCTGCTTCTTCTGGTGCTTCTTGCCCTTTACCGCGTCGCAGATGGAAATCACTGTATGGATAAAGTCATCCAGGTCCATGCTCCGGGCCAGGAAGCCGGGGGTATCGTTTGTGGGATTGCCGTAGTAGCGGTGTAGGGAGACGTAGTCGATGTTCTCATAGCACTCGTTCAGCACCGTCAGCTCCCAGTCACCGAAGGTAGGCATCTGGGAGGAGGAAGAACCGCAGGCTACCAGTTCGATGGAGGGATCCACCCACTTCATCATCTTGGCAGCTTCATTGGCAATGTGGCCGTATTCCAGGGCAGTCTTGTGTCCCATCTGCCAGGGGCCGTCCATCTCATTGCCCAGGCACCACATTTTGATGCCCAGCGGATCTTTCCTTCCGTTTTTGATCCGCATATCGCTGAATTTGCTGCCGCCCTTATGGTTCGCGTATTCCACGATGTCCCGGGCGTTTTCCGGTCCCCGGGTGCCAAGGTTGATGGCATACATGATTTCACTGCCGACCTTTTCAGACCAGTCGGCAAACTCATGCAAGCCCACTTCATTGCTCTCCGTCGTGAACCAGGCCAGATCCAGCCGTTTCGGCCGCAGCTCCCGCGGTCCGACAGAATCTTCCCAGTTGAATCCGGAAACAAAGTTTCCGCCGGGATAGCGGACGATCGGAACGCCGATTTCCCGGACCTTTTCAATTACGTCTTTCCGGAAACCCGCTTCATCAGCCATTGGATGACCCGGTTCATAGATGCCGCCGTAAACAGCGCGTCCAAGATGCTCGATAAACGAGCCGAAGATGCGCGGATCCACCTGGCCGATCCGGTAATCCCTGTCCAGAATCATGGATGCTTTTTTCATGTGTCTTTCTCCTTTTCCGGCCCGCTCAGCCCTTCACACTGCCTGCGGTGAGACCTGCAATGAAAGTCTTCTGGGCACACAGATAGATAATGATAATCGGCACAACCGCCATCACCGCGCCCGGCATCAGCACGTCATAGGCATTTCCGTAGGGGGTGATGGTCGTACCCATACCGATGGGAATCGTAAATTTCTCATTGGAACTCAGCACAATCATAGGCCAGAGCAGGTTGTTCCAGCTGTTCATGCCGCTGAGAATCGTCATGGCTCCGAAGGCCGGAATCATAATCGGTACCATAATTCGGAAGAATACACCGTAATCGGTACAGCCGTCAATCCTTCCGGCTTCAAGAAGTTCTTTGGGCAGTCCCAGCACATATTGCCGGAAGAAGAAAATCATAAAGGGCGGAACCAGGTATGGCAGCACCACACCAAAGTAGTTATCCGTCATCTTCGTACGGATCAGCATCCGGTACAGCGGCAGCAGCAGGATCTCAAACGGAATCATCATCACAACCAGCACTAGGGTAAAGATGAGGTTCCTGCCCTTGAAGTTATACATTGCCAGGCCGTATCCGACCATGGAGCCGAAGAACAGGCCGATCACAGTCTGAAGCACCATGATAATGACGCTGGACTTATACCAGTGCCAGTAGATGCCGTCCCGGTAGGTGTTAAGCGCGTTGTAATTGCCGAAGGAGGAGATGCCCGGTTCAATGGTCAGGCTCAGGCCCTTCCGCAGCATTTCCTCGCCGGGCTTCAGTGAGCTGCAGAACATGAAGGCGAATGGCAGCATAGCCACACACGCCCAAATAATCATCAGGCCCGTTGCCAGGAAGGAGAGTGTTGCTTTTCGCTTATTGAAATGCTTTTTGGTTTTCATGTTCAAGCGTCCTCCTTCCTGAAGAATCCCATCAGTACCAGCTGGATCAGGTTCACGCCCAGCACCAGCACCAGCAGGGTCAGGCCAACGGCGGAAGCCATACCCATATTGGCTTTACTGATACCCACCTGATACAGATAGCCGACGATCGTCCGGCCGACGCCGCCGGGATTGTTCTGCGCCCACAGGGCAACAGACTCGGTAAACATGGCAAAGCCGCCGAGCACCGTAATGGTAATCACGTATATCAAAACCGGCTTGATACCGGGAAGTGTCACATGGAAGAAACGCTGTACAGGATTGGCGCCATCGATTTCCGCCGCCTCATACAGGTCAGTCGGAATCGCCTGGATCCCGGACAGGTAGTAGATAATATTGACGCCCATCCAGCGCCAGAGTGTCATCACAATCAGGGCCAGGTTGCCGGTATCGGCAAACATCAGCCATTTTCTCGGTTGTCCGCCCAGTGCGGTCACCAGCGCGTTAACCGGCGCGGTATCCTGCGTTCCGAAGGCCAGGCGGAACACAATACCGGCCACAATAATGGAAGTCAGTGCCGGGATAAAGAATAGGGATTTAAAGAAAGCTGCGCCTTTGACCAGTCCGGAATGCAGAACCACCGCGAAAATCAGCGGCACAGAGGTCAGAATCACAACATCCCAGAAGGCATAACGGGTGGTTGTCTCCAGTGACTGGATAAAATTGCGGGAAAACAGTTTCTGGTAATTGGAAAGCCCGATCCAGGTGCTGATCGTCGGCCCGTCAATCCGCTGAAAACTCATCAGGATTGTGGATACCGTCGGATACAGGTAGATCAGGAGAAAATAAATGATAAACGGCGCAACAAACACATAGGGTACTGCTTTCCTGCTCGTCAGGAAAGCAATCACTTTGTTGGGTCGTTTTGATACCTGCTGCATACAATCAGCCTCCGTAAAAGAAAACGGAATATAACCGGAAGAAGCCGACCGGAGGATTCCCTCCGGCCGGCCCGTATCAGGGAAGATTAATCAATCGCGTCTCTCAGTTCCTGCGCGCAGCTCTGGGCAATGGCTTCGGGATCGCCGCCGCCAATGACCAGGTCATACGCCATATGCTGCTTGACGATATCGCTGGCTGCCGGGAAGTATTCGGAGATGCAGGTGTCCGGAATGTCATCCAGCAGGGTCTTCAGCATATCAAAGATGTCGTTTCCGTAGTAGTCGAAGAACTTGTTCGGCTCCATCATCTCGGGTGCGCCGTAAACTTCGGTCATGATGGGATCGAATCCCAGGATGGTCCAGGTCTTCACGCAGCCTTCGAAGCTCAGGGTAGCATAAGCCAGCCACTGCTTGGCAATGTCCAGGTTGGCGCTGGTCTTCACAACCGCGGTGCCGGTACCGCCCATCTGAGCGGATTTGTGTCCGCCGTCAGACCACAGGGGCATCGGGGCAACCTTCATCTTGCCGGACAGGTCAGGCATATAATCGGTGAACCGGTTCAGGTACCAGAACGGCATGCTGACGGAAGCAAAGGCGCCGCCGTTCATTTCGCCGTAGTACTCTTCAGCGTGATGGAATCCGCCGGGGGCCGCAACAGCCGTTCCGTCATCCAGCATGCTCTTCATGAAGGCCAGGGTGTTGACAACCACGGGCTCGTCCATCCGGACCTGTCCATCGGGGGTCAGCCAGTCGCCGCCGTGCTGGTTAACCAGGGGATAAATGCTCCAGCAGTCGGTGGATTCCCAGGTGCACATCGGCTTGCCGGTCTTTTCCAGCACAACCTTGCCGGCTTCATGATAGTCTTCCCAGGTCTTGATATCCTGATAGTTGATACCGGCGGCCTCAAGAATCTCGGTGTTGTAGAACATGATGCAGGCGCCGATATGATGGTCGATGCCGTAGTACTTGCCATCCTTGGCATAGTTGTTGAAGCGGCTCATAACCAGCTTGTCCTTGATGGGCTCAACGATGTCGTTGATGTCCGCCAGCTGGATGTCGCCCTTCAGGTAGTTCGCGAACTGGTTGATTTCGATGTCCACGATATCAGGAGCGCCTTCGCCGCTCTGCAGGGCAAGGGTCAGCTTGCTGTGCATATCGTCGTAGGGATAAACCTGCATGTCGATCTCAATCTTGGGGTTGTCCGGGTTCGCGTTCCAGGATGCTTCCATCTCTTTATAGAGCTGGGTATGCAGTTCCTGGAATGTCCACAGGGTCAGTTTGATGGGTTCTTCTTCCGCCACGGCGCTGCACATGCCCAGCATCAGGGCCAGCGTCAGCAGAACAGCCAACAGTTTCTTCATGGTTCGTTTCCTCCTCTTTTTTATTCCCTTTTTTGTAGGATTATCGTTAATCCTATCTGTTGATTTAATGATATAGGTTATTTGGTCAAATGTCAAGAGTTTTTTGACAAATTTATCATAAATCTTTTTTAACCGATTGTTTACAAAGAAGTAAGAATGGCAGAAATTGTCTTTGGATACAGTTTTATGATATAATATTTGTAATAACGTTAATCTAATTCGTGGAGGGATCTGAATGGCTGTCAACCGCATTACCCTCAGGGATGTCGCCGGCGCATGCGGCTATACCGTCAACACAGTTTCCCGGGCGCTCCGCGGGGATCCGCGGCTTCCGGAATCCACCCGTGAAAAGATCAGGGCGGCTGCGGTACAGATGGGATATATCCGCAATTCCCTTGCCTCCACCCTTCGTTCAGGAAGAAGCGGAAATATCGCTGTTATCGTCAATGACGTTCACAACCTCCACTTCTGTAACATGCTTACCGTCATGGACAGCGAGCTGCGCCAGGCCGGATACAACATCATGGTATTGTGCATGGGCCTTAATGAAGAGCTGGGCGAGCACCTGATCCGCTCTGCCATCTCCCAGTCCGTGGACGGCATCCTGTATTTCCCCTATATGAACAACCGCAGCCATATCGAGATCATGCAGAAGAACAACATGCCCTTTGTGCTGCTGGACCGCCGGATCCAGGATATCGTGACGGACAACGTGCGCTGCGATGACCGTCAGGGCGGCTTCCTCGCCGGTGTTCATCTTGCGGGGCTCGGTCATAAGAAATACCTCTTCATGTCCGGTGAAAACCGTTCCAGTTCCCAGATTGACCGTCTCGAAGGTTTCATGCAGGCCATGCGGGAATACGGAATCCCCGAAAGCAATATCCGGGTCGTTCCGGGCGAAAAGGTGGAAGCTGCCCTGGCTGATTCCACCCTCCGGGAACTGCTGTTCCCGCTGGACTATACTGCCCTTGTTTCCTTCCGTGATGAGGTTTCCTATCCCGTCATGCTTGAGCTGGCCGACATGGGTCTGGAAATACCCAAAGATATTTCCATCGTCAGCTTTGACCATCTCCGCGGGGATATCCCATATCTGCCGAAGCTCACCAGCATCTTCTCTGAAGGGCAGAGCGTCGCGTCCAACGGCGTCCGTCTGCTCCTGAACCGTATTGAGCATCCCGATCTGCCGCCGCAGGTGATTGTCCTTCCTGTCCGCCTGTTTGACGAGGGCACCGCCGCGCCCCCCGTAAAATAACTTTATATCCGCTTATTCGGTCTTTATTCAAAACTCCTGCCTTCAACGCAGGAGTTTTTCTGTTTTTCTTCATTTTTCATTCTTCATTGTCATCGCATTAAACGATGACGTAGCCCCCTTACGAAACTGTAAGGTAAAAGTCACCTGAAAGTAAGACTTGTTTGCTATGCTGGTATCGTGGAAGGAGGTATGCAGTAATGGAAACTCATGATGTGACTGTTATGAAACGTATTGGTTATGTCCTGTTTCTGATCGTTATCCTTCTTTATATGTTCGGTGGCAGCGGCGAAGCTGAAATCCTGGATGCCGCGGAAAATGCCCGGACAATCCTCACCTTTGGGAAATATGAACAGGATAACAATCCGGATAACGGTCCGGAAGAAATAGAGTGGATTGTACTGGAGGAACAGGATGGCAACCTCCTGCTCCTGAGTCGCTATGGTCTTGATGCTGTACCATATAACGACGGAAATACAGAAACCACCTGGGAAGACAGCACCCTGCGCAGCTGGATGAACAGCGATTTCCTGGAAACTTCCTTCACGCCCGAGGAGCAGTCTGCCATCCTGGTTACCGAGGTAAGTAACGGTCCTGATCAGGGACGTAAAACAGACCTTCCCGGCGGCGCCGATACCCTGGACCGGGTTTTCCTGCTGAGCTACAGGGAAGCTTTCGCAAAGTATCTTCTCGGCGACGGAACCAGAATGTGCGCACCGACCAGCATTGCCGCTTCCCATGGTGCTTACCGCTGGAAAGAATACATGACCGAAGACCGTCCGGGCGGCACCTGGTGGCTCCGTTCACCCGGCAAAGTCCAGGGCAAAGCCCTGATCGTGGATTACGACGGCAGCCTGGCCAGCAGCAGCGTTCAGCTGGTGAACCATTCCGTACGTCCCGCCCTCTGGCTGGATCCGGGTGTGGAGGGCCTGAATCTCCGTGAAGTGGAAACACCCTCTCCCGAAGCTGTCACACCGGAAGCCTGAAAAAACTGCTTGACATAAAAACATCTCATGGAGTATACTCGCTCCAATCTTTTCGGAAAGGAGCTCTTCTCATGGCGAAGTACGCAGTCACTACCATGACTAAGAAGACCGCAGCTTATACTGGCTACGGTTATTACGCGTACACCCGTTTGAAGAGCAGAGAAAAGTAGATTCCGGAAAATGCGGCCGCATTGATCAAGATCACTTATCTCGCTCGGGATAAGTGATCTTTTTTTATCCGGAATCTTATCAGAAAAAAAGTGAGGAGGAGTACCATGGATCTGCACGATTTCAGGGATGTTGCCGAGAACTACGACCGATATCTGGAGGTCATGTACACTCAGGGAACGGATCATCACGAGGGGTTTCAGGAGTTTTACCTGGATCTGGCCCGGAAACACGGTTCCGGCGGCGTGGTGGACGTTGCCTGCGGCACGGGTGCCGTGCTGCTTTACCTGGCGGAGCGCGGTATCAGCGTCGACGGTACGGATCTTTCTGAGGAGATGTGTAAGGTTGCTTCTGCCAAAGCGGAAGCTCTCGGTCTTTCCCTGAACATTATCCCCGCGGATATGACAAAATTCAGCTCCGGTAAAAAGTATTCCCTGGCCATCATCGCCCGCAGCGGTTTCATGCACCTGCCGGATCAAGCCCTGCAGATTGCCGCCCTGAAAAACCTGCGGGAGCAGCTGCTTCCCGGAGGCATCCTGACGCTCAATACCTTCGACCCCTGGCCGCCGATACAGGCAGCCCAGATGCAGACGTCTCCCGATGATTATTCCTTCCGTCTGGAATACGTCAACCATGACGGAAACCGGGAAAAGATTTATAATGCGATCAGTTACAATCCTTATACGCAGCAGATGAGCGGCAACTGGAAATTCGTTGAATACAACGATAAGGACGAAATTATCGGCGAAAGGATCCGTCCCCTGATGATGCGTCAGACAACGCGGTGGGAAATGTTCCTCCTGGCGCAGCTCTGCGGTTTTGAAGTGCTGGATATTTATCGCGGTTATAAAGGAGACAAGGAGGATCTGAAAGATCCTGCCTCTGCTTCCCGGTACCAGAGCAACCTGATCTGGATTTTAAAGAGAAAGGAACAGTGATTCAAATGATCCGGAAAGTTGAACGAGCAGATATTACCGAATGTGTCCGGGTAATCCGGGAGAGTTTCCGGACAGTTGCGGATGAATTTGGTTTTACAAAAGAAAATGCTCCCCGGTTCACCGCTTTTGCCATGACAGAGGAATGGCTGCTCTGGCAGATGGAGGGTGAGCACCGGCTGATGTTTGCAGATGTGGAAGACGGCATTATCCGCGGATATTATTCCCTGAAGCTTCTTGATTCCGGTGAGTGTGAACTGAGCAACCTGGCGGTTCTTCCGAAATACAGGCATCAGGGAATCGGGGAGAAACTGCTGAAACATGCGATGGATACGGCCAGGGAACAGCATTGCAAAGTTATCAACCTGGGCATTGTGGAAGAGAACACTGTCCTCCGGCAATGGTATGAACGCAACGGAGCGGTTCATACGGGCACGGAGAAATATGATTTCTTTCCGTTCACCTGCGGATATATGAAGTTCTGCCTGTAAACAGGAGCCTGAAGTCAAAATACTGAATTGATCTCCTGTTTCACGCTGCTAAAAAAGAGAAAGGAAGGATATTCCCTATGAATAAAACCGGAACACAGACCCTGGAAACCCATCGGCTGATCCTTCGGCCGTTTAAAATCGAAGATGCTGAAGATATGTTCAATAACTGGGCTTCCGACCCGGAAGTCACCCGTTTCCTGACCTGGCCCACACATTCCAGCGTGGATATTACCCGCATGGTATTGAATGACTGGATTTCTCACTATGAGGACGGCGATTTCTTTCAGTGGGCAATAGTCCTGAAGGAGACCGGTAGCGTTATCGGCAATATTGCTGTTGTGCACTTAATTGAGCAGCTTGAGGAAGCAGAAATCGGCTACTGCATGGGCAAAGCTTTCTGGGGCCGGGGGATCATGCCGGAAGCCCTGCGGGCTGTTATGGATTACCTTTTCGACACCGTCAGCCTCCATCGCATCACTGCCCATCATGATGTAAACAACCCCAAATCCGGACGTGTCATGGCAAAAGCCGGTATGCTGAAAGAAGGCATTCAACGCGGAGCCGGAAGAAACAATCAGGGCATCTGTGATGTCTGCTGCTACGCCTTGCTGCAGAGCGACCGCACCCCGGTGGAACGCCATACGTCTCCCGCTCCGGTCATTGTCCGTTTTGCCCGGGAAGAGGATCTGGAAGCAGTAAATAAACTGCGCAAAGTGGTTAATGATTTACATGTGAAAGGTAAACCCGATGTCTTTAAACCCGGTTTCTGCGACGAGCTGCGGGATTACCTTTTCACAATCTGGAAGGATCCCGATCAGGAAATTGTCGTGGCGGAAGCAGAAGGAAAAGTCTGCGGCTTTGCCATTCTGCACCATATCAACCGGCCGGAAAACCCCTTCATGTTTGAGCGGGATTTCCTGGATATTGATGAATTCTGCGTGGATGAACACTTCAGGCGCCAGGGCGTTGCCAGTGCCATGATCCGTTTCATTCTCGATTTCGTAAAGAAAAAAGGGTTCAAACGTCTTGAGCTTAACATGTGGGAGTTCAACCGCGGTGCCCTGGCTTTCTATGAAGCCGCCGGCTTCAAAACCTTCCGAAGATATATGGAGATTATGGAATGACAATCCTCGAAAGTGCTGTCAGGAATCTCCTGGCACAGTACCCGGATATCCTTTATGGGTTTGCGGATATATCCTACAGTCCTCTTGCACAGGAATACCCTTCTGCCCTTGTCCTGGCGGTACCTCACGGAAAGCAGCTGACGCCCGGGAGCTATACAGAGCCGGATTTTGATGCGGCAATCTGCTCATCCCGGGACCGGCTTGAAGCGTTTCTGGAAAAACTTGAAGCACTGCTGAAAGAGCAGAAAGCCGTATATTATATCCCGCCGATGGCCCAGAATAATGAAACCGACCTTCTGGCGGAATTCTCTTACAAATATGCGGCAACCCGTGCCGGCATCGGTTGGATCGGCCGGAACGATGTGATCATTACTGAGCGTTACGGGCCCCGGGTACGGCTGTCTGCCGTGCTGATCAACGCACCCTTTACCTATGGGGAGCCGATCACTGAAAGCCGTTGTCCGGAAAACTGCCGCCGCTGCGTGGATATTTGCCCCTGCAAAGCGCTTAAGAACGTCCGGTGGGACGCCGGTAAACTGCGGGAAGAAATCATTGATTTTCATCGCTGCAATAAAATGCGCAGCGCCTTTATCCGCAAGCTCGGCCGGAAGAGTGCCTGCGGGCTCTGTATGGCTGCCTGTCCCTTTGGTACTCCGGAAAAAGCTGAATAAACAAAAACCAGACAAGGGGACGGTTCTCTTGTCTGGTTTTTCATTGTCTCAACAACATTCATTATGAATTATGAATTGTTTTTATATTTCCCTCAGATCCTTTACGATCCTGTCTTCCTGCCCCGTTGCCTCAACGCAGGTGTCCGGCGCCAGGAAAAGCAAAGCCTTCACGCCTGCGTCCTTCGCGCAGTAAACATCCAGCGTCCGGTCTCCCACATACCAGGTCTGTTCCGGATCCAGGCCGTATTTCTCTACCAGGAACCTCACCCCTTCACCCGAGGGTTTGGGCGCAAATCCATACATGGAGGTTACCACTTCCCTGAAGCACTTCAGGACTCCCAGCCGCTCCAGGATCGGTTCGGAGGAACTTCCCCGGTGTGTATAGACAAAATGAACAGCCCCGGCTTCCTGCAGCCTTTCCAGCGTTTCCTTCGCTCCGTCAATCAGGGTGATCAGGTCATCCAGTGCGTGTGTATGCTTCTGGTATTGGGCAAACACTTCTCGCACCGTCTTTCCGCACTGACTGCCGATCTCCTCCATGTAGGCAGTGCAGGATTTCTGCTTCACAACTTTCAGGATATAATCTTTCGGATCATTTATTCCTTCATCAGCTGCCGTTCTGGCGGCTGCCTCAACAATCACGCCATAGGAATCCAGCAATGTACCGTCCAGATCCCAGATATACGCTGTCATTTCCGGTCACTCTCCTCCGCCGGCGTCAGTACCGGTCTTTGTCATTATACAGAAACCCGACCGGATTGCAAACCAATAACCGCACACTTGTATTCCCGCCATCCTGATGTATAATCTCCATATACTGTTTTGCAGGGAGGGTTGCTCATGGCGCCGTATTCCCATCGGGTTCAGTACTATGAAACCGATATGATGGGTGTTGTTCATCACGCCAACTATATCCACTGGATGGAGGAAGCCCGGATCCAATGGATGGATCAGCTGGGATTCCCGTACGCGGCCATGGAAGAGAAAGGAATCGTCTCCCCGGTCAAAGCCATCTCCTGTGAATATAAGACTCCCTGCACCTTCGGGGATACGGTCAGCGTAAACATATCGGTTGAATCTTTCAATGGCGTCGTGATGACCATCCGCTATGTCATGCGAAAGAACCCGGACGATATCGTCTGTGAAGCCCGATCCGAGCATGTCTTCCTGACCCGGGAAGGCCGTTTTGTCCGGCTGAAGCGGGAGATGCCGGATTTCTGCGAGGCAATCGAAAGCTCTATGAACACTGCAACAGGAAAGGAACAGGAATCATGAAAACCATTTATCTTGCCGGCGGCTGCTTCTGGGGAATGCAGAAGTTCTTTGATCAGTTTGACGGCGTTCTCCACACGGAAGTCGGTTATGCCAACGGTCCGGACAAAGCTCCCTCCTATGAGGATGTCTGCGCTGACAGCGGCCATGCCGAAACCCTCCGCATCGATTATGACGAAACCAGTATCACACTTGCGGAACTGCTGAAGTACTATTTCATGGTCATTGATCCCCTGTCCGTCAACCGCCAGGGACATGATGAAGGCATTCAGTACCGTACCGGTATCTACTATACGGATGAATCCCTCCTTCCGGAGATTCAGGCCTTTTATCAGGCAGAAGAAAAGAAAGCCGGCGCAAAGCTGGCTGTGGAACTGGAGCCCCTCCGGAATTTCTTCTCTGCCGAGGAGTATCACCAGAAATACCTGGACAAAAACCCCGGCGGCTACTGCCATATCCCGAATCAATATTTCAACCTGAAAAAATAACCCGGTTCTTACGAGCCAGGTCAACTTTCAAACGTATTTGCGCAGGCTAACCCACAGCCTGCTCTTTTTTGTTTCATATTCTATTCCGTCATATACTGCCTTACCGAAGCCTCGCACCGACAGGATATCCCCTTCCTTCAGCCTCGTGCTCTTGTCTGTTATAACGCGTCCGTTCACAAACACTTTTTCCGCGCCGAACAGTTTTTCCGCCTGTCCCCGGGACAGTCCCGTGAAGGCCGCCGTTATGGCGTCCAGCCGTTCCGAAATCACATTCAGCCGCAGAGGGGCGTACTCGGGTTGGACTTCTGGAATGTCTGTTCCGCACACCTCTGCGTTTACCGCCGTTTTACGAACCTGTGTCAGGGAAGATGCCAGCATTTCCGCTGCGGAAGACAGACAGAAGAACCATGCCCTCTTGCCCTTCACCAGGATATCCCCGGTCAGGCTGCGGTCTATCCCCAGGTTCATGATTGCGCCCAGATAATCCCGGTGTGACAGTTCCTCCGCGTATTTCATGGACTTTGGCGTCACAGCCACCACGCTGATCGGCGGCAGCGGCTGCCCCGCCTCCCTTTCATCTCCTGCGGCGAGAATCTTCCGCTCCGCGGCCTCATGCCCTCCCGTCAGGACAAAAGAGTAACGTGCCGCTTCCGGGCTGCGCAGAAGCTCATCCTGCTCAGCCGGTGTTAAAAAGCCGGAATACTGCCAGCTTCCGGTACGTTCACTTCTCCGGCACAGATCCAACAGATGCCGGAGCGTTGCTTCATTCTCGTTCATATAGCCTCGTTTAACTGATAGAATGATCTTCAGGCCCGGATCAGATCCGGCTTTTTCTTTTCACTGTTTTATTCTATCCTCCCGGATATTGTATGGCAAGATAAAAACAACCAGAAATAAGTATTGTTTAATCATTTGTTGGTACAACTTATTGACATAATGTACGTACAACGGTGTATAATTAATCAACAAAAATGATTAAGGAAGGGGATCTTGGATGAGCGAAATTCTTTCTCTGGCCAAGGCTTACGAAAAGTATTTCAAAATCGGAGCAGCGGTTTCCCCTATGCAGGTCAAAAAGCATCACGACCTGCTTCTGCAGCAGTTCAACAGTCTGACGGCAGAAAACGAAATGAAGTATGAACCGACCGAGCCGGAGGAAGGGAAATTCTGTTTTGATCTGGCAGATCCCATTGTGGCTATGGCACGGGAGATGAGCGTGAAAATCCGTGCCCATGCGCCTGTCTGGCATAACCAGACGCCCGCCTGGATGTATCTTGACGGTGACCGTCCCGCCGCGCCGGAGTTGATTTATGAGCGCATTGATGCCCACAGCAAAGCCCTGTGTGAGCACTTCAACCAGGATGTATATGCCTGGGATGTGGTGAATGAAGCCACCCGGGATGACGTACCCGATCCGGAAAAGAATCCGGGAGAAAGCCCCGTTTATCGCAACAGTGAGTACTATAAACTCTGCGGCACCGGCTTCATCGAAGCAGCCTTCCGCTCCATGTCCAAATATGCCGCCCCTGATGCCCAGCTCTTTTATAACGACTATAGCGAAACTGTCCCGGATAAACGGGATCGTATCGTTTCCCTGATCCGTAACCTGCAGGAAAAAGGCTGCCGCGTCGACGGTATCGGTATGCAGCAGCACCATATGGCAGTTCCCGATTATGACGAAATCAAACGCTCCATCGAAATCTACGCAAATATGGGCCTGCGTATCCATGTGACCGAGCTGGATATCTCCATGATGGCCACCTTCAATCAGGGTAATTACCGCCTTAAGCCGGGAGACCCGGGATTTGAGGAATATATTAAGGAAGCACTGAAAACAACTCCCGAAAAGCTCGCAAAGATCAACAAAATCTACGTCAAACTCTTCGAGATCTATCGCAGCTATGCCGATGTGATCGACTGCGTCACCACCTGGGGTATAGCGGACGATTATACCTGGCTGGATTTCTTCGGAATGAAGCCTGGTTCACCAATCATCAAGCAGCATCCTCTGCTCTTTGACATCAACGGTGAACCAAAGCCCTGCGTCGCGCAGCTCATCGATGCCGTCAAAAACTGACCCAAACCAGACAAGGGGACGGTTCTTTTGTCTGGTTCGAACAATTTGTCATCCATGAAACACAGCAGCCGTCCGGACTTTCCGGACGGCCGTCTTCTTATGCCTGCTTATCTTTTTTCTGTTCAGCCTGATACGCCTTCAGTTTCTCTGTGAAGAAGTTCAGCTTCCAGGTCACCTTGTCCAGGTGCTCCTGCATTTCTGCCATACGTTCCAGCACCCGTTCCCTGTGCTCCCTCAGAAGCTCCACCCGTTCCTCCAGCGTGTGATCTCCTTCATGGGTCAGCTGCACAAACCGGGCGATTTCCTGGATGGACATGCCGGTGTTCTTCAGGCAGCGGATCAGTCCCAGCCTTTCCAGGTCCTCGTCCGTATACTGACGGAATCCCCCCTGGCTCCGCTCCACGCCGGAGATCAAGCCTTCCTTCTCATAATACCGCAGAGTATGGGTTGAAAGTCCCGTTTTATTGCTTACATCCTGAATCGAATACATATTGAACCTCCCGGTTATCACCTTAGAGTAAACTTCAACTTCATGTCAATTCTACCCGATAAACTCCTGTCTGTAAAGATCAGGAGTTTATATCATGTCGCGAAGCGATATTTCATATTGGCCGGAACGGCCAATATTTCACAAATCAGCGCAGCTGATTTATTTCACATCCGTCGCAGACGGATATTTCATTTTCAAGTCAAACCTTTCCGGCCTGTCAACTGATCATCAATATCCGATTTCCTTCAGTATCCTGTCCGTAACCCGTGCAACCAGCAGTGAGAAGTCCTTGGACACATGCGGCTTTTCTCCGGTCAGGATACAGTGGCTCAGCTGTTCCGATTCCAGGGAATAGTTGTTCGGTGCGGTCACCGTCTTTGTTTCCTTCACCCCGTTTCGGATAATGGTATACGGAATCTCTCCGCACTGGTTGAACTCCACCGGGGATACGATCTCACCCAGGGTTCCGTGGATATGGAACCGGTCCAGCCGTCCGGTCGGCAGCAACATGCCGCAGTCCAGGTTTGCCACCGCTTCATTTTCATACAGCAGCAGGGCTGAAGTGAACAGGTCAATCTTTTTGTCAGAGAACTGTGCTGTCGCCCGTACAGTATCCGGCTCCTTCCCCAGCATCCACATTGCCATGCTGATTGCATAGCAGCCGAGGTCATACAGGGCTCCGCCGTATGTTTCCTTCCGCAGGCGGATATCCGTATCCGGTCTCCTGCCTGTGATGAATGCAGACTCCAGGTACCGGATTTCTCCGATCACGCCGGCGTCCAGCTCTGCCTTCACAGCTTTCACAAACGGGCTGTGCAGATAGGCAAAGGCCTCCATCAACATAACGCCGTTTTCCTCCGCCGCCTGGAACATCTCTTTAGCCTGCGCTTCTGAAACCGCCAGCGGCTTTTCACACAGCACATGTTTCTTTGCCTTCAGGGCTTTAACCGTCCACTCACAGTGAATATCATTGGGCAGCGGAATATAAACCGCTTCCACCTCCGGATCTGCCAGCAGTTCATCATAGCTGCCGTAAGCCTTCTGAAAGCCAAACTCTTCCTGATATAGTTTTGCTTTTTCCAGTTTTCTGCCCGCAATGGCATACAGCTCGCAGTGCTCCGCCAGCTGCATGCCCGGTATTGTCTGTCCCCGGGCAATATCCGCTGTTCCCAGTACGCCCCACTTAACTTTTCTCATAATAATCCTCCCGTAAGTATTCAACGTTTTTTCTGTGACCCAATCATAAACCTTAAAGTTTACTCTAAGTCAACAGCCGCAAATGATAAAGTCATATCCATCATTCACAATGTGAATACCATTCCCCCGCTTCGCCCGATTTATGTGCGTCAGTGTCTTTGCGGACAAAGGCGCAGCGCAATCGGAGGATGTGGTTCAGTTTTTCAGCAACTCTCCGCCGCAACGGATAATTCTGAATTATGAATTTTGAATTGGAAACTGCCACTTGTTTACTATTGACTTAGAGCTAGCTCTAAGGTCTATCATATCCTTACACCAGACATTTTTCTCCCCTGACACATTAGGAAGGAGGATCTTTATATGAAATACCGCACCATGGGTAAACTCGGCATCAAATCCTCTGCCTTCGGCCTGGGCTGCATGCGTTTCAATGGCGCCGCCTCCGGAGACAGCGTCATTGACGAACAGAAAGCCGTCTCCCTGATTCGCCGGGCCATCGACGGCGGCGTCACATACATCGACACCGCCTATGTCTATCTGGACAAAACATCCGAAATTGTCCTGGGTAAAGCCCTGCAGGACGATTACCGCGACAAGGTCACCATCGCTACCAAAGTCCCGCCGGATGCGGTCAACAGCCGTGCGGATATGGAAACCATCCTGGCGGAAGAGCTGAAAAAGCTGCAGACAGACCATATCGACTTCTACCTCATGCATGCCATGAACAAGCAGAAGTGGGAGCATATGAAAGCCATCGGCGCGCCTCAGTTCTTTGATGATATGAAAAAGGAAGGAAAGATCCGCTACAAGTGCTTCTCCTTCCACGGCCCCTACGAGGAATTCGAGTATATCCTCAATGACTGGGACTGGGATATGTGCCAGATTCAGTATAACTTCATGGACATCAACAATCAGGCCGGCACCAAGGGGCTGGAACTGGCCGGAAGCAAGGGAATCCCGGTAGTCATCATGGAAGGCCTCCTCGGCGGCCGTCTGGCCAATGCACCGGACAACGTGCAGGCACTTTATGATGCCTTCCCGGTAAAACGTTCTCCCGTGGAATGGGCTTTCCGCTGGCTCTGCAACCATCCGGAAGTATCCGTAGTCCTGTCCGGCTGCAACGAATCGGAACAGATTGATGAAAACCTGCGGATCTTCGATACTGTGGATACCGGCATCATGAGTGAGGAAGAACTGAAGCTCATGGACGATGTTCGTGCTGCCTACATCAGCCGCACCAAGATCGGCTGCACCGGCTGCCGCTACTGCATGCCCTGTCCCAACGGCGTCAACATTCCCGGTCTGTTCTCCGTCTGGAACAATGTGTCCCTCTACGGCATTGACCCAAAGGAAGATTGGGGTTTCAGGATGATCATGAAGAATGATGCCGGTGCGGATAAGTGTCTCGCCTGCGGTGCCTGTGAAGCCGCATGCCCCCAGCACCTGAACATTATCGACAGCCTGAGCACCGCCTGGAGCGAGTTGAATCCTTAAATATCTGAAAGGAGATTTCTGCCAGTATGAATAATTTTACCTTCTATTCTCCCACCTGTTTCGTCTTCGGTAAGGATTCTGAAAGCCAGGCCGGTGCGCTGGTCAGGCGTTTCGGCGGAAGCCGTGTCCTCATCCACTTCGGCGGCGGCAGCGCCCTGCGTTCCGGTTTGATCGACCGGGTGGAAGCCTCCCTGGAAGCTGCGGGCATCACCAGTTTCCGCCTCGGCGGCGTAAAACCCAATCCCCGCAGCGGTCTGGTTTATGAAGGCATAGAACTCTGCCGCAGGGAAAAGATCGATTTCATTCTCGCCGTCGGCGGTGGTTCTTCCATTGACTCTGCCAAGGCAATTGCTGCCGGTACTGTCTATGACGGAGACTTCTGGGATTTCTACAGCGGCAAGCCGATTACTGAAGCACTTCCCGTCGGTACTGTGCTGACCATCTCCGCCGCGGGCAGCGAAGGCAGCCCGGACAGCGTCATCACGCTGGAAAACGGCATGTATAAACGGGGTGCCAGCGGTGATGCCATCCGTCCGAAGTTCTCTATCCTGAATCCCGCCCTGACCCAGACGCTGCCGGCTTTCCAGACAGCCGCCGGCATCACGGACATCATGGCCCACCTGTATGAGCGCTACCTCACCAACACCAAAGAGGTGGAAGTCACTGACCGGATGATCGAAGCGCTGCTGCTGACCATGATTCACGAAGGTCCGCGGGTCATCGCTGATCCGAATAACTATGAAGCCCGTGCAAACATCATGTGGGCCGGTATGATGGCACATAACAACTCCTGCGGTGTCGGCCGCAGCCAGGACTGGAACAGCCATAACATTGAGCATGAGCTCTCCGCCCTGTATGACTGCGCTCACGGTGCCGGCCTGGCAGTGACCCTGCCCGCCGTCTTCACCTATGTCATGAATCATGACGTTATGCGCTTTGCCCAGGTTGCCGTCCGGGTCTGGGGCTGCCAGATGGACTTTGCCCATCCGGAAGTTACTGCCAAAGAGGGCATTGAGAAGCTGCGTCAGTTCTTCATCTCCATCGGTATGCCCCGCAACTTTGCGGAACTCGGCGCCCGTGAGGAAGATATTCCCGTGCTGGTCGAGAACCTCTGCCGCGGCGACGGCCGTCCCGGAACCATCTCCGGTTTCGTCACCTTGAATGAGGATGATTGTGCTAACATTTACAGATTGATGCTGTAAGCATCAATCTGTAAATGTTCACTCTTCACTCTTCACTCTTCACTCTTCACTTTTCACTCTTCACTCATCACCGCAGACCGGAGGTCTCCCTCCGGTCTGTATACTCTTCACTGGAGAATTCTCCCGAGGTTTTTATGCGCAAGCAATTTGCCTGGCTGTGGAAGAATATGGACGCACCCTTCCGCCGCCGCCATGTCATCGCCCTGTGCGTATGCGCCTTCACCTGTCTTTTGCTGCTGGTGAACCCTGCGCTTTCCCAGCGTCTCATTGATGACGTCATTGTTGCAGGCAATCCGAAACCCCTGCTTTCCATCCTGGCTGTCATGCTGGTGGTCAAGCTCGGCCGGGAAGGCCTGCGGTATATGATGGTCATCTTTCTGGAAAAAGATTCCCAGAATGTGGTCTTCAATCTTCGCCGCCGTCTGTTCAGCAAAATGCAATATAACGATATGGCCTTCTTTGATACCCACCGCACCGGCGACCTCATGACCCGTATGAGCGCCGACCTGGACTGGTGCCGTCATTTCCTGAGCTATATTGATTACCGCATCATCGACGCGGTATGCACTTTCCTCTTTGCTACAATTTATCTCCTGCTGGTCAATTGGAAGCTGACCCTGCTTCTGATTATCATTACGCCTATCCTGCTGCTGATCACCAAATTCTTTTCCCGTCACGTCCGTCCCCGCTTTGTTTTTATGCGTGAAAAGCTGTCGGAGATGAACACCGCGGCACAGGAAAACATCGCCGGCAACCGGGTCGTGAAAGCCTTTGCCCGGGAGGAGTATGAGAAGGAGCGGTTTGAGCAGAAGAACCAGGCTTTCATGGACAGTCATCTGCGCATCAATAAGCTCTGGCTCACTTTCTTCCCCATTATCGAGCTGCTGGTCAACGCCATTCAGCTGGTCACGGTCTTCGTGGGCGGCCTGTTCATCATCAGGGGTGAACTGACTCCCGGCGAACTGGCCATCTTTACAGGACTCAGCTGGGCTGTCTCCAACCCCATGCGGGAGCTTGGCAACCTGATCAACGACCTGCAGCGTTTCTCCACCTCCGCCGCGAAGGTCATGGAGCTGTATTACGGCACACCCTCCATTGTGGATGCCCCGGATGCGGTTGCCCATGAACGTATGCAGGGAAAGATCGAGTTTGATCACGTTTCCTTCCGTTTCGATACCAAGCCGATCCTCACAGACGTATCCTTCTCGGTTCAGCCCGGTCAGACCGTAGCCGTCATGGGTCCCACAGGAAGCGGCAAAACCACGCTCATTCACCTGCTGGCCCGGTTTTATGATGTCTCCGAAGGCGCCATCCAGGTGGATGACTGTGATGTAAAACAATGGAAGCTCAGTGAGCTCCGGGGCGGCATCGGCACCGCCACCCAGGACGTCTTCCTCTTCTCGGATACCGTGGAAGGCAATATCGCCTTCGGCGATCAGTCCCTGACCCAGGAAGATGTTATGGATTTCGCCCGTCGGGCAGATGCCGCTGAATTTGCCGAAAAGCTTCCGGAAGGCTATGACACCATCATCGGCGAGCGCGGCGTCGGTCTCTCCGGCGGCCAGCGCCAGCGGATTGCCCTGGCCCGCGCCATGGCGGTCCGACCCGGCATCCTCATCATGGATGACACCACCTCCGCCGTGGACAGCGAGACAGAGCAGTATATCCAGGATCAGCTGCGCCACCTCCCCTATGAGTGCACCAAGTTCATCATTGCCCAGCGGATTTCTTCCATGCGGGACGCTGATCTGATCCTCGTCCTGCAGGATGGTAAAATCACCGAGCGCGGAACTCACAGTGAACTGCTGGCAAAGCGGGGGTATTACTGGCAGACCTACTGCCTGCAATATGGCATCCCCATGGATGAAGAACAATCCACAGCCTCCGGCAGCAACAGTGCTGTCGGCGCCCCGGCTGCCGGAATGGGGGTGTAAGAGATGGCAAGGAATAAATTCGACGTTGACGAGCGTCTGGAATCCCCGTTCCGCTGGCAGCACCTGAAGCGGGCGGGTAAATACATTGCCCGGCATAAATACAAAATGCTGGCCGCGCTGCTGCTCAGCGCCATGGCCAGCGTTGCCTCCCTCTTTATCCCCAAGATCACCCAGTGGGTGCTGGATGAAGCCGTTCCCAACAAGGATACCGCCATGATCGGCCGGATGGCCCTCCTCTTTGTGGGCATCATCGCCCTGGGCATCGTGTTTACCACCATCCGTTCCCGGATGATGGCCCACGTCAGCCAGCGGATCATTCATGATATCCGCAGCGACCTGTTTGCCCACCTGCAGAAACTGCCCTTCAGCTATTATGATTCCCGGCCCGCCGGCAAAATCCTGGTCCGGGTCATCAACTACGTCAACTCCGTTTCGGATATCCTGTCAAACGGTATCATCAACATGATCCTGGAGATCATTAACCTGGTCTTCATTGTGGTCTTCATGTTCTCCACCAATACCACCCTGGCGCTGGTCATCATCGCAGGCCTGCCGTTCTTCATCGGCATCATCATCCTCATCAAACCCCGCCAGCGCCGTGCCTGGCAGAACCAGAGTAACAAGAACAGCAATTATAATGCCTATCTGGCGGAATCCATCGACGGCGTCCGCGTCAGTCAGCTCTTTGACCGTCAGGAGGTTAACATTTCCATCATGGAACGGTTGGCCAACGCCTGCCGTGATGCCTGGCTGCGCGCCATAAAAATCAGCAATACTGTTTGGCTTTCCAGCGAAACCATGACGCAGCTGGTGCTGACCTTCCTTTATATCGCCGGCGTCTACTGGATGGGTGGCGGTAAGATGGTCTCCTTCGGCGTGATCCTCGCCATGGGACAGTATGTCAGCCGTTTCTGGCAGCCCATTACCAACCTGGCAAATATCTATAATTCCTTCGTCAACAACATTGCCTACCTCGAACGGATCTTTGAAACCATGGACGAGCCTGTCATCGTGGATGACGTACCGGATGCAGAAGAGCTTCCGCCCATCACCGGTGAAGTGGATTATCAGGATGTCACCTTCGCCTATGAGGAAAACATCAACGTCCTGGAGCACATGAATCTCCACGTCCGTGCCGGTGAAAGCATCGCCCTCGTTGGTCCTACCGGAGCGGGAAAGAGCACCGTCATCAATCTGCTTTGCCGCTTCTATAACCTGAACGGCGGAAAAATCCTCCTGCACGATCAGGATGGCAAAGCGCACGATATCAGCCAGGTAACGCTCCATTCCCTGCGCAGCCAGCTGGGTATCATGCTGCAGGACAGCTTCATCTTCTCCGGCACCATCATGGACAACATCCGCTACGGCCGTCTGGATGCCACGGACTGTGAAGTCATCCAGGCCGCCCGCCGTGTCCGGGCAGATGAACTCATCCGGAAGATGCCCCAGGGCTATCAGACGGAAATCAAGGAACGCGGCGGCAACCTCAGCCAGGGAGAAAAGCAGTTGATTGCCTTCGCCCGGACGCTCCTGTCCGACCCGGCGATCCTCATTCTGGATGAAGCCACCTCTTCCATTGATACGCAGACAGAAAAACTCCTTCAGGAAGGCATTCGGGAAATGCTCCGGGGACGGACCAGCATCATCGTCGCCCACCGGCTCAGCACCATCAAAAACTGTGACCGGATCCTGTATATCAGCAACAAAGGCATCGCTGAAATGGGATCCCATGATGAACTGATGGCGAAAAAAGGCCTCTACTATCAGCTGTATACAGCACAAGTAGATCCGTCAGCTTAAGCAGGCGGATCTTTTTTATCTTCATATATTCTTTTCAATATCATTCTCATCGGCAAGCCGATTTCTTGCGCGGCCTCTGCTGTTAATCCTTCATCAATTCGTTGAATTTCTGTTTGAACATGTCGCTTGTGATCTCTTTGTTTTCATCCATCGTCCTTCTCAGGCTTTCCAGCGCGGTTGGCCCTCCGTTGTCATATACATTTGATACACATACATGGTCCGCAAAAACGATGTTCTCCAGCGTCCTCAGCGGATTCGCATCAAACTCCCTGGCCATCCTCACAGCTTCCCGCATGCTGTCTTCTGCCTCCCTGCCTTTGCCGCTTCTATCCTCTCCAAAGGCCCGTACCAGATAATAAAGGCTGATAATCTTGTCCAGGTAACACGCTTTTTCCGGGTCATCCTTCAGGTTCTTCAGGTAATCGATTGTCCACTGGGCAGCCCGGATGCCCTTTTCTACCTCTTTTGTTTCCCTGTAGTAGATAATATAACCGCTGATAACACTGATCATCTGGCTGATACTGTTCAGGAAAGCGGTTTCCGTGTATTTGATACCTTCCTTCAGCTGCTTTTCTTTCTCAATCAGGATTAGTCCGATCTCGGCGTCATTGTTGCCGCACAGGTTATTTTTCTTATATTCTTCAACGGCTTTCTTATAGTCTTCCAGCGAGGAATAGCATTCGGCTATATAGTTACGCAGTTCAACTTCATTGATCTCCGGATCTTTGTTCTGGGAAAACAGGTCAATCGCGTGCCGGAGCAGCTCAATGGCCCGTTTCAGTTCGTCATGTTGGCGATAAACGACGCCGATCTGCATATGGCATTTTGCCGCTCCGAGGACTATGTCGAAATGATTGGGAAATTTGATCAGCAAACTGTCATATTCCTTTGCGGTTTCCTCAATCGTATGTTCCTTGTAAAAGGCTTTAAGTCTCTCTACTTCTGTTTCCGCGTTGTTTCCGTGCATCGTGAACCCGATCAGAGCATCGACCGATACATGAAATAGTTCGGCAATCTGCATGACATACAGGAGATCTGGTTCAGAAGCTCCTCGCTCCCATTTCGAGATGGTACCCAGCGTGATTCCGAGCCTCTCTGCAAGCTGTTCCTGGCTGAGGCCCATGTTTTTCCGATAAATGCGGATATTTTCTGCCAGTTTATTTTCCATGTCTTTCCTCCGAAAATGATCATATTGTGATTGACGGAAATCGTGTTTGTCATGATTGCTTCCTCCTTATCAGCTTTCGCCGTTTCCCTTGGTTCGCAATCATCATACCCGATTCATTTTCCCTATTGAACACCCAATTCGTATAACTTGTCAAATATTTATTCTACGTTTCGTAGAATTATGTCCTTCTTTTATCATTATGCATTAGAAAAACGAGCAACCCCTGTGTACGCACAGGGGTTTGCTCGTTTCTATCTATTCACTTCCGCTGCGTCCGCGCTGCCTTTGCCGTTCCCGGATTTACCTCTTGCCATGAACGCCTCCGCCAGTCACCCCGCAGCCTCATTGGACTTCCTGTATCCTTTTTACGGGTCTCCCTTTCTTCCTCTCACCTCCTGTTATTATACTGTCCTTCTTCTTTGTGACTACATTATTACATACTTTATTTCGATTGTCAACACTTTTTTAACAATTTTGTAAAATATTTTTTTATTTTGAATATCAATCTCCTGTGTGAATCGCAATTGCTTCAAACGGAGCTTTCAGTTCCACCGTCAGCCTGCCGTTTTCCAATGCAATCTTATTGTCTTCGCTGTTCATCACCCTCAGGATCCGTTTCCCGGATACCGGCAGGGTGACCTTCTCCGGCAGATCCCCGCCAAAGGTATGGACGACTGTCAGCGTTTCCCCGCCTGCTGTCCGGCAGACCGCCTGCCAGCCTTCCGGGTGCCGCCAGCTCTGGGAAACATCACCGTGGAAAGCGGAAACGCCGTCCCGGATGATATTTCTCACTTCTTTAAAAAAGCTGATTCCCTCATCCACCTTGGCCCACTGCTCTTCAGACAGCTCCCACACATCGCCGGAAATACACATCACTCCCAGAAAAGTGTTGATCAGTGAATAATTGATCCTGCGGATACTGTCACTCGCCCGCAGTGCCGCCCAGATCTGGGACTGGCCCGGCAGGATCAGCCTGTGCAGCTGTGCCGCGATAATCGGGATCTCCTCGCACTCATGCGCGTCCGAGAAGGATGCCATATCCGTCACGCCCATCAGTGAAGGCTCCAGCCGGTGGCCGCCGGAGGAGCAGTTTTCAATCCACAGTTCCGGGATTTCCCTCCGCATCCGGCGAAAGAATTCCAGCATAGCCTGCATGTTCTGCCGCAGACCTTCACCCAGGCTGTCCGGATCATCGCAGCCTGCGCCGATACAGTCGTTATAGTCAATCTTCGTATATCCGAAACCGCATTTCTTCAGCAGTCCGATTACCCGCTCATCAAGGTATGCCTGAACCTCCGGTTTGCGGAGATCCAGGAACCGGCGGTTATCTGTATCAATCACCGTACCCCGGCGGGTCAGCAGCATTTCTTCCTTCCGGAAGATATCCGCTCCCTTTGCGCATGTCTCCGGCTCAAACCAGATTCCGGGAATCATGCCGTGCGCCCGGATCATGTCCGCCGTTGCCTTCAGTCCTTCCGGGAACATATTTTTTTCTTCCGGAATCCAGTCCCCGCCGCACTCATGCCAGGCCACACCTTCCCTGCGGTACCAGCCCGCGTCAATCACCAGGAAGTCAATTCCGTGGCCCTGAATCCGGTCCGTAATCTTGGTCAGGTTCTCATGGCTCGGATCACCCCAGGTGGTGCAGTATTCGTTGAACAGCACCGGCAGTTCCGCATCCGGCCGGGGCATATTGGCCCGGTGGACTGTCAGCAGCCGCTGGCTCACCCGGTCAATGCCGCCGCGTCCCACCGTCACATAAGCTTCAGGTGTTTCAAAGCTTTCTCCCGGTGCGACAGTCTTCGCCCACTGGCCGAAATCATCATCCGGCAGGGACGCCATCATATTCAGTCGGTCATCCTTCCGGCGGATTTCCATCTGCCAGGAGGAAGGACAGGCTATCTGCATAGCCCAGGTCACGTCGTTTGCCGTGTCCTCAACTGCCGCAAAGGGAAACCAGCCCCGCACCGGCATGGAGCCAACCTGGCCAAACTTCACCACCCGTAGCGCATGGCCCGTCCAGGACCGCTCCAGCATCGCTTCCTCAATGGTATCCGTGATCAGCCTGCCCTCTGCGCTCCAGGCGCTTCCCGCCCGGTGCAGCAGCAGGGTACCGTGGGCATCTCCGTCCGCAAAGGGTGTAATCCCGCCAAAGTTCAGGCTGGAAAGCAGGTCCAGCGTCACCGGTTTCCCTGTCCGGTTTTCAAACCGGACAGAAACCCGCAGGGCTTCCAGTCCTTCTTCCCATTTCAGCGTATGGAAAACTGTGCGGCCGTTCTCGTCTGCAAGCTCGGTCACCACCATATTGCCTTCCTTTACCTGATTCACAAAACGCATACGGTCGGTGGCTGTTGTTGTGGCCATCGTATGGCCGTTTCCGTAACCATTCGGCAGCTGGTCACCCCTTGCGTGAATCTGAACCAGGTTCTCCAGCGCATACTGATGTTCCCGCACCTGATCCTTCATCCCGGCCGGGACCAGGGTCATTCCCATATGGTTTTGTTCATCCAGCCACCAGGTTACAGTCATATCCCCAAACCGGTATTCGCTGTATTGTTTCATTTTTTCTCCTCCGGGTGTTTTCCGTTTAGCTAAAAGCATAAAGGAAAAGGCCCTGCGATGCAAGGTCTTTTCCTCTTCTCTTATGGATTCATTTTTGCATATTTATCCGCTCGTTCTGAACAAATCCATGTGTCTCATCAGTAATAATTCTGAATTCTTAATTCTTAATTCTGAATTATATTTATTCCTCTTCCGGTACTTCCGGCACATAGTCCGACAGGTAAGCACCTATGGAAGCTTCCGGCCAGGAAATATTCGACGCAATCTTATACTCGTGCAGCACCTGCGGATAGAAGTCAAAGTACACGTTGGAATACATCGGCAGCAGCGGCAGCTGCTCTGCGAAACGCTTCTGGAAGGCCAGCCATTTCGTGCAATAGCCCATCAGGTCTTCGGGCTCAGTCCGGCGCATATCCACTGCCAGTTTCCAGAGTTCGTCATCCGCCAGTCCGGAAGTTTTCCAGACGTGATGTCCTTCTTCATCCACCGTAAAACTAAGGGAAGGATCATACAGCAGGTCGAAGTTTGTCGCGAGGAAGTACATGTCATACTTCGTCTCGCTCATTCTGTAAAACTGGTACAGCATCGCGTCTGCGTCCATGGCTTCAACGATCAGCTCAATGCCGATCTCCTTCAGGGACTGTACCAGTGCGCCTTCCAGCGCTTCCCCGGCCGCACTTCCGGCCCCGTATGCCATCGTCAGCCGCAGCGGCACCAGGCCTTCTTCTGTCTGCTTATAGCGCAGCTTGTCAGATCCCTGGACAAAGCCGTCACCGTCTGCATTCCGGTTCCATCCGGCATTGTCCAGCAGCTCCGCAGCCTTTTCCAGATCCCTGTCATAGGGTTCGATATCTTCCAGCGACAGCGTTTCCCATTCTTCAATGGCCTTCTCGTATTCTGCCTTTTCTTTTTCAGTGGCATTCTCTTCCGGCTCTTCCACGGGATACTGTACGGTACCGTTCAGCAGCAGGTACATCCACTGACCCATGCCGAAGTAGCCCAGGCCCTTCATGCCGTAGCTGTCCAGGGCTTCCTTCACCACTTCATCCCGGTCCGCAGCATACGCGATAGCCTGTCTGACCGCCAGGTCATCCAGCGGTGCACGGTCTGTATTGAAGCTGATGAAACTCAGGCCGGTTCTGGCATAGTTGGCGGAAGTGTACATTTCATCCTCGGCTGCTTCGCCCAGCAGCTGCGTGATCGTCTCACCGTCGCTGACTTTGTTCAGCAGCGTTACCTTACCGTCATGGTAAGCGTCGATCATTTCATTCGAAGGCATCGAAATCATCGTGACCTTCTTGATCATAGGCTTCTGGCCTTTGGAATTGCCCTTGTACTGCGGGTTGATTTCAAACTTGGCCACGCCGTCCTCATAGGATGTCAGCACATACGGTCCGCTTGTCACGGACGGGTGAGTCCGGTAGCCGCTTGTTTCGTCCAGGATCGTACCCTTCAGCAGATCCGCCGTAAATACGGCTTCATCTCCGCCTTCCGTGTTGGTCAGGTATACGCCCTTTCCGTCATCCGCCACTTTCACGCCGGGAGCAATGACAGCTGCCGGATAAGGCACGCAGTCCAGCAGGCCCAGTTCGTAGAAGAAGGGCAGGTATGCATGGTCGATTGTGATGTGTATCAGATGATCGTCCAGCACCCTCACACCGGTGAGGTGATCGGTTTTTCCGCTGATGTAGTTGCTGTATCCGGCAATATATTCCGGCTGGTGCACGCTTGCGCCCAGTTCCTTCAGTTCCGGAGACATGGTCAGCAGGATAGAGAAGGCATAATCCCAGGCGGTCACCGGTGTGCCGTCGCTGTAGAACAGATCTTCGTACAGCGCCATAATAAAGGTAATATCGCCATTATCCGCCTGCTGCACATTCACACCGCTGATTACGGACTCATCTGGAACAAACACGCCGTCTTCCGTGTTCCATTCAATCAGGTTATATCCGTGGATCATGGCGCGTACGTCCATATCACTGCTGCCGTTTCCCCACAGATTGGTGAAGAAGTTCCCGGTCAGCGGCGTTGTGACGGCTACCGTCAGTTCTTCATAATCATATGTGATCTGCGGCTTTTCTTCAGCAACAGGTTCTTCCGCTGTTTCTGCCAGTCCGGCTGTAACAGCTGTCAGTGCCATCACGCATATGAGCAGATATGCCAGCAGTTTTTTCATTCAATCGTCCCCCTTGTTCACCTATAGGCCCGACACGCCGTTTCGGCGTGTCGGGGAAAGTAAGTATTTCGGGTGATTTTTTTACTCGATGGTTTCGCCGACATTGATACTGCCCAGACCGATGCCCAAAGGCGTCTCAAAGTCGTCAATCGTGATGATCACCGGGTTCTTTACGTAGATAACTGTGACGGTCACATCCCTTGCGGGCATTGTGCCTTCAACCTTCTTCTTGTTGGTGTAGTAGCCTCTGACCACGGGAGATTCTACGCTGTACTCGTCTCCGGCGTGGAGCACTTCTGTATAGGTCGCAGCGGCTTCAGTACCGTCCATATACTTATACAGGATTGTCAGCGTATAGTCATTCGCAGTGTAAACCACGTCGTATTCCATGTCCTTATCCAGGACGCCCTTGACTCTCTCTGTATCAGCAGTATAACCCTCAATCGGCGGAGTTGCAACATCATATGCAGTACCAACCTTTTCGACCCGGTTGATTGTATTGATGAGCTCGCCGTCCTTACTGCCGATCCAGTAGCGGATTATCAGGGTAACCTTGGTTTCGATCGTGGGTTCGGGATCCTCACCGGGTGTCACCGGCACATCGGGTTTCTTCGGATCCGGGCTCTTGCCTTCAGCCGTTGCAACGTTCAGCACCTCACCGGCCGCCGCATCTGCAGCAGTTACAGTATACTTGGTTTCGAATTCCTTCGTTGCACCGGGTGCCAGGCTTTCAACCGGCCACTTGTCTCCGGTCAGATCGTCAATCACGTTGATATTGGTGATCGTCAGGTTACCGTCGTTCACGACCGTGATCTTGTAGCTGATCACTTCGCCTTCCGCATAGCCATTTTCATCCTTGGGTGTGGAAGTGGTTTCCTTGTTGACCGTCAGGTGACCGTTCGGATCTTCAGGATCATCATCTGTTTCATCCGGTGTTACCGGCACATCAGGCTTGTCAGGATCCGGGCTCTTGCCCTTCGCCGTCGCTTCGTTGATGATATGTTCGCTGAGGATATCTTCCTCTGTCACCGTTGTGGAAGCCTCAAACTCCTTGCTATCGCCGGGCTTCAGGCTGTCGATCTTCCACGCATCTCCGGTCCGGTCATCCGTAACGGTAATTTCAGTAATCGTCAGGTTGCCGTCGTTGACAACTGTAATCTTGTAGTTGAGCGTCTCACCCAGCTTATATCCGCCTTCCGGCGTCTCGCTGGTGGTCTCCTTGATCACTGTCAGGTGGCCGTTCGGATCTTCGGGATCATCGTCTGTCTCATCCGGTGTCACCGGCACATCAGGCTTGTCAGGATCCGGGCTCTTGCCCTTCGCCGTCGCTTCGTTGATGATGTGTTTGCTGAGAATATCCTCCTCCGTCACCGTTGTGGAAGCTTCAAACGTTCTGCTTTCACCGGGTGCCAGGCTGTCTACCGCCCACTCATCACCGGTCCGTTCGTCCAGAACCTTGATTTCGGTGATCGTCAGGTTGCCGTCGTTCACGACCGTAATCTTGTAGCTGACTGTCTCTCCCAGCTTGTATCCGCCTTCCGGCGTCTCGCTGGTGGTCTCCTTGATCACTGTCAGGTGACCGTTCGGATCTTCCGGATCATCGTCCGTCTCATCCGGGGTTACCGGCACGTCAGGTTTATCCGGATCGGGACTCTTGCCTGTCGCGGTCGCTTCGTTGATGATGTGTCCGCTCAGGATGTCGTCTTCTGTTACACTAGTGGAAGCGGTGAATTCCTTGCTCTCACCGGGTGCCAGGCTGGCTACCGGCCATTCGTCGCCGGTCCGCTCATCCAGAACCTTGATGTCGGTGATCGTCAGGTTGCCGTCGTTCACTACCGTGATCTTGTAGCTGACCGTCTCGCCCAGCTTGTAGCCGCCTTCCGGCGTCTCGCTGGTAGTCTCCTTGATCACTGTCAGGTGACCATTCGGATCTTCAGGATCATCATCTGTATGTCCGGGATCAACCGGTACGTCAGGTTCATCCGGATCCGGGCTCTTACCCTTTGCGGTTGCATCATTGATGATGTGGCCGCTGAGGATATCGTCTTCGGTCACTGTGGTGGAAGCGGTGTATTCCTTGCTTTCACCAGGTGCCAGGCTGTCGATCTTCCACTCGTCTCCGGTCCGTTCATCTGTCGCAGTGATGTCGGTGATCGTCAGGTTGCCGTCATTCACTACCGTGATCTTGTAGGTGACTGTCTCACCCAGCTTGTAACCGCCTTCCGGCGTCTCGCTGGTAGTCTCCTTGATCACTGTCAGGTGACCATTCGGATCTTCAACCTTAACCGATGCGTTGGCACTCCACTCTTTTTCCACAACCCTCGCCGTCACCGTGTTGGTGAAGCTGCCTGCCAGGATATCGGCTTCCGTAATGGTGTAGGTTGCGGTGGTGGTGATCTCTGCTCCGGGTTCAACACCTTCGAAGGTATCCTTAGCCAGGGTCACACCTTCGATTTCGATCAGCTTGATCGTCACAATGTCATCATAGATGTTCTTAACCCAGATATCGAAGGTCACTTCTTCACCCAGTTTGTACACGGTGTCGTCGGCAGTCTTCTTCACCACCAGGTCATCCGGCACACTCTCATCATCCACGATGAGTTTACCTTCCGTCTTGGTAATCACATAGTTATCAGCCTTGGTATTGTCCTTGAGCGTATAAGTGAATGCATTCGGGCTTTCTCCAACCAAGGTCTGGCTGCCGGTAAATTCGTAGGTCGCGCCTTCGCCGTCCACCCAACCGGTTTCCACCGTCAGGCCATTCTCATTCTTACCCTCAACATCCGCGTTCGTCAGAGCTTCACCGTTATAAGATCTCTTAGCATTACCGCTGGTCAGGGTAACTGCACGTTTTGCTATCTTCAGCTGGCCGTCCACGATCTTGAACTCAACATTTGTGAAGTTCGTGTTCGTGTTCTCGAAGTCTCCCGCCACGATACCCATGTCATAGGTACCCGCGTCAGTCTTCGTCACGGTCCAGGCAGTTGTCTCGGTTTCCGCCACGGAAGTTGCCACGTCATACAGCGTGTTATCGGCCACAATACTCTTGTACCCCTTGATCGTATGCGGCTGTCCGTCATATGTCACTTCGTCGCTGTTCTCAGTGATCGTGACCGTGACCTTGTCGGTAATCGGCTTGATCTTCAGCTGACCGTCCACGATCTTGAACTCAACATTTGTGAAGTTCGTGTTCGTGTTCTCGAAGTCTCCCGCCACGATACCCATGTCATAGGTACCCGCGTCAGTCTTCGTGATGGTCCAGGCAGTTGTCTCGGTTTCCGCCACGGAAGTTGCCACGTCATACAGCGTGTTATCGGCCACAATACTCTTGTACCCCTTGATCGTATGCGGCTGTCCGTCATATGTCACTTCGTCGCTGTTCTCAGTGATCGTGACCGTGACCTTGTCGGTAATCGGCTTGATCTTCAGCTGACCGTCCACGATTTTGAACTCAACATTCGTGAAGTTCGTGTTCGTGTTCTCGAAGTCTCCCGCCACGATACCCATATCATAGGTACCCGCGTCAGTCTTCGTCACGGTCCAGGCAGTTGTCTCGGTTTCCGCCACGGATGTCGCCACGTCATACAGCGTGTTATCGGCCACAATACTCTTGTACCCCTTGATCGTATGCGGCTGTCCGTCGTATGTCACTTCGTCGCTGTTCTCAGTGATCGTGACCGTGACTTTGTCGGTAATCGGCTTGATCTTCAGCTGGCCGTCCACGATCTTGAACTCAACATTCGTGAAGTTCGTGTTCGTGTTCTCGAAGTCTCCCGCCACGATACCCATATCATAGGTACCCGCGTCAGTCTTCGTCACGGTCCAGGCAGCTGTCTCGGTTTCCGCCACGGATGTCGCCACGTCATACAGCGTGTTATCGGCCACAATACTCTTGTACCCCTTGATCGTATGCGGCTGTCCGTCGTATGTCACTTCGTCGCTGTTCTCAGTGATCGTGACCGTGACTTTGTCGGTAATCGGCTTGATCTTCAGCTGGCCGTCCACGATCTTGAACTCAACATTCGTGAAGTTCGTGTTCGTGTTCTCGAAGTCTCCCGCCACGATACCCATATCATAGGTACCCGCGTCAGTCTTCGTCACGGTCCAGGCAGCTGTCTCGGTTTCCGCCACGGATGTCGCCACGTCGTACAGCGTGTTATCAGCCACAATACTCTTGTACCCCTTGATCGTATGCGGCTGTCCGTCGTATGTCACTTCGTCGCTGTTCTCAGTGATCGTGACCGTGACTTTGTCGGTAATCGGCTTGATCTTCAGCTGGCCGTCCACGATCTTGAACTCAACATTCGTGAAGTTCGTGTTCGTGTTCTCGAAGTCTCCCGCCACGATACCCATATCATAGGTACCCGCGTCAGTCTTCGTCACGGTCCAGGCAGCTGTCTCGGTTTCCGCCACGGATGTCGCCACGTCGTACAGCGTGTTATCAGCCACAATACTCTTGTACCCCTTGATCGTATGCGGCTGTCCGTCGTATGTCACTTCGTCGCTGTTCTCAGTGATCGTGACCGTGACTTTGTCGGTAATCGGCTTGATCTTCAGCTGGCCGTCCACGATCTTGAACTCAACATTCGTGAAGTTCGTGTTCGTGTTCTCGAAGTCTCCCGCCACGATACCCATATCATAGGTACCCGCGTCAGTCTTCGTCACGGTCCAGGCAGCTGTCTCGGTTTCCGCCACGGAAGTCGCCACGTCGTACAGCGTGTTATCAGCCACAATACTCTTGTACCCCTTGATCGTATGCGGCTGTCCGTCGTATGTCACTTCGTCGCTGTTCTCAGTGATCGTGACCGTGACCTTGTCGGTAATCGGCTTGATCTTCAGCTGACCGTCCACGATCTTGAACTCAACATTCGGGAAGTTCGTGTTCGTGTTCTCGAAGTCTCCCGCCACGATACCCATGTCATAGGTACCCGCGTCAGTCTTCGTCACGGTCCAGGCAGCTGTCTCGGTTTCTACCACGGATGTCGCCACGTCATACAGCGTGTTATCAGCCACAATACTCTTGTACCCCTTGATTGTATGCGGCTGTCCGTCATATGTCACTTCGTCGCTGTTCTCGGTAATCGTGACCGTTACCTTGTCCGGAGGATTAATCTTCAGCTGACCGTCCACGATCTTGAACTCAACATTCGTGAAGTTCGTGTTCGTGTTCTCGAAGTCTCCCGCCAAGATACCCATGTCATAGGTGCCAACGTCGGTCTTCGTCACGGTCCAGGCAGTTGTCTCGGTTTCCGCCACGGAAGTCGCCACGTCGTACAGCGTGTTATCGGCCACAATACTCTTGTACCCCTTGATCGTATGCGGCTGTCCGTCGTATGTCACTTCGTCGCTGTTCTCGGTGATCGTGACCGTGACTTTGTCGGTAATCGGCTTGATCTTCAGCTGGCCGTCCACGATCTTGAACTCAACATTCGTGAAGTTCGTGTTCGTGTTCTCGAAGTCTCCCGCCAAGATACCCATATCATAGGTACCCGCGTCAGTCTTCGTCACGGTCCAGGCAGTTGTCTCGGTTTCTGTCACAGAAGTCGCCACGTCATACAGCGTGTTATCAGCCACAATACTCTTGTATCCCTTGATCGTATGGGGCTGTCCGTCATAGGTCACTTCGTCGCTGTTCTCGGTGATCGTGACCGTGACTTTGTCGGTAATCGGGGTGATCTTCAACGTGCCGTTAGCTGTTGTCACCAGATAGTTGCCTACCGCAGTTTCAGCTCCGGTTGTTACTGCTACGCCATCCACTGTCGCAATCACGTTCGGCTGTGTGCCGACATTGGTGATTGTGCTGTCGTCTGTCATGACGACTGTGAATGTATGCGTATCACCTTCCGCCAGGCCGCTCACAGTGAACTCAGGCTGTGTCAGCGCAGTTCCGTCGTATTCCTTGCTCGCGTCTTTCGCGGTGATGGTGACCTTCTTCGGCGTGATCTTCAGCGTGCCGTTAGCTGTTGTCACCAGGTAGTTGCCTACCGCAGTTTCAGTTCCGGTTGTTACTGCTACGCCATCCACTGTCGCAATCACGTTCGGCTGAGTACCGACATCCGTAATTGTGCTGTCGTCTGTCATGACGACTGTGAATGTATGCGTATCACCTTCCGCCAGGCCGCTCACAGTGAACTCAGGCTGTGTCAGCGCAGTTCCGTCGTATTCCTTGCTCGCGTCCTTCGCGGTGATGGTGACCTTCTTCGGCGTAATCTTCAACGTGCCGTTAGCTGTTGTCACCAGGTAGTTGCCTACCGCAGTTTCAGTTCCGGTTGTTACTGCTACGCCATCCACTGTCGCAATCACGTTCGGCTGAGTACCGACATCCGTAATTGTGCTGTCGTCTGTCATGACGACTGTGAATGTATGCGTATCACCTTCCGCCAGGCCGCTCACAGTGAACTCAGGCTGTGTCAGCGCAGTTCCGTCGTATTCCTTGCTCGCGTCCTTCGCGGTAATGGTGACCTTCTTCGGCGTGATCTTCAGCGTGCCGTTAGCTGTTGTCACCAGATAGTTGCCTACCGCAGTTTCAGCTCCGGTTGTTACTGCTACGCCATCCACTGTCGCAATCACGTTCGGCTGTGTGCCGACATTGGTGATTGTGCTGTCGTCTGTCATGACGACTGTGAATGTATGCGTATCACCTTCCGCCAGGCCGCTCACAGTGAACTCAGGCTGTGTCAGCGCAGTTCCGTCGTATTCCTTGCTCGCGTCCTTCGCGGTGATGGTGACCTTCTTCGGCGTGATCTTCAACGTGCCGTTAGCTGTTGTCACCAGGTAGTTGCCTACCGCAGTTTCAGTTCCGGTTGTTACTGCTACGCCATCCACTGTCGCAATCACGTTCGGCTGTGTGCCGACATTGGTGATTGTGCTGTCGTCTGTCATGACGACTGTGAATGTATGCGTATCACCTTCCGCCAGGCCGCTCACAGTGAACTCAGGCTGTGTCAGCGCAGTTCCGTCGTATTCCTTGCTCGCGTCCTTCGCGGTGATGGTGACCTTCTTCGGCGTAATCTTCAACGTGCCGTTAGCTGTTGTCACCAGGTAGTTGCCTACCGCAGTTTCAGTTCCGGTTGTTACTGCTACGCCATCCACTGTCGCAATCACGTTCGGCTGAGTACCGACATCCGTAATTGTGCTGTCGTCTGTCATGACGACTGTGAATGTATGCGTATCACCTTCCGCCAGGCCGCTCACAGTGAACTCAGGCTGTGTCAGCGCAGTTCCGTCGTATTCCTTGCTCGCGTCTTTCGCGGTGATGGTGACCTTCTTCGGCGTGATCTTCAGCGTGCCGTTAGCTGTTGTCACCAGGTAGTTGCCTACCGCAGTTTCAGTTCCGGTTGTTACTGCTACGCCATCCACTGTCGCAATCACGTTCGGCTGAGTACCGACATCCGTAATTGTGCTGTCGTCTGTCATGACGACCGTGAATGTATGCGTATCACCTTCCGCCAGGCCGCTCACAGTGAACTCAGGCTGTGTCAGCGCAGTTCCGTCGTATTCCTTGCTCGCGTCCTTCGCGGTGATGGTGACCTTCTTCGGCGTAATCTTCAACGTGCCGTTAGCTGTTGTCACCAGGTAGTTGCCTACCGCAGTTTCAGTTCCGGTTGTTACTGCTACGCCATCCACTGTCGCAATCACGTTCGGCTGAGTACCGACATCCGTAATTGTGCTGTCGTCTGTCATGACGACCGTGAATGTATGCGTATCACCTTCCGCCAGGCCGCTCACAGTGAACTCAGGCTGTGTCAGCGCAGTTCCGTCGTATTCCTTGCTCGCGTCCTTCGCGGTAATGGTGACCTTCTTCGGCGTGATCTTCAACGTGCCGTTAGCTGTTGTCACCAGGTAGTTGCCTACCGCAGTTTCAGTTCCGGTTGTTACTGCTACGCCATCCACTGTCGCAATCACGTTCGGCTGAGTACCGACATCCGTAATTGTGCTGTCGTCTGTCATGACGACCGTGAATGTATGCGTATCACCTTCCGCCAGGCCGCTCACAGTGAACTCAGGCTGTGTCAGCGCAGTTCCGTCGTATTCCTTGCTCGCGTCCTTCGCGGTGATGGTGACCTTCTTCGGCGTAATCTTCAACGTGCCGTTAGCTGTTGTCACCAGGTAGTTGCCTACCGCAGTTTCAGTTCCGGTTGTTACTGCTACGCCATCCACTGTCGCAATCACGTTCGGCTGAGTACCGACATCCGTAATTGTGCTGTCGTCTGTCATGACGACCGTGAATGTATGCGTATCACCTTCCGCCAGGCCGCTCACAGTGAACTCAGGCTGTGTCAGCGCAGTTCCGTCGTATTCCTTGCTCGCGTCTTTCGCGGTGATGGTGACCTTCTTCGGCGTGATCTTCAGCGTGCCGTTAGCTGTTGTCACCAGGTAGTTGCCTACCGCAGTTTCAGTTCCGGTTGTTACTGCTACGCCATCCACTGTCGCAATCACGTTCGGCTGAGTACCGACATCCGTAATTGTGCTGTCGTCTGTCATGACGACCGTGAATGTATGCGTATCACCTTCCGCCAGGCCGCTCACAGTGAACTCAGGCTGTGTCAGCGCAGTTCCGTCGTATTCCTTGCTCGCGTCCTTCGCGGTGATGGTGACCTTCTTCGGCGTAATCTTCAACGTGCCGTTAGCTGTTGTCACCAGGTAGTTGCCTACCGCAGTTTCAGTTCCGGTTGTTACTGCTACGCCATCCACTGTCGCAATCACGTTCGGCTGTGTGCCGACATTGGTGATTGTGCTGTCGTCTGTCATGACGACTGTGAATGTATGCGTATCACCTTCCGCCAGGCCGCTCACAGTGAACTCAGGCTGTGTCAGCGCAGTTCCGTCGTATTCCTTGCTCGCGTCCTTCGCGGTAATGGTGACCTTCTTCGGCGTGATCTTCAGCGTGCCGTTAGCTGTTGTCACCAGATAGTTGCCTACCGCAGTTTCAGCTCCGGTTGTTACTGCTACGCCATCCACTGTCGCAATCACGTTCGGCTGTGTGCCGACATTGGTGATTGTGCTGTCGTCTGTCATGACGACTGTGAATGTATGCGTATCACCTTCCGCCAGGCCGCTCACAGTGAACTCAGGCTGTGTCAGCGCAGTTCCGTCGTATTCCTTGCTCGCGTCTTTCGCGGTGATGGTAACCTTCTTCGGCGTGATCTTCAGCGTGCCGTTAGCTGTTGTCACCAGATAGTTGCCTACCGCAGTTTCAGCTCCGGTTGTTACTGCTACGCCATCCACTGTCGCAATCACGTTCGGCTGTGTGCCGACATTGGTGATTGTGCTGTCGTCTGTCATGACGACTGTGAATGTATGCGTATCACCTTCCGCCAGGCCGCTCACAGTGAACTCAGGCTGTGTCAGCGCAGTTCCGTCGTATTCCTTGCTCGCGTCCTTCGCGGTGATGGTGACCTTCTTCGGCGTGATCTTCAACGTGCCGTTAGCTGTTGTCACCAGGTAGTTGCCTACCGCAGTTTCAGTTCCGGTTGTTACTGCTACGCCATCCACTGTCGCAATCACGTTCGGCTGTGTGCCGACATTGGTGATTGTGCTGTCGTCTGTCATGACGACTGTGAATGTATGCGTATCACCTTCCGCCAGGCCGCTCACAGTGAACTCAGGCTGTGTCAGCGCAGTTCCGTCGTATTCCTTGCTCGCGTCCTTCGCGGTGATGGTGACCTTCTTCGGCGTGATCTTCAGCCAGCCGTCTGTTATTGTCAGATCATCTGTAGCATTAAAGTCATATTTTTCTGCATTTACCGAAATGGTAAAGCTTTCAGAATTCAGGCCCATCAGGTATCCAGGATTTGTATTAACATTAGTACCTGCGGCTTCAGCGGTCTTACCTTCTGCAAGTGCTACTGAAACACCGCTGGGAGCCGTCGTACTATACGCTCCTCCACCAACGCTGTATTCAACTGTGTACCCGGTTACACTCTGTTCCTGTCCATTGTATTCCTTTGTATCGGTGTTGCCTGTAATTCTGATCTTCAGTTCCGGAATCCAGACCGCATACATGTTGTCATAAGGTGTGCGTTCATCTGCAGCCACCTTGCTGACTTTAGTTCCCGTCTTGCTGCCAAGATGGAATGCACCGTCATCTCCATAGTACAGGTACGGACCCGCGTCAGTTGTTGTTGCAGGAGTATCTCCATTCTGCTGAACCTTCGCCCAGCCGATAAACCTGTAGCCGGAACGTGTTAGTGCTCCTTCAATTGCTACAGACTTATTTACCTGGATAGGATCATCTTTCCGGAACGCCTCGGTTCCATCATTCCTGAACCACCAGATATGAGTTGTCGGCGGGCCAATAGGATCAACATACTCCGCACGCAGCTGAACAACATAATCGTTCTTAGTAGGATCATCTGTATGCGGCGTCACCTTTGCGTCATCAGCATTGACTATGAATTGGGCGCCAGGGTATACATGTACATCTGTATCCGTATATTCAGTTCCATTCCACTTCTGAACAACCCAATATGCAAATACTTTTCCATCAGGCGCCGTCGATGCCGACTGGGCAACCGCCTTAGCCTGATCTACATATAGATTAGTATCGCTGGGAGGATTTGATCCTTCTCCCTCATCGTATTTCACACCAATACCGGTTGCGCCAATCAGAATCTTACTCCATTTGGCATACAGGTTAAATTCTTTTGTAATCCAGTCTCTGTCATCATCTTCATTTATCTCTGTTCCATAACCATCATAAATTGTATGAGGATCCGTCAAATGAGCTGATTTATCGTATGGAGTAGAAACAGTTTGCTCATTCAATACATAGTTTTCCGCATTGAATACACCATTATACTGTGGATTTGTGTACCAACCGGAGAACTCATAACCAGTCCTGGTACCAAATGGCGCGCTGATTTTTCCTCCATAAGAAATACGGAAGTTCATCTTCTGGTTTGCAGAACCCCAATTAAGCGTTGTATCACTTGTTGGCACCATGGAATGCAGGAAAACACGGTACTGGATCTGCCTCCATTTGGCATAGACTTTGATACCGTCTATCGGCATTTTTCCAAAAGTATAGGGCGATGTACAACCCTCATCAGTATACCATCCCTCGAAAACGAATCCCAGTTCACCTTCAGGAAGCTCCGGTTCATATTTTGCATACTCATCAGCTGTAACATCTGCGCCCTGACCAATCGCTCTACTTTCGTGCAGCAGATGAGTTGCCCTGTTCTGAATTGTATTACCATTACCATCAACATAATTGCCATCAAAATATCTAATTTTGAACACCTGGCGGTTATAAAGATAATTCAGATGATGCAAGGTCGTCCCATTTTCTGTAGTAGTCCATGCACTATTATCATTAATGTTTGTTATGTTCCAGTCCTGACCTCTTTTACCAACAAAATCAAAGCCATCATATTTGGGCTCGTTCTGAGATTTAACTTGTAAGTTACTGGAGCGAACCTCCATAATGTTATCTTCATAATAAGTTCTGCCATTGTATTCTTTTGTTGTTTTTTCTGTATAATCTACTCCTTCTACTGTTTCAAACCAGATATGATATCTCCAGTTATTGTAACCTTGCGCAGGGAAACGAATGATTACATAGTTGCCATTTGCTTGATTGGTCGCACCAAGAATATTCTCATTTAAAACCGATATTATACCCTTAACCGTACCAGATCCTCCATTAGTTGGATTTGGTTTAAGTTTCGTTCCCACCATCATAACGAAACTAACGGGCTGAAGACTTCCTACTCCTTGAATTTGGTCATATTTAGGCCATTTTGAGCTGATATCTTCTCCGTAATAAGCTGACAATGTGAAGTAATAATAATCATAATTACCCACGCGTTCGCTGTCCACAGTATAGCCAGTAACAGAAGGATGATTATTATTCGCCGGATTCCAGGTAACAAGATCATCAAGGTTGCTTCCGCTACCAGAATTGTCTGCAAATGTATATCGATTTTGTCCACTTCTGGAATCTCTGTATACATAAAATCTAAAATTATAATGAATTCGATCATAATACAGGTTCAGAACAGAATCATTTTCTGATCTGATCATCACTGTCTGCCCCTTACTTCCTTCCGTCAGACAGAATCCTGTATAGTGGCCGTTCTCTCCAAAGCCGGTACCTGTAGCATAATCTTCATCTATATTATCAACAGATGTATACGGAATATTGTCACCAACCGTGCCACTCACAACCACAGAACCTGCCACATCATATCCCGTCCTAGACTGATTCTGTGTCCAGAAAATGACAGTATATGTAGCAGTCGTTTCACTGATCCAACTGGCATAGATCGTGATCCCTTCATTAAGCTGCCCGCCAAATGAAAACTTGCCTGTTTCGTCAGCAGGGTCAGCTCCGTGGGCATCCGCATGAGCTTTGGTATCATACCAGCCACCAAACCGATAGCCCAAGCGCAGCATATCTGTATCCGGTCGAGGTTGTTGTGTAACCGTTCCGGATTTTACAAATTGTGGAGCACAATAGATAGCACCCTTGCCATTCTCATCAAAAACAAGCCAATGACCTTCTGGTGCATCAACAGAGAATGTCACGTTACCCTTTATAATTATTTCGGATTCATTTTCATATGGTGTGTCAGCATCATGTGGATTTTCCGGATCTGGTACAATGTTTTCATCACCTTCAGCAACCAACCAACCCATAAAGGCGTGCTCGTTGTCTTTGGGTGTATAGGTCATGTTAACAGTATATTCCATTTCCGGATTAGGATCTGTTGCACTGTAACGGTAATTGATCACTTCCTCGCCGACAGAAACGCCTCCATCGCCAAGGTAATTAATCCTGTACTGTTTGGCTAGAACAGCATAATAAGTTACAGAATCTCCATTTGTTGCTTCTTCAATATCATGAACACCATTGCTTAGTTTCTCTGTAACGGCTGTCCTGATATCCGCGATCGTCATCGGAGTAAAATCTTCATCCGGCAGTTCATAGTCAGGATTGTCTGTCCATCCGAGGAAAATCACTCCGGCAGGTAGCGTGCCCGTACCCGGGTCATAAACTATTTTTTCAAACTCGGTCTGATTTGCCAAATCGCTCTGTTTTACCCAAATTGTGGCAATATCTGAACCATTGCTGTTGAATTTAACCTGCAGTCGTGCATCTACGCCTTCCGCAACAACAGCATAAACAGAGAATCCAGTTGCTTCAAAAGCAAAACCGGTCAACTGCTCTTCGGTATTTTTATAGAACGTTGCAGGAACAAACTGTGGGTCTCCATCTGTCTCATGGAGGAGCTTCAGTGTTTCACCCGGATTTAAATCAATCGGATTGCTTAACCGGACTCGTACATCAACACTTTCACCGGCCTTAGGCTGCCATTCCGCTTTTGTCGCATCATCAATGATAGTGATGTCGAACCTGCCCACTGTCCGTGTGGTAGGAACAGAAGCAGCGACCCCCCTGGTTGCTTTCATCATCAATTTGGGTTTCTCAACCGGTTTCTCTTCAAATTCCACCCGGCCTTCTACAGGTAGAATAGCATCCAGACTGGTCACGACTACGTTGGCCGACTCAATCCGCGACGTAGCAATAGTATCGCTGATCTGCACCGATTCTGATGTATCGATGACAATTTTTGCTTCGTATGTCGTAAATACCGAAGCAATTGCGTCCAGTGGCGCAAGGCTGAGTACCATGATCAGCGCCAGCAGCAATGCGGTGAATTTCTTTACTGAATACTTCATGTTCCAATCCCCTTATTATGATGGTCGGAAGGTTTTGCAAACAGTTGGAATATCTGGATAACAGGTTAAGCCGCATCGGATTATGTCCGGAGCGGCTGTTTTTTTGTCCTGCTGGTTTACTCGTTTACGTCAGTGATGGTCACCTGTACGCGCCAGAAGTCTTTGTAGTTGTCTCTCGTAACGATCTCAGAATGACGTGTTTCAGTGGAGTCAGGAATATCTGTCCAGTCCGCATTGTTTTTGCTCTGCTGCCACTGGATGGTATATTCAAGATTGTCATAACCGTTCAGCACGGCAACGAAGGTAACTTCTCCGCCGATCGCGGGCTTCTGGTTATTCCAGGAATAATAGATATCAATTGTACGGTTCGGATCCAGGGCATCTTCAAGTGTGCTGCTGATGACTGCATCCGTAGGAACGGTCTGAGTGGGAATCGGATCTCCCTTTTCATCAAGTATAAGCTCTCCATCCTCATTCCGCAAGTAGGTGACCGGGATTTCATCGCCTTCGATCACGGTAACGATCGGGTTGCCGTTCTCGTCCAGGATCAGGTTGCCGTCTTCATCCTTCTCGTAGGCATATACCGGAGCGGCTTTTTCTTCTCCGAGGCCCAGAGGCGTTTCATAATCTTCGATCTCGTCCAGATCGACGGTCTCTTCTTCCTCAGCAGGAATCTCTTCGGATTCTTCAGCCGCGGGTTCTTCAGTTTCGATTTCTTCGTTCACAAGCTCTTCAGCAGGAGCTTCGGGTTCCTCAGCAGGAACTTCAGCCTCTTCAGCAGGAACTTCAGGCTCCTCAGCGGGCTCTTCAGTTTCCTCAACAGGAATCTCTTCGGATTCTTCAGCCGCGGGTTCTTCAGTTTCGGTTTCTTCGTTCACAAGCTCTTCAGCAGGAGCTTCGGGTTCCTCAGCAGGAGCTTCCGGCTCTTCAGCGGGAGCTTCGGGTTCTTCGGCGGGAGCTTCGGGTTCTTCGGCGGGAGCTTCGGGTTCTTCGGCAGGAGCTTCGGTCTCTTCAGCGGGAGCTTCATTCTCCTCGGCAGGAGCTTCGGTCTCTTCAGCAGGAGCTTCAGTCTCCTCGGCAGGGCCTTCGGTCTCTTCAGCGGGAGCTTCAGTCTCCTCGGTAGGAACTTCAGTCTCCTCGGCAGGAGCTTCAGTCTCTTCAGCGGGAACAGGTTCCGGTTCCTTTACCTTAACCGGAGCGGAACTGTACAGAACAGTGCCATCTTCCGCTCTCAGAGCACAGCGGATAGGATAGGTTCCGGAAGTTTTATCAACAATAAACTTGTAAACTTCTTCAGTTGCCCCTTCGATCCGCTGCCATTTCTTTTCCGCGTCCTGGATTTCCCACCAGATGGAATAACCCATATTGGCATCAGAAACAACAGCCCTCAGGGAAGCTTCCGCACCTGTAGCTACAGGCATCGGAATGTTGACTGACAGCTTGCCTGTGAAGGCGACCGGGGCAGCAGGCTCCTCTGCCGGTACTTCAGCAGGCTCCGCGGGAGCTTCTGCCGGTTCTGCAGGAGCCTCAGCGGGCTCCGCGGGAGCTTCTGCCGGTTCTGCAGGAGCCTCAGCGGGTTCAGCGGGAACTTCGACCGGTTCTGCAGGAGCCTCAGCGGGTTCAGCGGGAACTTCGACCGGTTCTGCAGGAACTTCCGCCGGTGCTTCTGCAGGCTCTGCGGGAGCTTCTGCCGGTTCAACAGGAACTTCGGCAGGTACCTCAGCAGGCTCAGCGGGAGCTTCTGCGGGCTCAGCGGGAGCTTCCGCCGGTTCAGCAGGAACTTCGGCAGGTGCTTCTGCCGGTTCAGCAGGAACTTCGGCAGGTGCTTCTGCCGGTTCAGCAGGAACTTCGGCAGGTGCCTCAGCAGGCTCGGCAGGAGCTTCTGCCGGTTCAGCGGGAACCTCGGCAGCTTCCACCGGAGCTTCAGCATTTTCAATTTCTTCAGCCATCACCAGCGGCATGATACCAGCCAGCAGGGTGACAACCAACAGAATGGATAAAAATTTCTTCATTACGTTCTCCTCCTGAATTCGTTTGCAACGGGTTTTTCGTCGTCCTCTGCGAGAGGTGTCTTTGTATGTCATTTTGGTCAAACCCTTATTTTTCAAAGGATTTTGTTAACGGTCGCTGTCCGATGGAGAGGTTTTTCCAATTGAGGAACTGTGACATGATCTCCATCTTTCAGCCGTATATTAACATATGAATAGTTACATATCGGTTATATTTTGCAAATTTTTGCATTTTTCTTTAGCGAAAATTGCTTTTTTGTTTTGTTGCAATCCCGTGTTTCTTTAGTAAAATAAAGCGTTTCGCGGTTTTGGTCTGCAAATTGTCCGTTCTTAATTGTTACTTTGCATATGTAACTATTATTCATGTAACTTATGCATACAAAATAAATACAATTTATTTATACAAAAATGAACAGGCTGTTCGATCATCCGCGAACAGCCTGTTCAATGTCATTTTCAATTATGATTGGGTTAGTTTTCCTCGTTTTTGACCATGTATTCCCGGCAAAGGTCCTTCACCACTTCACCGGCGATAATCAGTCCTGCGGCAGCCGGAACAAACGCGGTGGAACCCGGGATATCCCTGCGCACTGTGCACTTCCGGGTATCCGGAGGACAGATGCAGTGTTTTCTGCAGCTGATAGACGGATCCTCCAGCGGCCTGACCGGTTTTTCTGTGGAATAGACAACCTTCAGGTGCTTGATACGTCTCTTCCGGCATTCTGTGCGCATCACCCTTGCTAGGGGACATACAGAGGTCTTGTAGATATCCGCCACTTTGAAAGCGGTGGGATCCAGCTTGTTGCCGGCACCCATGGCACAGATAATGGGCGTACCCGCTGCCTGTGCCTGTTCCACCAGTGCCAGTTTGCCTTTTACAGTATCAATGGCATCCACCACATAATCATATTGAGTGAAATCAAACTGATCCTGCGTTTCCGGCAGGTAGAAAGTTTTATATGTTGTAACCTTGCAGTCCGGGTTGATATCCTTAATCCGTTCCTCCGCCACGTCCACCTTGTATTTGCCCACCGTGCTGCGGGTGGCATAGATCTGGCGGTTCAGGTTGGTCAGGCAGACTTTGTCATCGTCAATCAGGTCCAGGGCGCCGACGCCGGAACGGGCCAGCGCTTCCACCGTATAACCGCCCACACCGCCGACGCCGAACACGGCCACGCGGCATTGTACGAGGTGTTCCATGGCCTCCGGTCCAAGCAGCAGTTGTGTTCTGGAAAACTGATTCAGCATAAAGGTACTCCGTTCTGTCTGAAAAATCGACTCATTATCTCATGTCTGCCCTTTATTTTCAACTGATATAAACCGTGCCTTTTCTGTATAAATTTGTCCGTACCGCTTTCTTTTCCAGGGGCTTTATTATATAATAACCGCAACAATCCAAAAAGGAGTGCTTCTTCATGAGTGAACAGCGCAAGCCTCTGGTCTCCCATATCTTTACCGCGGATCCTTCCGCCCACGTCTTCAATGGCAAAATCTACGTATATCCCTCCCATGATATTCCCCACGACGGTGAGGATAATGACGATGGCGATGAGTACCGCATGGAAGACTACCACATCCTGTCCATGGACAGCGTGGATGCGCCCTGTGTGGACAACGGCTGTGCCCTGCACATGAAGGATGTCCCCTGGGTCAGCAAGCAGATGTGGGCCCCCGACGCCGCGTATAAAGACGGTAAGTATTATCTCTACTTCCCTGCACGCGACAAGGACGGCATCTTCCGCATCGGCGTTGCGGTTTCCGATGACCCCGCCGGCCCCTTCACTCCTGAAGAGAACTATATGCCCGGCAGCTACAGCATCGACCCGGCCGTGCTCGTGGACGATGACGGACGCGCTTATATGTACAACGGCGGCCTGTGGGGCGGCCAGCTGGAAATGTGGCAGAGCGGCAGCTTTGATCCCAATGCCCACCGTCCGGAAGGCGACGAACCCGCCCTCGGCCCGGTTTTCGGCGAGTTGGATGCTGACATGAAGCACTATAAAGGCGAAACGAAGCAGCTGCAGATCCTGGACGAAAACGGAAAGCCCCTCACCGCCGGTGATGAGGACCGCCGCTATTTCGAAGGTCCCTGGATGCATAAGTTTAACGGAAAGTACTATCTCTCCTACTCCACCGGTACCACCCACTACCTGGTATACGCTGAAGGTAATCGCCCGGACGGACCCTTCACCTATAAGGGAAGAATCATGGAGCCTGTGCTTGGCTGGACCACGCATCACTCCATCGTGGAATACCAGGGCAAATGGTACCTGTTCTATCATGACTGTGAGCTGTCCAACGGCATCAACCACCGCCGCTGCGTCAAGTTCACCGAGCTGACCATTCACGAGGACGGCACCATCGAGACAATCCGTCCTTACGAAAAGTAATGTTCTCCGTGATTAATGCCGCCCGCGGCCGGAAATCTCCGGTTCGCCGGGCGGCCATTCTCTTGTCCGTCCTCATGCTTTTTACCTGCGCCAAAGGAGAAACAACAGATATGAACACCGTACCGGTCACCCTGCAGAATTCCTATAAAAAAGCCGGAGAAAACAATCCGCTGTATACCCAGCGTTTCGGCGCCGATCCCGGTGTAATGGAATACGACGGCCGGCTGTATGTATACATGACCGACGATATCCTGGAGTATGACACAAAAGGAAAGGTTAAGGAAAACTCCTACAGCCAGATCCGGACCATCAACTGCATTTCCTCAGATGATATGGTCAACTGGACCGATCATGGCCGGATCCGGGTCGCCGGCCCCGGCGGCGTTGCCAAGTGGGCCAACAATTCCTGGGCTCCCTGTGCCGCGCACAAAACCATCGACGGCCAGGAAAAGTTCTTCCTGTATTTCTGCAACGGCGGCAACGGCATCGGTGTCCTGTCTGCTGACAGTCCCGTCGGTCCCTGGCGGGACGAGCGGGGCAGCCTGCTGATTACCCGCGGTGTCAAAAACTGCGCTGACGTCACCTGGCTCTTCGATCCCGCCGTTATGGTGGACGAGGACGGCACCGGCTATCTTGCCTTTGGCGGCGGTGTACCGGAAGGCAAATGGGCCGCCCCCGGCACCGCGCGGATCGTCCGTCTTGGTGAGGATATGATCAGCCTGGCCGGTGATCCCGTACGTCTGGATGTACCGTGGCTCTTTGAGGACTCCGGCATCAACAAAATCGGAGATAAATACTTCTATACCTACTGCTCCAACTTCCAGACCAAAGGCAACAACCTGAAGCTGACAGACGGTGCCATCCAGTATATGATCTCAGACAATCCCCTGGGGCCGTATACCTATATGGGTGAGCTTTTCCCCAACGAAGGACACTTCTTCGGCATGTACGGCAACAACCACCATTCCATTGCCAGCCTGAACGGCGAATGGTTCCTGTTCTATCATAACCGTCCTGTGGAAAAAGCCATGGGTGTCACCGGAAACTACCGCAGCCCGCAGGCGGATAAAATCTTCTTCGGTGAGGACGGCCTGCCGAAGCAGGTCAAAGGCACCATGAAGGGACTTGATCAGCTGAAGCCGCTGAATCCCTTCCGCATCGTTTCCGCCGCCACCATGTCCCGCCAGGCAGGCATCACTGTGGAGGGTGCCAACGGCCAGTCCTGGATCAACGGCGAAACGGGCAGCTGGCTTCAGGTTTCCGGAGTGGACTTTGGAACCGGCACTTCTTCCCTGGAGGTCACCGCCATGGCACCTACCGACTGCACCCTCTATGCCGTGCTGGATGATCCGGAAGGTCCTGTGATTTCCCAGGTGCGTATCGAGCTTCCGGGCGACGTAAAACCCGCCGCCTTCCGCGCGCCGATCCAGGCGGAAGGAGTCCATGACCTGTACCTGATCACAGACGGGGTCATGAAGCTGTATTCCTGGCAGGTCAAGTAAAGATATAAAGCAATCTGATCACCGCGGCAGCCGCCGCGGTTTTTTCTTGCCTCCGCATAGGAAAACGGGGAAGAAAAGCCGAATCTTATACGTAGAATAAGCGGTGTGCTTTCACAAAAACTGTACATCAGGAGGAAACGAATGGACTACAGGAGATTCGGAAACACTTATCTTGTCCGGATGGACGTTGGAGAGGAAATCGTTGAGGAGCTGAAATCCCTTTGCAGGAATGAGAATATCCGCCTGGCACAGGTGGACGCCATCGGCGCCGTTCGTCAGGCGGTTATCGGTGTATATAATCTGGAAGAACAAGCCTATCACCGGGAAGATCTGGAAGGCCTGATGGAAATTGCCGGCCTCCAGGGCAGCGTCACAAGGATGAATGGAGAAGTTTATCCGCACCTGCACGTGACCCTGGCCGGGCAGGATAACAAAGTACACGCCGGACACGTCATCGGGCTCATCGTCGGTGCCACCTGTGAGATGTTCGTCCGGGTGCTGGATGGAGAGGTCAGCCGGGAACGGGATGAAGAGATCGGCATCAACATCATCCGGTTCTGATATATGAAAAAACGCCCTTCGGGAAACAGTTCCCGAAGGGCTTCTTTATGCTTCTTACAGGTATTTGATCAGTTCATTCCGGACGCCGTCCATCCGCGCGTCGCTCAGGCCGAAATCCATCTCACGGTAGGACCAGGCACTGCGGGCAATTCCGTACTTTTCAAACACCGCGTTGATGGTTTTAAACCACTTGACGGTATCTTCCGGTGTGGCCCGGTCGATCACGCCATACTCGCCACAGTACAGGGCCGTTCCACGGGCTTCCGCCGTCTCAATGGCGGATGCGAACTGCTTTTCAAAATATTCCGGGGTGATATTTGCTTCCTCAAAAGCCACCCGCCTGTCGATATCGAAGGCCGGATCCGGAATCCAGGTTGCTCCCTGGTGGGTGAAGATCAGCGGATCATAGCAGTGGAAGTTGTAGATCACCCGGTTATCCGCCGGCAGGTCCAGGTCCTTTACCGCGTCCGGACTGTTGTTCCAGTAGCTGCCGACCAGGATCAGGCTGGCAGGCGCAATCTTCCGGATCCGGCGGATGCACTCTGCCGCGATCCGGTTCCACTCGCCGATCACGGAAGCATCCGTCACCTCATTCAGCAGTTCAAAGGCGATGTTTTCCGGATCATTGAAGCGGGCAGCAAGTCCTTCCCACAGCTTGTAGAACCGTTCCTGGTACGCCGTGCTGCCGAAGAAGCCGCTTTCCTGATGAGCTGCGTCAAAAGAATAGCCGGCCGTCTTATGCAGGTCCATCACAACCTTCAGGTTCCGCTTCAGGCACCATTCGACTGCTTTGGCAATCCGGCCGAAGCCTTCCTCGCTGAGGCCGCCCTCCGCCGTTTCCAGCACGTTATAGTCCATGGGAATCCGGACGTGGTCCAGTCCCCATCCGGCAATCACGTCCATATCCTTTTCAGTGATAAAGTGATCCAGGCGTTCTTTGGAATAATCGCACTGGGAGAACCAGCCGCCCAGGTTCACGCCCCGGTAAAACCCGAAGTCTTTCATCTTCATTCAGATACTCTCCCTTCTTTTGTATCAGTATACACAAACAACCCCTTTCGGAAAAGGGGTTGTTTGTAGATTATGTATCAAACGGATTCTTTAGCACATTCAGTAAACCAGACCTGATAATTCTGAATTCTGAATTGAATTAGCATTTCATGCTAATTCAGAGTAGCTGCCCAGGTAGGCGCATTTTTCCAGCGTTACGTCCAGCTCTTCAATCAGTCGGGCAAATGCCGGGGAATATACGGATGCGTCAATATCAAAGCAGAACATGAATTCAAAGTCCCTGCCGGGTACAGGACGGCTTTCCAGTTTGGACAGGTTGATCCCCTCGGCATAGAACCGTCCGAGCAGCTGATACAGTGCACCGGGCTTGTTGGGCAGTGCCAGCATCAGGCTGGTATGATCCGCGCCGGGATAGATCTCCGGTTTCCGGGAGATGCAGATGAACCGGGTATGGTTGTTGCTGTTGTTCTGGATATCGGTTTTCAGGATCTCCAGGCCGTACAGCGGCGCGCAGTGTGCGGAGGAAATAGCAGCCACATCCTTCCGGTCGCTCTCCGCCACCATCTGGGCTGCCGCAGCGGTATTGGTGCTGATGTTCACCCGCCACTGCTTGTTTTCTGTCAGGAGCCTGGAGCACTGCTGGATCGCCTGCTCATGGGACCAGACTTCCCGGATATCCTCCAGCTTCGTGCCAGGCTTGACCAGCAGCGTATGGTCAATCTTCACCCGGGCGGAACGCACAATATAACATTTCCGGCTGATCAGCTGGTCATATACGCTGTTTACGGATCCGGCCAGGCTGTTTTCAATCGGCAGGATGCCGTAGTCGCACAATCCCTTTTCAATGGCTGAAAAGACGTTCTCAAAAGTCTTGCAGTACATGATGGAAGGAGACCGGAAGATCTTCTCGCAGGCTTGCTGGGAATAGGCGCCTTCAACGCCCTGGCAGGCTACCGTTGCCTTTTCGGGGAACAGTTCCGGCGTCTCCTTCAGGCTTTTGCGGATCAGTTGACCCAGTTCGCTCATTTCCCGGCCTTCCAGCAGCTGGTTGGTCCGACTCTGGGCCATCAGGAAACCGAACAAGGCCCGGACGCCATTCTCGTTCTTTTCGCCGGCTTCCTCGCCCACCTTGTTCAGCACGTCCCGTTCCCGGGCAGGATCCGACACCGGCAGGTGATGTTCCTTTTTGTAGCGGCCGATCTGGCTTGCTGTCTCCAGCCGTTCGCCGTACAGACGGATAATATCGCTGTCAATCCGGTCAATTTCCGCTCTCAGTTCTTCGATGGTCATTTCAATCATCCTTTCCGGGATCGGTTATTTCTTATCCTGCCACTCCGTGTCAATGGCTTCCTTGCGCTCGCGGCCTTCCTTCAGGAGTTTCTTCAGCGTTTCCGCGTCTCCGGCGGCAATCGCGTCGCGGTACTCCTGCAGGGATTTGATCAGGCAGTCCAGTTCAAAGCCCAGATGCTCCGCGTTGTCCAGGAAGAGCTCTGTCCACATGGTTTCATTCAGCTTGGCCACCCGGGTCAGGTCCCGGTAGCTGCCCGCCGAGAAGGACAGGTGCTCCGCCGCTGTGGGTGATTTGATGTAGGCGTTCGATACCACGTGCGCCAGCTGGGATGTAAAGGCGATCATCTCGTCATGCTTTTCCGCCGTGGTCACAGTCACGGATTTGAACCCGGTCTCCCGCAGCAGCTCGCTCAGCCGGCTGACCAGGAACAGGTCTTCCCGCTTCCGGGGCACCAGGATCATGGTCGCATTCTGGAACAGGTTACCGTCCGCGTACTTGATGCCGGAAAACTGTTTGCCGGCCATCGGGTGTCCGCCGATAAAGGTGAATCCGTATTCCTCCGCCAGTGCGAAACAGGGCTCGCATACCGCCTGTTTCACGCCGCACAGGTCGCTTACCACCGCATCCTTGCGGATCTTCGGCGCCAGCTGCTTCAGTGTTTCCACCGCCGCGCCCGGATACGTTGCCAGGAACAGATAATCGCATTCGGGAATATTGTCTTCCGTCAGTTCGCCCTGGATGGTTTCTGTCAGCAGGGCATATTTCTGCACATGCTCGTCCGTGTCCCTGCCCAGGATCCTGTGTCCCTGTGCGCCCAGTGCTTTGCACAGGGAAGCACCCATCAGGCCCAGGCCGACCACGCCGATTGTTTTGCTCTCCATCTCTTTCTTCCTCCGGCGTCAGTCTTACACCAGCGCTTTGCGGATCTTCATGACCGCTTTCGCCACGTCGTCAAACTGTTCCGGCGTCAGGCTCTGGGGACCGTCGCACAGGGCGTGCTTCGGGTCATTATGCACTTCGATCATCAGGCCGTCCGCGCCGCAGGCCGCCGCGGCCATGGCCATAGGCTTCACATACCGTGCCGCACCGGTTGCGTGACTCGGGTCCACCACCACCGGCAGGTGGCTCAGTTCATGCAGTACCGCCACTGCGGACAGGTCCAGCGTGTTCCGGGTATAGGTTTCGAAGGTCCGGACGCCGCGCTCGCAGAGGATAATCTGCTCGTTGCCGCCGGCCATGATGTACTCGGCGCTCATCAGCAGTTCCTTGATGTTGTTCGCCAGGCCGCGCTTGAGGAGTATCGGCTTCCTGATCCGGCCCAGTTCCTTCAGCAGTTCAAAGTTTTGCATGTTCCGGGCGCCGACCTGGATCACGTCCACCTGTTCAAACAGGGGTAGATGGCCGATGTCCATAATCTCGGTAATGATCGGCATGCCGGTCCGCTTTTTGACCTCCAGCAGGATCCGGATGCCTTCCCCGTGAAGGCCCTGGAAATCATAGGGAGAAGTACGGGGTTTGAAAGCGCCGCCCCGGAGCATACCCGCTCCGCTCTCCTTCACTGCCTTGGCGATGGTTTCCACCTGGTCTTCAGTTTCCACGGAGCAGGGGCCGGCAATGATCTGGAAGTTGCCGCCGCCGAAGGCCACCTGGTCCGTCACCTGGACCACCGTGTCGTCCGGATGGAACTTCCGGTTTGCCTTCTTGAAGGGCTCAGAAATCCGGGTCACGCTCTGGACAATGTCCAGTCCGCTGATCAGGTCCGTGTCGATCCGGGTGGTATCGCCCACCAGGCCGATCACCGTCTGGTATTCACCTTCGGAAACATGGGTCCGTACGCCATAGCTTTCCAGCCAGGAGATCAGATGCTCTTTTTCTTCCTGCCGGATATCTCTCTTCAGTGCGATAATCATTTTTCTTCTGCTCCTCCCTCAATGAAACAGGGCCCGCAGTAATTCTGCGAGCCCTGGTGTTTTACCCTCATGGGAAAACCTGCGCGGCAAAATTACCTTACCTCAGACTGTCTTCGTAAAGGTAAAGTAATAGTAATAATACACGAAAGCCTGCCGCATGGTCTGCCCTTTCCGCGCGTGTAGCGCAGTGATTGAATTCACGGGTATTCTATCACCAGTCCCCGTGTCTGGCAAGAAAAGCTTTTACAGATGCAGAAGAAATACAGTCCTTGCTTATTCCTGCGCTGCTTCGGGAGTAGTCACCACCACAGGCATCCCGAAGTATACGTTCTCATCCGGTTTGAAGTCGATCACAGCCTTGTAGGTAGTCTCTTCCGTGTCTTCTTCCGGCATTTCGGTGATATACCGGACGGTTCCCTCATAGGAGATGCTTTCGTCCGATTCCAGTTCAATGATCACCTTATCGCCGGCCTTCAGCGCCTGCCGGTCATCCGCCGTAATGGCTGCTTCCACCCGCATGCCGCTGACCGGAGCGATCTGCACCACGATATCCCCCTTGGTAACGGTGGTTCCGGCATCCGCGGAAGTGGAAACAATGACGCCTTCCTCCTCTGCCGTCACAGACGTGCCGGTCATCTCGTAGCCTTCAAAGGTGCCGCTCAGGGTTTCCATCAGCAGGTCGCCGCGCTTCACCTCATCTCCGTCCTGCACAGCCACGCTAACCACCGCGCCGGTTCCGGTCACAGCTGTCGGATTCACCCGGGAAACCGATCCACGGCCCAGCCGCAGCTTATCCGTATAGGCACTGTCCCGGAATATGGTTACCGAGTCGCCGATGATGAAGTTGCCTTCCGTCACATGCACGGTATAGCTGGTGCCGTCCACAGTGGTGATGATACCCGTGCCATAACGCTTCGCGTCCGTCCGGCAGAGAAGGTACACTGTTTCACCCGTGTGCACAATGGTCGTCTCCGCGGAGCTGTAGGCCTTGGAAGTGCTGGCGCTGACCGAGTAAATGGTTGTGCCTTCAATATACAGGTCTGCGCCGTATTGCTCCGTCACGATCTCAGCGTCATCTCCGGCCTTTGCAAACACGCCCGTCACAACGCCGTCTCCGGAGGCATAGGTCTTTTCCGTCCGGTAGCTGAACAGGATATCTCCCGCGGAAACATGCATTCCCTTTTCCACGCAAACCTCGTCCACCGTACCGCCGATGGGCGCATAAACCGGTACGGTCAGGCCGGCTTCCACCGTTCCGTTCAGGGTCAGGGTATCCGCACAGGCAGCTCCCGCCACCAGCATCAGAGCAAAAGCAACAGCCGCAAATCGTCTCATAATCTTCATTGTTTGACTTCCTCCATGTCTGTTATGTATTCACAAATAATTCTGAATTCTGAATTCATAATTCTGAATTGTTTTTATACTGCGCGCAGCGCGTCAATGGGATTCAGCCGGCTTGCCTTTCTGGCGGGTGCCCAGCCGAAAATAATACCAACCGCTGCTGAGAAACCCACGCCCAGGATAATGGCGCCGACGTTCAGCACGAAGCCCGTACCCAGCATCCGGCACAATCCGAAGGACAGCGCCAGGCCGAAAACAACCCCCAGCAGGCCGCCGATCATGGAAAGCAGGAAGCTCTCCAGCAGGAACTGCATCTGGATCTGGCCCGGCACGGCGCCCAGCGCCTTCTTCAGGCCGATCTCGCCCGTCCGCTCCGTCACGGTGGTCAGCATCATGTTCATGATGCCGATACCGCCGACCAGCAGGGCGATGGAGGCAATACCCGCCAGCAGCGAGCTCAGCATAGTGGTCATTGTGTTCATGGTTTCTTCAATGCTCTCCATGGAAGAAACCGTGAAACAATCCTCTTCAAAATCGAACAGCACGTCCATGGCGTCCTCGATTTCCTGCTTCGCCTCAGCCGAATCCGCGCCCTCTTTCAGGTAAACGGTGAAGGAGTTGATATCAGTGGAGTTGTTCACCTTCATGGCCGTGGTGTAGGGAATCAGTACAGCCGGTGAACCGTTGAAAATGGAGGCGACGCCTCCGCCGCTGTCTTCCTCGTACCGGCCCACAATCGTAAAGGGCAGGCCTGATACGTACAGGGTTTCACCAATGGGATCCACACCCAGGAAGAATTCATCCACAATCTCCTGGCTGATCACGCAGACGTAGCTGCTGTTATCGTCGTCAATAAAGTTCAGAGTCCGGCCCTGGATGATCATATCCTCATTCAGGATAAAGTAGTATGCGTTCCGGCCGGAAACAGAGATGCCGGTCTGTACGTCGTTCCCGTAGGAGACCCGTCCGTTCAGGCTGACGCTCGGCACCACACCGTCCACATTCTCCAGCTCCGAGATAACCTGCAGGTCTTCCGGCGTCATGCCGCTCTTCAGGTCGCTGCCGGAAACGCTCACCGTCAGGGTACCGACGCCCATACTCGAGAAGGAGGAGGAGATGGTACCGGATACTCCGGACACCGTGGAGATCAGCGTAATGACCGCCATAACGCCGATCATGATACCCAGCAGGGTCAGGAAGGAACGCACTTTGTTGCTCCGGATGTTGTCCAGCGCCATTACGACGCTTTCCCGGATCATTACCATGCGTTTGCGGAAGGATTTAAGCATCCTGCAGCCCCCCTTCCGAGATCTCTCCGTCAATAATATGTACAATCCGCCGCGCATTGGAGGCGATCTTCAGGTCATGGGTAATCATGATGACCGTGCGTTTTTCCTCGTTCAGTTCCCGGAACAGCTGCATAATCTGCGCGCCGGTTTTCTGGTCCAGGGCGCCCGTAGGTTCGTCCGCCAGCAGGATGGAGGGATTGCCCACCATTGCCCGGGCAATCGCCACACGCTGCTGCTGGCCGCCGGAAAGCTGGCTGGGCAGATGATCCATCCGGTCCTTCAGCCCGACGCGTTCCAGCATCGCTTCCGCCCGTTCCCGGCGTTCCTTTGGCCGTATGCCGGCATAGATAAGGGGCAGCTCCACGTTCTTGCGGGCTGTCAGCCTGGGCAGCAGCTGGGAATTCTGGAAGATGAAACCGATCTCCCGGTTCCGCAGTTCCGCCAGCTCCTGCTCGTCCATATCCTCCACTTCCCTGCCCCGCAGGGTATATTCACCGGAGGTGGGGGTATCCAGGCACCCGATAATATTCATCAATGTGGTCTTTCCGCTGCCGGAAGGGCCCAGCACGGACAGGTATTCCCCTTCTTCCAGGCTCAGGGATACCTTTTTCAGTGCGTGGACGTTCTCCCCCTCCAGCGGATAGATCTTGTCAATCTCCCGCATACGGAAGAATACTTCTTTTGCCATCGTCAGTTCCCCCGTGATCCGCCGCCCGGGAATCCGCTGCCGCCGCTGCCACCGCTGCTGCCACCGCCGGGGAATCCGCTCCCGCCGCCCGGGAAGCTGCTCATATCCGGCATGTTGCTAAAATCAGGCATACCGCCTTCATCTCCGCTCCTGTTGCTGCGGTTAGGCCGGTTCACCTGCCGGTTGGTAAATATGCCGGAGAACAGGGCTGCCAGACCGGTGGCTTCTTCTTCCTTTTCGGCGATCTTGTAGACCGTTTCGCCGGCTGTTACGCCGTCCTTGATTTCCACATAGTTGCCGTTGCTCACGCCTACGGTTACAGTGACTTCTTCCATCTCACCGTTTTCATTTTCTTTATATACATAGGCGGTATTGTTCCGGGCAGTGCTCAGTGCTTCCATCTTCAACACGGTCACGTTCTGCGCCTCTTCCAGCGGCACGGTAACAGTTGCCTGCATACCCGGCCAAATGTTGTCAGCCGCGGAGGTGTCTACATTCACCGTACCCGTGTAGTAGGCCACGTTGTTGCCCGTGTAGGACACATAATCGATGTTATCAATCGTAGCGTCAAAGGTCGCTCCCGCGGAAGAAACCGCCACCCGGCAGTTCTGTCCCTGGGACACCTGCCCGATGTTGCTTTCACCGATACGGACGGAAACCTTCATGTGGTCAAAGTCCGCCACGGTCAGCAGGCTGTCGCCGGATTTCACTTCATCGCCCTTCTCCACATCGATGGAGCTGACGGTTCCGTCAAATTCCGCTTCAATCGTATCCCCGCCGTACAGGCGCATCAGCTTATCGCCCTCGCTCACCTTGTCTCCTTCAGCCACGTAGATCTCACGGACCTTTGTGTCTTCGGAGGCAGTATAGTTCGCGCTGTTGATCAGCTGCATGCTGCCGGTAAAGGACAGCGAGTTGGAGATACTGCCGGTGGTGGCAGTATACGGATCATAGGTAATTCTGTATTCTGACTGCAGCTTGCTGATTACAGACCAGAGCGACACACCCAGCACCAGAAGAATAATCACGAGCCAGATCAGCCGTTTCAGGATCTTCTTTTTCCGACCTTTCTTTTTCTTCTTTCCTTCTGATTTTTCAGCGGCAGCTTTCATTTCTTCGTTCTCCGCCGCTGTAGTGTTTTCGAGTTTTTCTGTCATCTTTCGGTCATCCTTTCCATTGCGTACCTGTGGTTCCGTAAAGCACTATATCGGACAAACTTAAACTGAACCTTAAGGAAAACACCAAAAATGGCAGAACGACGCCATCCCGGGACAATCTTTCGATTTCCCGGGATGGCACTTTCATTATCATATTTGTAAGGATAGGTGGGACTGCATAAAGACTAAACAATCGTTCAGAAACCAGAATATTTTTAAATTTTCAGTTTTAAGTTTTCAGTATTCATTATGAAAACAAACCCGGCTTTTCAGCCGGGTTTGTTTTCTATTAAGTTTCGGGAGTTCCTTCAGCGGGTGTCTCCGTTTCAGTTTTTTCAGTGGCTTCCACGGTTTCAGTCGTTTCCGTCACTTCAGTTCCTTCAACGAGTTCCTCTTCCGCAGTTTCCTCTTCCTTTTCCGCACGGCAGACGCCAACCACGGTGCTGCCCTCGGCCAGCCTCATGATCCGGACGCCCTGGGTGGAACGGCCGCACAGACGGACGTCCGCAGCCCTGGCACGGATAATGGTGCCATCGTCGGTAATCAGCAGGATATCCTCATCCTCGTGTACAAACATCAGGGCAGCCAGGTCACCGGTCTTGTCGGTCAGCTGCATGGCCTTCACGCCCATACCGCCGCGGCCCTGCTCACGGTATTCTTCCGGATCGGTCCGCTTGCCGTAGCCCTTTGTGGTAATTGCCAGCACGGTCGTTTCCGGTTCAACCGCTGCGATGTCGATCACTTCATCGCCTTCCGCGATCCTCATGGAGCGCACACCGATGGAGTTACGGCCCACATTGCGCACGTGCCGCTCATTGAAGCGGATGCACTTACCCTTGCGGGTGGAAACCAGCATCTCATCGTCGCCGTTGCTCAACCGGACGCCGATCAGCTCGTCACCCTCCCGCAGTGCAATAGCGATCAGGCCATTCTTGCGCAGGTTACGGAACTCTTCCAGGGCGGTCTTCTTGATCATACCGTTCCGGGTTGCCATCACCAGGTTGTGCTCTTCCTCAGTCTCCTTCGGCATGGGCAGCATGGTGGAAACCTTCTCCCCGCTCACAATGTGCAGCAGGTTGATGATTGCCGTACCGCGTGCCTGGCGTCCCGCTTCCGGAATCTGATAGCACTTCAGGCTGTATACCCGGCCCATGTTCGTGAAGAACATGATCTCCTGGTGTGTGCTGACCACGAACATCTGGGTCGTGTAGTCGGTCTCCTTCACGTTCATGCCGGAGACACCGCGTCCGCCGCGGTGCTGCGCACGGTACACAGAGGAGGAAACACGCTTCACATATCCCTCGTGGGTCAGGGTAACCACCATGTTTTCTTCCTGGATCAGGTCTTCGATATCAATATCGTCCTCAGCGATGGTCAGCTCGCTGCGGCGTTCATCACCGAACTTGTCCCGGATCTCACTGATTTCAGTCTTGATCACGTCCATCAGCAGGTGCTCATCACCCAGGATTGCGGTCAGCCGTTCAATGGTTCTTTCCAGCTCCTCGTACTCCTCCTGCAGGCGTTCCCGTTCCAGGCCGGTCAGGCGGGCGAGACGCATGTCCAGAATGGCCTGGGCCTGCTTTTCGCTGAACTCAAAGCGCAACATCAGGGCGTCCCTGGCGGTGTTGGTATCCTTGCTGGCCCGGATGATCGCGACGATCTCGTCAATATGATCCAGCGCCTTCAGCAGGCCTTCCAAGATATGTGCGCGGTTCTGTGCCTTGTTCAGTTCGAATCTGGTCCGACGGGTCACTACGTCCTTCTGGTGCTCCAGGTAGTAGTAGATCATTTCCCGCAGGTTCAGCACCTGGGGCTTGCCGTCCACCAACGCCAGCATGTTCGCGCCGAAGTTTTCCTGCATGGGGGTATGCTTGTACAGCATGTTCAGCACCACCTGGGGCTGAACGTCCCGCTTCAGTTCAATCACGATGCGCATGCCCTGGCGGTCGTTGGATTCATCCCGGATATCGCTGATGCCTTCGATCTTCTTCTCGTGCACCAGATCCGCAATCTTCTTGACCAGGACGGACTTGTTTACCTGGTAGGGAATCTCAGTCACGATAATGCGGCTGCGGTTGCCTCCCATTTCCTCCACGTTGGTCTTGGCCCGGACGGTAATCCGGCCGTGGCCGGTATGGTAGGCCGCCCGGATGCCGCTGCGGCCCATGATCAGGCCGCCCGTGGGGAAATCAGGTCCCTTGATGTGCTGCATCAGGTCGTCAATCGTGCATTCCGGATTGTCGATCATGCAGATAACGCCGTTGATCACCTCGGTCAGGTTATGCGGCGGGATGTTTGTCGCCATACCAACGGCGATACCGCTGGAACCGTTCACCAGCAGGTTCGGGAACCGTGCCGGCAGAACGGAGGGCTGCTGCAGGGTTTCGTCAAAGTTGGGGTAGAAGTCCACGGTATCCTTGTCGATACCGTCCAGCAGGTGCATGGTCAGCTTCTGCAGGCGGGCTTCGGTATAACGCATGGCAGCAGCGCCGTCGCCGTCGACGGAACCGAAGTTGCCCTGGCCCTCGATCAGCGGATAGCGGATGTTGAAGGGCTGGGCCAGGCGGACCATAGCGTCGTACACGGAGGAGTCTCCGTGGGGATGGAATTTACCCAGAACGTCACCAACCACACGGGCGCTCTTACGGGTCGGCTTGTCCGGCGTCATGCCCAGTTCCTCGGACATGTCGTACAGGATCCGGCGGTGGACCGGTTTCAGACCGTCCCGGACATCCGGGAGCGCCCGGTCCACAATCACCGCCATGGCGTAGGCGATGAAGCTCTTTTTCATTTCCTGTTCCAGATTAACAGGGATCAGCTTATCTTGAATCATTTCACAATCCTCATATATTCATAAATCAAGTGCATTCCATGATGGTTTTTTTCGCTGTTGAAGTATTAATTCTGAATTCTGAATTCTTAATTCTGAATTTGGATTAAACGTCCAGATCCTTAACCAGGTCGCTGTTTTCCTGTATGAAGAGCTTTCTGGGCTCCACATCATCACCCATCAGCAGTGTGAACAGCCGGTCGGCTTCCATGGCGTCTTCCGGTGTAATCTGCATCATCATGCGGGTTTCCGGATTCATCGTGGTATCCCACAGCTGCTGGGCGCTCATTTCACCCAGACCTTTGTACCGCTGGATATCCGGCTTCGGATCCCGGCCGATTTCATCCAGCACGCGGTTCAGTTCATCGTCGTCATACACATAGCGGGAAGTCTTGCCCTTGGTCACCTTGTACAGCGGCGGCATGGCGGCATAAACATATCCCTTTTCAACCAGCGGCCGCATAAAGCGGTAGAAGAACGTCAGCAGCAGGATCCGGATATGGGCGCCGTCCACGTCAGCATCCGTCATACATACGATCCGGTGATACCGCAGTTTGCTCTCGTCAAACTGATCACCGAAGCCGCAGCCGAAGGCCGTGATCATCGCGCGGATTTCCGCGTTCTCCAGAGCCCGGTCCAGCCGGACCTTTTCCACGTTCAGGATCTTGCCGCGCAGGGGCAGGATTGCCTGCGTCTTGCTGTCGCGGCCGCCCTTGGCGCTGCCGCCTGCGGAGTCGCCCTCCACCATGAAGATCTCGCACTTGGCGGGATCCCGTTCGGAGCAGTCTGCCAGTTTGCCGGGCAGGGAGGCACTTTCCAGCACGGTCTTGCGCCGGGTGGCCTCTCTGGCTTTACGGGCCGCTTCACGGGCGCGCTGGGCGTCCACGCAGCGGGTAACGATGGCTTTTGCCACCGTGGGATTCTCTTCCAGGTAGGTGGTCAGTTCCTCGCTCACCAGGCTATCCACCACGCCGCGGACCTGGCCGGAACCAAGCTTGGACTTGGTCTGGCTTTCGAACTGGGGATCCTCCATCTTGATGGAGACGATTGCCGTCAGGCTCTCACGTACGTCCTCACCCTTCAGGTTCGGCTCGTTGTCCTTCAGGATCTTGTACCGTCGGCCGTAGTCGTTGATGGCGCGGGTCACTGCGGTGTTGAAGCCCTGCAGGTGGGTACCGCCGTCCGGGGTGGCAATGTTGTTGGCAAAGGTATAAACGTTCTCCGCGTAGGAGTCGTTATACTGCATGGCCATTTCCACCAGGATGCCGTCCTTGATACCCTCGGTGTAGATGGGTTCAGGGAAGAGCACCTGCTTGTGCTGGTTCAGGAACTTGACGAATTCCCGCAGGCCGCCCTCGAAGCAGAAGTCATTCTCCTTGGGCTGCTCGGGCCGTTCATCCCGGAAGATGATGCGGACGCCCTTGTTCAGGAACGCCATTTCCCGCAGGCGGTTCCGCAGGGTATCGTATTCGAAATCCCCGGTCTCGAAGATACCTTCCGGGTTCTCTTCAGTGCGGACGTCCGGCCAGAACTGGATGGTGGTGCCGGTGCGGTCTGTCGTGCCGATCACTTTCAGGTCATACAGGTATTTGCCCCGGGCATATTCCTGCTGGTAAATCTGGCCGTTCTGGTAGACCGTAACGGTAAAGTGTTTGCTCAGCGCGTTAACCACGCTGGCGCCCACGCCGTGCAGGCCGCCGGATACCTTGTATCCTCCGCCGCCGAACTTTCCGCCGGCATGCAGCACGGTCAGGCAGACTTCAACTGCGGGACGTCCCATCTTCGGATGCAGGCCTACGGGGAAGCCGCGGCCGTCGTCCATAACGGTTACGGAGCCGTCAGCATTCAGTGTTACGTTAATCTGTTTGCAGTAGCCGGCCAGCGCTTCATCCACGGAGTTGTCCACAATTTCATAAACCAGGTGATGCAGACCCCGGGCGTCCGTTGAGCCGATATACATACCAGGCCGCTTACGGACAGCTTCCAGGCCTTCCAGGACCTGGATCTGTTCCTCTCCGTAATCGGCGGTCACAGCGGTTACCTGTTCCATTTCAAGATCTTTTTCTTCTGCCATGGTGCACCTCATTTTTCTCTCTTTCGCGTGCTTTGGAATATCAGTCATTTTCGGGGGCTTTTCCGGCTGTGCGCAAAGTCCCTCAACGCATTGAAAAATCAAGCATTCCAAATCAATTTATTATACCACTTTTTGCCCCAAAAAGGAAGCTTTTTTCGAAACTTTTCTTTCCTATATATATAGACGGTCCCGTACAAATTTGACAGATTTGTCCCCTTTCGGATTGAATTTCCCTCCCTGCTCTGCTATACTTGCCTCAGGGAAAATTTACATATCTATCCATTACCCGAAGGAGGAAATGCTATGAAAAAACTGCTTGCTCTTCTGTTGACTTTTTGCCTGCTCCTGGGCTGCTGCGCCGCGTTTGCGGAAGAAGCTGCTGCCCCGGCGCTGGAAAAGAACCTGGTTATCCTGTTCACCAGTGACGTGCACTGCGGCATTGATCAGGGCTGGGGTTATGCCGGCCTTTACGCGGTGAAGGAAAGCCTGTCCGCTGACAACCATGTCATGCTGGTGGATGACGGCGACGCCATTCAGGGTGAACCCATCGGTACCATGACCACCGGTGAGGGCATCATCGATATCATGAATGCTGTCGGCTACGATCTCGCCGTTCCCGGCAACCATGAGTTCGATTACGGCATGGATCGCTTCCTGGAGCTGACGAAAAAGGCTAATTTCCCCTACCTCAGCTGCAACTTCAACAAGGAAGGCGAACTGGTCTTCCAGCCCTACGTCATCAAGGAATTCGACGGTGTGAAAATCGCGTTCGTGGGCGTATGTACTCCCATGACCCTGCGTTCCTCCACGCCCCGTTACTTTATGAATGACCAGGGCGAATTCATCTACGGTTTCCTGCAGGACGACACCGGCGAAGCCCTTTACGCCGCCGTGCAGAAGTCTGTCGATAATGCCCGCGCTGAAGGTGCAAACTATGTTGTCGTCCTGGCTCACCTGGGCAATGAAGCTGAGTGCTCTCCCTGGATGTACAGCGACGTCATTGCCAACACCACGGGTATTGATGCCTGGCTCGACGGCCACAGCCATGACACAGAGCAGACCGTTGAAAAGAACAAGGACGGCGCTGACGTGGTCCGCTCCGCCTGCGGCACCAAGCTGGCCAACATCGGCGCGCTGACCATTGCCAAGGACGGCACCATCTCCTCCCAGCTCTTCGGTTGGGATTCTTCCATTGCTGCTCCGAAACTGCTGGCCCTGAATAATGCCGGCAGCGAAGCTGTTGCCGCTGCTTCCGATGTGCTGAACGCGAAGCTGCAGGAAGTAGTCGCCAAGACCGCTGTGGATCTGTACATCAACGATCCCGAAGCCACCACCGATGAAGGCAAGCCCGTCCGTATCATCCGTCGGGCCGAAACCAACCTGGGTGACCTGTGTGCCGATGCTTACCGCGACCAGGGCGGCAACACGGATATCGCTTTCGTTAACGGTGGCGGCATCCGCGTACAGCTGAACGCCGGCGATCTGACCCTGAACAACATCCTGAGCGTGCATCCCTTCGGCAACAGCCTGACCGTTATCGAAGTGACCGGCCAGCAGGTGCTGGACGCCCTGGAATGGTCCGTGCATTCCCTGCCCGGCGAGTTCGGCGGCTTTGATCAGGTTTCCGGTATCACCTTCGAGTATGATTCCGAAATCGAATCTCCTGTCATTCAGGATGAAAGCAAGATGTTCGCCGGCATCGACGACACCAAGGAACGCCGCGTCCGCAACGTCCTGGTCGGCGGAGAACCGCTGGATCCTGAAAAGACCTACACCCTGGCCTCCCATGACTATCAGCTGCTGAACAACGGCGACGGCTACACCATGTTCAATGGCTGCAAGGTCCTGCAGGAGTCCGTCAAGCTGGACAACCAGGTCCTGATCGACTATATCACCCAGACTCTGGGCGGTGTGGTTGGCGAAGGTTATGACCAGCCCTACGGCCAGGGCCGTATTGTCTCCGTTCACGCGGAATAATTCTTTCCCCTGAAACCTTTTACAGCCGGGCATTTGCCCGGCTGTTTTCCTTATGTTGTATGGTCTGGCTGGTCTTGCTTTTTCCTCCTCTCTGCTATAAAATGGCACTGTTGATTATTTATTCTTTTATACTATATGTCCTGAAGGAGGAACCGCCATGGAACAGAACTACGTTTTTATGACCGACAGCGACAGTGACCTGCCGTTTCACCTGAAACAGCAGTATGATATTCCCGTCGTATACATGCCCTACGCCCTGGATGGAAGGGAATTCTTCGATGACCTCGGTCAGATGCTCGATCACAAGAGCTATTTCACCGCTATGCGCAACGGTGCTGTTCCTGTCACCTCCGCGCTGAATGAAGCGTCCTACATGGATTATTTCGAACCGATCCTCAAAGAAGGCAAGGATCTGCTCTTTGTCGCCTTCTCCAGCAAGCTCAGCTGCACCCTGCAGGCCGTTTACAGTGCCCGTGAAAAGCTGCTGGAAGAGTATCCGGAGCGGAAATTCATCGTCGTGGATACCCTGCGGATTTCCGGCCCCATGACCCTGCTGGTCCTGAAAGCCCATGAGCTGTACCGTGCCGGCAAATCCATTGAGGAAGTCGCCGGCTGGCTGGAGGAGAACAAGCTTCGCGCCCAGGCTTACTTCATCGTTGATGACCTGAAGTACCTCAAGCGCGGCGGACGCATCTCCGCCACTGCTGCCACCGTCGGCACCATGCTGGACCTCAAGCCCATCATTTCCGAAGCGGCAGACGGCACCCTCGCTGCCAGCGATAAGATCCGCGGCCACAAGAAAGCCATCGCCTTCATCGTGGACAAGATGCTGGAGTATGCTCCCGATCCGGAAGAAAGCCCCATCATCGTCCTGAACGCCGATTGCATTGAAGACGCCCAGCGCACCAAGGCCCTGGTAGAGCAGAAGCTCCCCGGCGCCAATGTGATGATCGAGAACGTCGGCCCGGTTATCGGTGCCCATGCCGGCCCCGGCACCATCGCCCTGTGCTTCATCGGCACCAAAACACAGGCCTGATCAATTTAACAAACCAAAGCCAGCGGAGCATTCGCTCCGCTGGCTTTTTCATACTCACAATTCAAACGGAAAACTATCTGTCACATTCGGCGAAGCCGAATATTTCACATCCCGCATCAGCGGGATATTTCACATTGGCCGAAGGCCAATATTTCATGTTTTCCTTTGGAAAACATTTCATTTACCCCTATGGGTAATCCCTCACTGTAAAAATCCATTAATGATTTGTTCTTCTGCCTCCGCCGCTGTCAGTCCCAGGCTCATCAGCTTGATCAGCTGTTCACCGGCAATCTTGCCAATGGCCGCCTCATGCACCAGTTCCGCGTCCACATTGTTTGCTTCCAGTGCAGGCACTGCCAGGATCCGTCCTTCATCCATGATGATGGAGTCGCATTCCGTATGGCCATGGCAGGCGGCGTTTCCGACAATCTTCGCGTCAAACTTCTGGAAGGAGTGATCCCGGGCTACCGAGCGGGAAACCACATCCGCACTGGAGCCTTCGCCGTTCAGGTTCACCACATAGTTGCTGATCGCCCGCTGATCCCCATGGGTCATCAGGCGTTCCCGAACCACCAGCTTCGCGCCGGCAGCCAGTTCTGCCGTGGTGGTGCGTTCCGTGTCATCCACGCCCTTGATCTGCACCATTTCCATTTCGGCATAGCTGCCTTCTTCCATATACACTTCCGTGCCGGGGTTCAGGATGCGTTTTCCACTTCCCGTACCGGATCCGTAGTGCTTTTCAACATACCTGATCCTGGCGTTCTTCCCTACATAGAAACGGTGAATACCATCATGCTGGGAGTCCTGGTTGCCGCAGTTGTCAATGCCGCATCCGGCGATGATCACTACGTCCGCCCCTTCGCCGATGAAGAAATCGTTATACACAACTTCCTTCAGTCCGCTCTGGGTCATCACGACGGGAATATGCACGCTTTCGTTTTTTGTTCCGGGCTTGATCCGGATCTCCAGGCCGCTGACTTCTTCCTTGGGTACAATTTCAATATTGGCCGTGGACTGCCTTCCCGCGGAGGCGCTGTTGGAACGGATGTTGTAAGCGCCTTCCGGTACTCCGTGCAGGTCAGCCACTTCGCGCAGCAGCCGCTTCTGAATCTCATCCAGCTTCAGCATTCCGTTCCCTCCTTTGCCGTTACCTTGAACGGGCCTTCACATACGGCCGCCTTTTCGTTAATCATCAGGTTCGGATAAACCTCACTCCGGGTCCCCTGCTTCTCCACCTGGCCGTCCTTCAGCACAATGATTTCATCCGCAATCTCCAGGATCCGTTCCTGGTGGGAAATAATCAGGATGGAGCTGTCATGGATATCTTCCCGCATATGCTGGAACACTTCTGTCAGGTTCCGGAAGCTCCACAGGTCGATACCGGCTTCCGGCTCGTCAAACACGGACAGCACAGCCTTCCGCGCAAGCACGGTGGCAATCTCGATCCGCTTCAGTTCACCGCCGGAGAGGCTGGCGTTCACTTCCCGGTCCACATAATCCCGGGCACACATACCCACAGCGGACAGGTATTCACAGGCGTCAGAAATCGAGAGCGTTTTCCCGGCCGCGATGCGGATCAGATCCAGCACCCGGATCCCCTTGAACCGCACCGGCTGCTGGAACGCGTAAGCAATGCCCTTCTGTGCCCGTTCCGTCACACCCAGTTCCGTAATGTCTTCACCATTGAAAAAAATACGGCCGCCGGTAGGCTTTTCAATACCGGCAATCAGTTTTGCCAGCGTGGATTTTCCGCCCCCGTTCGGTCCTGTTACCACAACCAGTTTCCGATCCGGAATTGTCAGGCTGATATTCCGGATAATCTCTTTATCCTTTCCTTCCGCGTCTACCTGGAAGGAGATGTTTTTCAGTTCGAGCATATTTCTCTCCCAAATCAATATGATAATCTATATCAATCAAAATGCATTGTCCTTAACGCATTTTGAGAATTGCCGTCACACTAAATCACTGTTCATTGTTCATTTCACAAAGAATCACAGCAGTAATTCTTTGTGATGTATCCATCAAGGTTTCCCCATTCGCTAACCGTAATCCGGTCCATGCCAAGTCTGCCCATGACCCCCAGCAGAATGCAGATTCCGTGAACCACGATATCCGCGCGGCTGGGCTGGAGTCCCGGCAGCTGCTTCCGTTCTTCCACATTCATCCCGGCAAGTTTCTCGCCGATTTCCCGGATCTTTTCACAGGTGATCACTGTCCCCTGCACGTTTGTCCGGTTTGTCCAGGGCTGGCCGAGTGCCATTGCCGCCAGTGTAGTAAATGTTCCGCCTGTACCGACCCAGGTTTCCGGCAGTACCAGTCCGGGATACTCCCGGAGCTTTTCATCCAGGATTTCCGCCGCTGCCACCTCTACCGGTTTCATATCCTCTTTCCGATCCAGGCGAAGCCGCCGATAAAGTCTTACCGCACCCATCTGGCAGGAAAACGCGCTCTCAATTCCTGCCGGTGTGCCAATCGCAATTTCTGTGCTGCCCCCGCCGATGTCAATCATCCCGCAGCGTTCTGCTTTCGCCGCTGCCGAGGCGCCCAGAAAACTCAGTTCCGCTTCTTCCTCCCCGCTGATAATCCTGAGCGGAATTCCGGTCTCCCGCTCCACTGTTGCCATGAATTCGGTGCCGTTTGCCGCGTCCCGGGCGGCGCTGGTCGCAAAGATCGCCAGCTTTTCGGCTCCCTGATGTGCCGCATCGGATGCCATTCGCCGGACCGCAGCCACGGTTTTCTCCATGCTTTCCCGGTCCAGGTTGCCTGCCTCGTCCAGACCGGCAAACAGGCGCGTCCCCTCACGATCCCGCCGGAGGCGTTTAAATTCCGTCCCGGCAACATCCACCAGAAGACTCCTTACCGAATTGGATCCGATCCCGATCACGGCAGCTCTCATGGTTATCCTCCTTAGTTGTTCATTTCATCCATCAGAATCTGCAGTTCTTCATCCGTGTACGCATAAAGCGCCTCCGGATTGGTAAACTCAAAACGGATTGCGTCCTGCCGGACGTAAGCGTAGTCTTTGACCGCGCTGGACATAATATATGCTTCTGTTCCGACCACATCCAGCCGGTTGCTCAGGTCTTTATTCTCTTCCTCAAGGCGGGTTTTCTGAATTCTCAGCAACTTCTCCTCTTCAGCCTTGTTGTTCACGGCGCCGCGCAATACGGCATGAAGGACCAGGAAAAGCAGCACCATAACTCCCAGGATGGCCAGAAAACCCTTCAGGTTCATCGAGCGATACATTCCTGTCTTCCCTCCTTTACCGTTATCTTATACATTTCGCTTTTTCTTCCGTTTTTTCCTTCTCCTGCAGGCGGCGCAGCCGCCTGCCGCCATTCATTATGCATTTTGCATTATGCATTGATCAGTATGTTCTGAAGCATTTCATGCTTCAGAACATACTGATCTGGTTGGTTTCACTCAGTCCCTGCAGGGATCCATGGGTGCGGAGCGTTTCGATCACGGATGATCCGACTTTGCCCCGGTTCTGCAGGTCTTCAATACTGATGAACGGGCCATCCTTCCGTGCTTCAACGATCGGAATTGCTGCGCTTTCTCCCAGGCCCGGCAGGCTGATGAAGGGGCAGCGGATATTGCCGTCCTCAATCAGGAAGCGCCGGATGTCGCTCTTATAAAGATCAACAGGCAGGAAACGGATCCCGCGCATGTTCATTTCCAGGATCAGTTCCAGGCAGGTCGCGATATCCTTGTCCCTTGCGGACGGTGAATCCATGTTCCGGATTTCCTTGATCTTCTTTCTGGAATCCGCCGGCGGCAGGAGCATGGTCGATGCGTCAAAGCCATCGCCGCGCACCGTGAAATAGGCGCAGTAGTATGCCAGCGGTTCATGCAGTTTAAACCAGGCCACACGCAGGCTCATCGTCACATAAGCCACCGCGTGTCCCTTCGGGAACATGTACTTGATCTTCTTACAGCTGTCCATAAACCAGTCAGGCACATTCTGGTCTATCATGGCCTGTTCCATCTCAGGCTTCAGGCCCTTGCCTTTACGGACGCTTTCCATGGTGGTGAATGCCAGCTTCGGCTTCACGCCCTTGTCGATCAGGTAGTTCATAATATCGTCACGGCAGCAGACGCATTCGCTCAGTGTCGCAACGCCGGACGCGATAATCTCCTGGGCGTTGCCCAGCCACACGTCCGTACCATGGCTCAGACCGGAAATCCGCAGCAGTTCCTCCATGGTATGGGGCTTTGTCTCTTCCAGCATGCCCCGCACGAAGCCTGTACCGAATTCCGGCACGCCGTAGGTTCCGGTATTGCACAGGATGTCTTCCGTTGTCACGCCCAGCGCTTCGGGAGAGGCAAACAGGCTGCGCACGCCGGGATCATCCAGCGGCACGTCCTTGAAGTTGATCCCTGTCAGCAGTTCCAGCTCATGCAGCATTGTCGGGTCATCATGACCCAGGCAGTCCAGCTTCACCAGGATGTCATGCATACTGTTGAAGTCGAAGTGCGTGGTGGTAAAGTCGCTTTCCAGGTCATCCGCCGGATGCTGTACCGCGGTAAAGTCGTAGATCTCGTATTCCAGCGGCACAACAACCATGCCGCCCGGATGCTGGCCGGTAGTCCGTTTGACGCCGGTACAGGTCAGGGCCAGACGTTCCTTTTCGGCGTTGCCTGCCTGGATCCCGCGTTCCTCCAGGTATTTCAGCACATAGCCGTATGCGGTCTTGTCCGCCAGACCGGAGATGGTACCCGCGCGGAACACGTGATCGTGTCCGAACAGTTCTTCCACGTAATGGTGAGCCCGGTTCTGGTATTCACCCGAGAAGTTCAGGTCGATATCAGGCACCTTATCTCCCTCGAAGCCAAGGAATACTTCGAAGGGGATATCAAATCCGTCCTTGGTCAGGGGCTGGCCGCATTCCGGACAGTTCTTGTCCGGCAGGTCCACACCCACGTGATACTGGCTCTTGTCCACGTCAAAGAATCCTTTGCGGCAGTGGGTGCAGCGGTAATGCGGCGGAAGCGCGTTCACCTCTGTGATTCCGCACATCCGGGCGACCAGGCTGGAGCCGACGCTGCCGCGGCTGCCGACCAGGTAGCCGTCCTGCAGGGAACGGGAAACCAGCTTCTGGGCAATGGAATACAGCGTGCAGTAGCCGTATCCCACGATGGATTTCAGTTCCTTCTTCAGCCGTGCTTCCACGATTTCCGGCAGCGGGGAACCGTACAGTTCCTCCGCCGTATCCCAGGTCATCTGCTGGATTCTGTCCTCCGCGTCGTCCCAGAACGGCTGGAATGTATCCTCACCCTTCGGATGTTTCGGGAACAGCTTGATTTCCTCCACCTGTTCCGCGATCTTCCGGGGATTATCAATGACGATTTCCTTTGCTTTTTCCGCGCCGAGATAGGAGAATTCCTCCAGCATCTCGTTCGTCGTCTTGAAGTACAGTGGCGGCTGAAGGTCTGCGTCGGCAAATTTCATACCAGCCTGGATAATTGCCCGGCCAACGGCGTCCTTCGGATCCATGAAATGCACGTCGCCTGTGGCCACAACCGGAATATTCAGTTCCTCACCAAGCTTGACAATTTCCCGGTTCAGATCCCGCAGTTCTTCCTCGGAGGAAGCCTGTCCGTCCCGTAGCATAAAGGCATTGTTGCCGATGGGCTGAACCTCCAGGTAATCGTAGAAGGACGCAATCTGCTTAATCCGTTCATGATCTTCCCTGTTCACCACCGCCCGGAACAGTTCGCCCGCTTCGCAGGCGCTGCCCAGGATCAGGCCTTCCCGGTACTTCTGGATTATATGTCGGGGCATATGCGGCACACGCTTGAAATAATCCAGGTGGCTGATGGATACCAGCCGGTTCAGGTTCACCAGGCCGGTCCGGTTTTTCGCCAGCAGGATAATGTGCCAGCTCTCTCCGATGGCGCCGCCGGTCAGTGCGGCATTCAGGTCCTTTTCGCTAACGACGTCCGGGTGTTTCTCCCGAGTCTCCTCAAACATCCGCTGCAGGCAATGGGCTGTGGCCGTCGCGTCATGCACCGCCCGGTGGGCGTTCTTCAGGCTGACGCCCAGGTGTTTGCACAGTGCCGCAAGGCGGAAGGATTTCAGGTCAGGATACAGTTTCCGCGCGTAGCTCAGCGTATCCATCACCGGCACGTCCAGGGTCCGGTCCAGGCGCTTCAACTCCGCCTTCAGCAGGCTTGCATCAAAGTGTGCGTTATGCGCCGCAATGGGCAGGTCACCGATAAACTCCATCAGCTTCGGCAGTGCCTCCGCCGCCTTCGGTTGTCCCTGCAGCATCACGTCATTGATGCCGGTAATGTTTGTGATTTCAGGTCCCAGCGGCTCGCCGGGATCCACCAGCTGCTCAAAGCTGTCAATCACCGTACCGTCTTCCAGCTTCACGGCGCCGATCTCGATAATTCTCGCCTTGCCGGTATTCAGGCCTGTGCTTTCAAAGTCCAGCACCACCACCGGTCCGTCATACGGCCGGTCATCCGGATCCTCAAAAACAGGCTTCTCGTCGATCAGGTAACCTTCGCAGCCGGGGATCAGCTTGATCTTTCCCTTGGCTGCCCGGAAAGCCGCCGGGTAGGACTGCAGCACGCCGTGGTCCGTCACGGCTACCGCCGGATGTCCCCAATCTGCCGCCCGTTTGATCAGTTTATCAACCGGCGTCAGTGCGTCCATAGTGGACATATTGGTATGCATATGGAGCTCGACCCGCTTTTCCTCCGCGGTGTCCATCCGCTCCTCTTTTTCTGTTTCCACCAGGTCCCGCACGGAGATGCTCAGATCCCTGGCAAAATTGTCATACAGGCACTCGCCGCGTACCTTGACGCACATGCCTTCCTTGATCCGGTCCACTTTCTCCCGGACGGCTGCCCGCTCTTCGTCGGTAATCGGCGTAGCTTCGGCCTCTTCCTTCTTCATGTACCGGCTGCGGTAGCGGAAGAACACCTTGCACAGGATGGAACTGGTATAGTCGGTCACCGCGAAGGTTACCAGCAGCATTTCGCCGCCCTTCAGTTCCTTCTGCTCCAGTTTGAAAACCTCGCCCTGGACCACTACCAGGCCGCTGTCGCTTTTCAGCTCCTTGATCTCCACCGGCTTGTCCGCCACGCTGCGGCCGATTATCGGCTTGCCGATGGACTTTGCGTCCGGGCTCACCGGAGAAACTTTTACCTCTGTCTTTTCTGCCGGAGCATCCTTCTTCACCGGCTTTTTCTCGCCGGCAGGCTTCTTCGGCACCGCTTCCTTTTCCGTTGCGATGCCGGTTCCGTACCGTTTCGCCATTTCTTCCGCGGTCACGGTCAGCGTCGTATTCTCGCGTTCTTCCTTCATCCGGCGCAGGCGTTCTTCCCGGGTTCCCTCCACAGTCATCTCCACCCGGAGGTTGGCCGCGAAGATCTCCTTGATCGCCTTGGCCAGGCGGGGCCCCACGTCGCTTTTCCGCATCACCTGCAGGCTGATATCATCCGGAAAAACCAGCGTCAGCAGGCCTTCCCCGTTTTCTCCGCCGGGAAGGTCCGCTGTCTCGGTCAGCTGGTTCTTTTCCATCCGCCAGCCGATCTTGCCGATCCAGCCCCGGGCCATGGGATAGTTCCTGCGCAGGAAGTCATCCAGCACCTGGCGGTAAGGCGTCGGATCCTCCAGGAAATCCGCCTTCAGCCCAGGCGAAATAATCCGTACCGCCAGTGGACGTCCGGGGAACATTTCCCGCAGGATTGTCCCCAGCTTCAGGAATTCCTTTTCCCCTGCCAGTACGGAGCTTTCAAAGGTAATATAGGTTTTTTTCAAAGATTTGACATAGACAATTCTGGGAGATGACAGTTTTCCTGCCAGTTCCGGAATATCCCGCGCAACGCGCGCCATCAGATCTTCGTAGCTCATTGTTTCTCTGCAATAATCCTTTTTACTTCGGCAATCAGGATTTCGGCCAGATCGCCTTTCACTTTTCTCGGTTCCTGACCCTTCACAAACAGCGCTCCGCCGTCCTTGCCGCCGGCAATGCCCACGTCTGCTTCCTTACCTTCGCCCAGGCCGTTTACGATACAACCCATCACAGCCACCTTCAGCGGAACCGTCACGTCGGAAAGCTCTGCTTCCACCCGGCGCGCAATCTGTTCCACCGGGATACAGGTCCGTCCGCAGGTGGGGCAGGCGATCAGCTGAACGCCCCGTGTCCGCAGGTTCAGGGCCCGCAGGATATCCCAGGCAGCCTTGGCTTCCGGCAGCGGATCGCCGCTCAGGCTCACCCGGATCGTGTCGCCGATCCCGTCCGCCAGCAGCGCGCCAATACCGATGGCACCCTTGATCGTGCCCTGTCCTGGCAGTCCCGCTTCCGTTACGCCCAGGTGCAGGGGGTAATCGCAGCGTTCATGCGCCAGCCGGTAAGCGTCAATCGTCAGCTTCACGTCGCTGCTCTTCATACTCAGCACAATGTCGTAAAACCCCGCTTTTTCCAGCATCCGCGCATGTCCCAGCGCGCTTTCCACCAGGCATTCCGCCGTCGGTCCGCCGTATTTTGCCAGCAGGTCTTTTTCCACTGATCCGCTGTTTACGCCGATCCGGATAGGAATGCCGTATGCCTTAGCACAATCCGCCAGTTCCCGTACCCGGGCTTCCCCGCCGATGTTTCCGGGGTTGATGCGTAGTTTCGCAATGCCGTTCTCTGCAGAGCGGATCGCCAGCTTGTAGTCAAAATGGATATCGGCCACCAGCGGTACGGGGCTCTTCGCAGCCAGTGTTTTCACCGCCTCCGCGCAGGCTTCGTCGTACACGCTAACCCGTACAATGTCGCAGCCTGCGTCATGCAGCGCGCAGATCTGCTTCAGCGTCGCTTCCGCGTCCCGGGTATCCGTGTTCGTCATGCTCTGAACCAATACAGGATTTCCGCCGCCGAGCAGGAGATCTCCAACCTTAACCGTTTTCGTCATTTTACTTCCCACCTCCTAGCCACTGCCTCGGTGACAACTCTACACTCATCACTCTTCACTCTACACTCTGAATTCTGAATTTGTTTTATCCAAATATCCTCATCACGTCTCTGAATGTGAAGAAAATCATAACGCCAAACAGAAACACCATACCGATCAGGTGTACCATGGCTTCCTTTTCCGCCGGTACCGGCCTGCGCCGTACAACCTCCACAAGTCCGAAAACCAGCCGGCTTCCGTCCAGTCCTGGGATTGGCAGCAGATTCATCAGACCCAGGTTAACGGAAAGCATTGCCAGCAGCCAGATAAATTCTTCCATGCCATAGGTCTTCACCCGTTGTGAAACCTCGCTGATAATTCCCACCGGTCCCCTGGTGTCCTCAAAGCCCTCGCCTTTGGTCACCATATTCTTCAGTGCTTCTATTATTGCCCCGGATACATTGACGCATAATTCCCCGGAATGTTTGAGACCTCCGAGGAATGTTTCCGGCTCCGTTATAGCATGCGCAACATTGGCGATTACCACGCCAATACGCATTTTGTTTTCCTTCTCATCCAGAACCGGTGTCAACTCTGTTTCAAAGGTTTCTTCTCCTCTGCGGATGACCATCTTCAGCGGAGCGTCCCCTTCTTTCCAGTCTCCGATGGTATTCAGTACCGTTTCATAGGTACCGTCCAGCATATTCGCACCATTGATTTCCGTGATTACGTCTCCTGCCTGCAGTCCAGCCGAATAAGCCGGACCGGCTGCCATCACATCGGAAATATAGTGATCATATCTCACACCTGTAGTGACACCGTTTACCCAGAAAAAAACAGTTCCCACCACAAATGCCAGCACAAAGTTCATCAGCGGACCCGCAAAAATCACGCACAGTCGTTTCCACACGTTCTGCTTCGGGAAGGCACGGGGATCATCCTTGGATTCTCCCGTTGTGTCATCCTCACCATAAAAAGCGCAAAATCCACCCAGCGGAATCGCCCGGATACTGAATTCCGTTTCATATTTCCGGCTCTTCCAGCCCACAATCTTCGGACCCATTCCAACGGCAAATTCCCGTACGTCGATCTTCATCGCCCGGGCCGCCAGGAAATGCCCGAATTCATGTACTGTAATCAATATCGCCAAAAGCAGCAACGCCAATAAAATATACACGTAACTTTTGTCCTCTCAAATAATCTGTTAATTCATAATGTTTGTTTAACCGTACGCCTGTACAGTCCACCGCACTCTGATGGTATGCAAAATGCCGCAGACATTATAATTCTGAATTCTGAATTCTGAATTCTGAATTGGATACAGCTCTTGCGAGCTGATCAGCATGATAGATGTCCTCTATGCAGTTTGCCCGCAAGCCTGCCAGCTTCTCCAATGCTTTTTCCACGCGCACCGCGATCTGTCCGAAAGGAATCTCTTCCCGCAGGAAAGCGGCCACGGCCTCTTCATTTGCTCCGTTGAATACGGTGCATGCAGCTCCGCCGGCCCGCAGGCACTCCCGTGCCAGCCGCAGTGCCGGGAACTTCTCTTCATCCGGTTTTTCAAAGGTCAGGCTTCCCAGCTTGAACAGGTCGGGCGCAGGCACGCCGGTTTCAATACGTTCCGGATAGGCCATCGCGTAACCGATCGGCACCCGCATATCCGGTTCACCCAGCTGTGCCAGTACCGCGCCGTCTTTAAAGACCACCGCGCTGTGCACAATACTCTGGGGATGGACCACCACTTCAATCCGGTCCTCCGGCATATCAAACAGCCACCGGGCTTCCATGATTTCCAGTCCCTTGTTGAACATGCTGGCGCTGTCCACGGTAATCTTCGCGCCCATGTTCCAGTTGGGATGCTTCAGCGCTTCCGCCTTTGTAGCCTTTTCAATTCTTTCCTTGTCCCAGGTACGGAAAGGGCCGCCGGAAGCTGTCAGCAGGATTTTCTCTGCTTTGTTGGTTCCGTCTGCCTGCAGGCACTGGAAAATCGCGCTGTGTTCACTGTCCACCGGCAGCAGGGGTTTCCCGGCTTTCCGGGCCAGTTCCGTTACCAGATGGCCGCCGGTTACCAGAGCTTCCTTGTTGGCCAGCAGCACCTGTTTCCCGGCCTTCAGCGCATCCATGACGCCCTGCAGTCCGGCAATACCTACAATGCTGACCAGCACCATTTCCGCGTCTGTTTCCGCAGCCGCGGCATGCAGTGCTTCTTTCCCTGAAAGGAAATGGCAGAACTTCAGGTCTTCCGGAATTTCCGCCGGATCAAAGCTATCTGTCAGGCCCGCGATTTCCGGCCGGAATTCCCGCACCTGTTCAAACAGCTTTTCCTTGCTTCCCCGGGCAGTCAGCGCCACCACACGGTACCGGTCCGGATGCCGTCTGCACAGATCCAGCGCCTGCGTTCCGATCGACCCCGTCGATCCTAGTATCGCAATCTTCTTAATCATTCAATCTTTCCTCGTTTTCCTGTACAAGTTCTTTTATTCATCAAGTCAGGAAAGTATTCATAATTATGAATTATGAATTGTGAATTATAAATTTGTACTGTTATCTGATGTTTATTTAAACATCAGATAACAGTACATAAGTACTGCCATAAACAGCACGCTGTCCAGCCGATCCAGCATACCGCCGTGTCCCGGGAACAGGTTGGAGAAATCCTTGATTCCGCTGTGACGCTTCACCAGGCTGGCAAACAGGTCGCCGATCTGGCCGGCAATGCCGCCCAGGAAACCCAAAATCAGGTAATGCCACCAGACAGGCAGCTTGGCCAGGGTCGGCGCGTCGCAGAACGCTACGCTCAGTCCATACACCGCCATCGCGGCAATCACGCTGCCCGCCATGCCGCCGATGCTTCCGGCGATCGTCTTCTTCGGGCTGACAGCCGGGCAGAACTTCGGCCCGCCGATCGCGCTGCCCACAAACAGGGCAAACACATCTCCGAGCAGAGGCACCGCAAAGGTCAGGCACAGCAGCACAACTTCCACTGCCTTCTGGTCCGGGATCAGGCTCAGGGCCACCAGACTCAGTCCAGGCAGCGCCACCGTCAGCAGCGGCAGCGCACTCATGCTCAGGTCTGTCAGTTCAGGCTCCTGTCCCTTCCGGAACAGGATCACGGTAATCATCATAAACAGGCCCGCAGCCAGCAGCGGCACAATCACCTTTACGCCGAACAGCCAGGTCAGCGGCAGCGATACGCCCACGATGATCCAGGTCGGCCAGGAAACCACATGATGTCCCGCGGTTGCCAGCGCGTGGTATTCTTCCCAGATCGCAAAGCAGATACAAACAAGCGTCGCCAGCGCCATGCACCAGTTCGGCAGCCACAGATTAATCGCCAGGAAAGCACTCAGCAGCAAACCCGTAATAAATCTTTGTTTCATCCCTTATTCCATCCTCTGTGAAATAATACATTTTCACGTTTCAGTTACTAGTCTGTTAATCAGCCTTTGGTTGTCATTCCGACCAAGGCCGCAGGCCGCGTGGAGGAATCCCTTGATATAATTCTGAATTCTGAATTATGAATTCTTAATTATACTCTTCCTCCAAACCTTCTGTTCCGGTGCGCAAACGCGTCCAGCGCCTGGTCATAGTCATGCACGGTAAAGTCCGGCCACAGCACTGTCGGGAAAACAAACTCCGCATATGCGTTCTGGTACAGCAGGAAGTTGCTCAGCCGCTGTTCTCCGCTGGTCCGGATCAGCAGATCCACGTCCGGCTGTCCCCGGGTGTACAGATGATCAGAAATCGTCTGCTCCGTAATCTCTTCTGCCCGGATGTCACCGTTCCGTACCAGTGTGGCAATCTCCTTCGCCGCCATCACCAGTTCAGCCCGGCCGCCGTAATTCACCGCGATATTCAGCCGGAGTCCCGTGTTTTTCCGGGTCCGATTTTCCGCCTCAATCAGCGTTTCACGCTGTTTTTCCGGCAGCCGGCTCTTGTCGCCCAGAATCAGGATCCGGACATTTTTCGCGTCCAGCTCATCAATCTCGGAGGCAAAGAAGTCCAGGATCAGCTGCATCAGTGCAGCCACTTCCTCTTCGGAGCGGTTCCAGTTTTCCGTGGAAAAAGCATACAGACTCAGTGCTCCGATTCCCAGATCATCCGTATGGCGGATAATCTCCCGCAGGGTTTCCGTACCCTGCCGATGGCCCCGGGACACGTTCAGCTTATGCTTCTTGGCCCAGCGGCCGTTTCCGTCCATGATAATGGCCACGTGCTTCGGCAGCTTTTCAAATTCATCCGATGTCCTCGGCGGCTTCTTCAGTGCCAGGGACAATGCAGTCTTCAGCTTCATGCTTTTTCCCTTTCCCATATACTGCCAAAACCCGCCTCTCGGCGGGTTTTGATCGATATCGTGCGCTTTTATGAACCGCTTGCGTCCGCGGTGTGCGCATGATCCCGCTTCGGCGTCAGACTTCCATGATTTCCTTTTCTTTCTTGGCGAAGATCTCGTCGACTTCCTTGACCGCCTTGTCCGTCAGCTTCTGCATATCTTCTTCGGCGTCCCGCTGATCATCCTCGGTGATCTCGCTGTTCTTCTTCAGCTTCTTGATCTGTTCAATTGCGTCGCGGCGGATGGAGCGGATGGCCACCTTGGTGTCTTCCGCACCCTTGGAAGCGACCTTTGTCAGATCCTTACGGCGTTCCTCGTTCAGTTCCGGGAAGACCAGGCGGATCAGCTTGCCGTCGTTGGACGGATTCAGTCCCAGGTCGCTCTTCTGGATGGCTTTCTCAACCTGGGGAATCATCTTGGCTTCCCAGGGAGCAATCACCAGCAGCCGGGGTTCCGGAGAGGAGATATTGCCGATCTGATTAATGGGGGTGGGCGTTCCGTAGTAGTCCACCAGAATCCGGTCCAGCAGCTGCGGATTTGCACGGCCGGCGCGCAGACTCATCATATCCCGCTCGTACACCTCGCAGGATTTCTTCATTTTCTCTTTTGCTGTATTGATAACGTCCTGAAGCATGGGTTTCCCTCCTCGTTTCAGTATCAGAAAATGTCTGCGAATATTATACTGTTTTTTGCCTTCTCTGGCAACTCATTTTTCGTTGCTGTACAGGCCTGTTCAGTATCTGAAACTTTCGCCCGGAGGGCGAAAATATCACATTCCGCGTCAGCGGAATATATCATATTGGGCAGAACGCCCAATATATCACATTTGCCCGCCGGGCAAATATATCATTTCATGGCTTATGGAGAATATCCATAAGCCATGATTAGCTTCCTGTAGACCGGTAAAACTTCAGTGCTTTCCGGAACAGCATGTACATGATAAAAAACAGCACCAGCCCTGCCAGGGGCGTCACAAACCCGGTCCATACCGGCCAGCCAAACAGCGGCTTGTCCAGGATAATGGAAGCCGGCACATGCATCACCAGCGCAAAGGGCGCCACCACCGTAAACAGGATCCGCAGCGGCCGGGGATAGATATCGCTGGGATACTCGCAGGCGCTGCGTCCGCCGTAAGTCAGCGTATTGGCCAGCTCAATGGACTTCACGCTGTGGATCGTCAGGATCGCCTCCACCATGAACAGTCCCAGGATCAGCCAGAAGCTGAAGAAGATGGATTCCGCCATCATCAGCACTTTCAACGGCGACCAGGCAATCGCGGAAATCCTGCTGCCCATGATCAGGCTCACGGTACCCACCGCAATGCAGGCAATCCGCCGGGGATCCGCCCCGCTGCACAACACCTGGGTCAGGATTCCCCTGGGCCGAAGCATCAGTGTGTCCAGCTGCCCGTTCCGTACCATGGAGGGGAAATTGCCCGTCAGCCCCCGTCCGAAGATCTCCGTCAGGTAAAAGGAAACCGACATCAGGCCGAAAAAGAAATACAGGTCTCCGGGGCCCCACTGGTTCACCCGGTCAAACCGGTCAATCAGCAGGATCACCGCCAGCAGCTCGCCGCCTTCCATCACCAGCTGTGCCAGGGTCTGCATCAGGAAGGAAAGCGGATACTGCAGCTGGCTTTTGATAAGCATCGCCATGGACCGGCAGTACAAACGAAGGGTATTCATCTTCTCAGCCTCCCTGCACAATCATTTTCTTCTGATTCGCGCGCCACAGCAGGCATCCGCCCGCCACCAGCAGCACCGTCCAGCAGAGCTGGATTATCATCACAGCCGGTGCCTGTCCCAGCGCATACTCTCCGGTATACAGCCGGATCGGCGCGTCCAGCATCTGGGCATAGGGCAGCAGGGTGATTGCCCGCTGCCAGCTGTCCGGAAACAGCGTCAGCGGCAGGATATTACCGCTGAACGTCATCAGCAACAGGTTCAGCAGGGCCTGCACGCCCCGGGGATCCAGCGTGCGCATGGTCAGTCCCATCGTGACATTTTCCAGCGCGCAGATACAGAACATGCCCAGGATCAGGGCTGCCAGCGCAGCCAGCAGCGCCGGTACGGAAGCCGGCAGGGCAAGTCCCCATCCCGCCGGCAGCAGCGCCGCGATCACCAGCATCGGCAGCGCCCGCAGGATGCTCCCGGTCATCTTCATTGCCAGCACCCGGGAATAGTAATAACCGTACAGGTGCAGCGGCCGGCACAGGTCATAGGCGATTGCTCCTGTCCGAATCCGGTCCAGCAGGTCTGTGTCCGTGCTCAGCAGCATCCGGAAGAATGCCTGCTGCAGCCATACATAGGTGGTGATATTGCTCAGCGGCATGTCCTGCGGCTTCCCCGCATACATCGCCCGGTAGATCGCTACCAGCACCAGTCCGAAAAACGTCTGGCAGATCAGTCCGCCCAGCACCGCTCCCCGGTACTGTGTCTCCATCTTTCTCCTCATCCTGAATATCGATAAATATGCTTTCATTTTTTCCTCACATACACATTCAAACAGGTCAAAGTAACTTTCACATCCGTCGCAGACGGATATTTCATACAGGCTGAAAGCTTGTATGAAATATTTGACGAAGTCAAATATTTCATTTATATGCTTTTATAATCCCAGGTTCTTATACATAGAAGCAATGACCTGATCAATATTCTGGTGTTCTTCCACCTGCACTGTCTTGGTCGTGTCATACTGTGTCAGCAGTTCCTGCAGCCCGCCGTCATACAGTTTGCTGCCGTGTCCCAGTACCATTACCCGGGAGCACAAGGCCACGATATCTTCCATGTCGTGTGTCGTCAGCAGGATGGTGGTTCCCTTTTCCGCGTTCTCCCACCGCAGGAAGTCCCGCAGGGCCAGTTTACTCACCGCGTCCAGGCCGATGGTCGGCTCATCCAGGTACAGCAGTTCCGGGCTGTGCAGAAGACTGCCGCACAGTTCCGCCCGCATCCGTTGGCCCAGACTCAGCAGCCGCAGCGGTGTCCGTAAAAGATCTCCCAGCTGCAGTGCTTCCGTCAGTTCGTCCAGCCGTTTCTTATAGCTGGCTTCCGGAACCCGGTAAATGTCTTTCAGCAGGGAGTAGCTGTCCAGCAGCGGCACGTCCCACCACAATTGTGTCCGCTGGCCGAACACCACGCCGATATGGCTCACATGCTCCTTCCGGTTCTCCCAGGGCACTCTTCCGCCCACAGTCACCGTTCCGCTCTCCGGCACAAGAATCCCGGAGAGGATCTTGACCGTTGTGGATTTGCCGGCGCCGTTCGGCCCGATATAGCCTACCAGCTCTCCTTTTTCGATTTCAAAAGAAACGTCCTGCAGCGCGTGTACGGTCTCTTTTTCGCGAAGCAAAGAACCCTTCTCCCGTTTTTTGCGCACGACAAAAGACTTGCAAAGATGGTCGACAAAAATATAGCTCATGAAAAAATCCTCCCGATTTATTCCCATATGCAGTTGGGTATTCTCGAAGCGGATTATCCTGAATTCTTTTATGAATCCTGAATGATCATTGCGAAGTGGGTAGGAATATATCATATCCATCGGGGGAAGTCAATACAGGATAACAAAAAAAAACGCCGCAGGGATCAAATGATGAGTCATCAGATCACCTGCGGTGTTTATTCTCTTATTCTTTTCCTTCCGAAAGGATCAATCCGCCGTTGCCGAATGATGTCAGCGCGCCCTGCCGGGCCAGCCATAGTGTACAGTCGCTCCCAGCCGCTTTCTTCCATTCTGCCTCATCAGCATCCGTCCGGGTCAGGCAGTTCAGGAAGCGGCCAAGCAGATCTGCACAGCCGCCTTTTTCAGCATAGGCCGCCAGTCCGTCCACCGGCCGCGCATCTAATCCATCTTCTGCGGAAATCCAGGCTGTTCGGAGCATTCCGTCCTGATACCGGTATGAATAGCGCCTGTCTCCGCCCGGACACGGAACGAGCATCATCAATGCAGCGGGACCCTTGTATTCTGCCTGGCCGATTTGCTTCACGCTGCCATCAGAATCCGCCAGTATTTTCAGTGCGAAATTCTGACGGTCATCCAGGCAGCGGATAAATCCATCTTTGCTGGACAGTACCGCTCTGCGCCATCCGGATGCAGTCAGTGCCTCCGCCAGGTCATCAATGATATAGGCGTTTTTCTGCCATCCGAAATCAATCCACCTGGCAATTCCGTATTCCTCGCCGAAGGCCCGGCATTCATCGGATATGTTCAGGAACACGATGTTGTTATCCCGCAGTTCCAGCCTGATATCTCCCGAAGCGATATAACCGGTTGTCCGGGTGATAAACTCAGCCAGCTCAGCATCCTTCCGAGGATCAGCGGCTGCTGCCTCTTCATCCGTCTGGCTGAACCATACAGAATCCCATACTTCGTATACCGGTCCGAGATAAAGCCAGTTCCCAGCAGACAGCGTATGCTGCAATGCCCGGTAAAGCTCCGCATCTACCTGGATTGCTTCTCCGGGATGATGATTGATGTACCAGACGTTGTTTGTGTCAGCCACATACTCCTGTGTCGTATACAGCGTATAGGCTTTCCGGGCCGCGTCAGAATAAACGGTGGTCAAACGCTTCCGTTCCGTCAGCGGAGCTTCCCCGCCTGCCCCCAGCTCCACCTGCACCACAAAATCAGATGATACATTCAAGCCAGCACTGCCGTCCGCTTCCAGCTGTGTCCATCCGGCTTCCACACTGAACAGTTGGTTGAACCCATAATAGAAAGCCCCGGCTGCTATCGCCAGGGCTAAAATCATCAGAATCAGGCGAAGCTTGTGATTTTTAATATCCAGCGGAATCCGTTTCACCGGTTTCGGCGCTGTTTCCCGAAAATCCCGTGCTTCGCGTTTCATCTTGTTTTCTTCCTTTCAGATATCCTTACAGAACTGACATCAGCAGGAAAATCAGGAACAGTAGTATAATCGCTCCCAGCACACAGAATCCTGCTATCGTGCCTGTTCTGCACATCTTATAGTTGCGGAAATGGCGCCGCTTCTTGAACATCAGTGTCGCGATAATTCCCAGCGGTGCCAGGAAGAAGCAGAGTACAGCCAGCCAGATGCTTCCCGTATCATGGATCGGCGTCTGCAGGAAGTCTTCGTCCACTACGGCATTATCATTCACAGAAGACGGTGCTTCTTCTCCTTCGTCCAGGATCGTGATGGACTTCAGCGGTACGCCTGCTTCGCGCTGTGCCTTGTATTCTTCAATTTCCTTGCTGTTGCCGTATACAAAATGGTTATGGCCGATATCCGTCATCTGCGGTTTGTCCGTGCTGTAATCATGCACGGAAGGATCGTAGGTGAACAGAGCCTTGTGCTTTTCCAGCTTCGGATCCGGAATCGGAATGGCGGAAATCAGGGACCGGGTGTACGGATGCAGGGGGTAGTCAAACAGCTCCTCTGTATCCGCGATTTCCACAATGTCTCCCTTGTAGATAACAGCGATCCGGTCAGAGATAAAGCGGACAATAGACAGGTCATGCGCAATGAACAGGTAAGTTATTTCCCGCTCTTTCTGGAATTTCTTCATCAGGTTCAGCACCTGTGCACGGATCGAAACGTCCAGGGCGGAAATCGGCTCGTCTGCGATAACCAGTTCCGGTTCCATGATCATGGCACGGGCCAGGCCGATACGCTGGCGCTGTCCGCCGGAGAACTCATGCGGGTACCGGGTCAGGTGTTCCGGAAGCAGGCCGACTTCCTCAATCATGGTTTCGACCTTTTTCACCCGGTCAGCTTCATTTTCGAACAAATGGAAGTTGTACAGGCCTTCGGAAATGATATAGTCCACCGTAGCCCGTTCGTTCAGGCACGCTGCGGGATCCTGGAAGACCATCTGGATATTCCGGATGACCTCCCGGTCCAGTGCCTTGGAAATCTTGCCGGAAATCCGGACGCCCTTATAATCAATCTCACCGGCCGCGCAGGGGTTAACGCGGATCACGGCACGGCCGATTGTGGTCTTGCCGGAACCGGATTCGCCCACCAGCGAGAAAGTCTCTCCCTTGTAAATATCAAAGGAGGCATTCTTTACCGCCTTCACCGCGTTATCACCTTTACCGAAGGTGATATCCACGTTCTTCAGGGAAAGAAGGATTTCCCTTCCCTCTTCATTCAGCGGGCCGCGTGCCGGCAGTTCACTTGCTCTGTTGATCAATTTCTGTGTCATGCTTCTTCCTCTTCCGTTTCAGATCAGTTCTGCCCGAATACTGATCAAAGATGATACGCTTCCACCAGTTTTTCGTGGATATTCTCAATAATCTTTGGTTTTTCCACTTTCGGTGCCCGGGGATCCAGCAGCCAGGTCTTGGCGTAATGGGTCTCGCTCACCTGGAACATCGGCGGCTCCTTCAGTGTATCAATCTTCATGCAATAGTTGTTGCGGGGAGCAAACGGATCACCGACAATCTTGTTATACAGGGACGGCGGTGTACCGGTAATGGAGAACAGTTCCGTGTTCCGCTCCGCCAGCTGAGGCAGGGAGGACAGCAGCGCCCAGGTATAGGGATGGCGCGGATCGTAGAAGACCTCTTCCACTTCTCCGTATTCCACGATCTGTCCCGCATACATAACCGCAACCCGGTCCGCGATATTGGCAACCACACCAAGGTCATGGGTAATGAATACAATCGTATAGTTGAATTCCTTCTGCAGGTCTTTCAGCAGCTTCAGGATCTGGGCCTGGATCGTCACATCCAGTGCAGTGGTCGGTTCATCGCAGATCAGAACCTTGGGCTGGCAGCTCAGGGCAATGGCGATAACAATGCGCTGACGCATACCGCCGGAATACTGGAAGGGATAATCATCAAAACGCTTTTCAGGGTTCGGAATACCCACTTTGTACATCAGCTCCAGTGCGCGGCGGCGTGCTTCCACCTCAGAACACTTCTGGTGCTTGATGATAATGGACATAATCTGTTTGCCGATAGTAATGATCGGATTCAGGCTGGTCATAGGATCCTGGAATACGGTAGCAATCCGTGTTCCGCGGATTTTCGTCCAGTCCGTTGCATCCTTGACTTTCGCCAGGTTCAGCACACAGGTTCCGTGCAGACGGTTCTCTGTTTCGTCCAGGTAACGAACACGGAAAGTCACCGGATCAAAAACAGCATTGCGCACTTCCTCGTCATCCAGGTTTTTACCTTCCCGCATGGCCTCAGTCAGGGCTTTTACCAGTTCCCGCTCATTCCTGCGGCGTTTCAGTGCACCGTACCGTCCGACAGAAAGCTCAATTTCTTTTGCCAGGATTGCGTTGCGCTCTTCTGTCTCCCGGGTAATGCCTCCCGCGATTTCCTGTTTATAGCGGGCATTCAGCTCGTCTTTCTTTTCCTGAACCTGTACCAGGAAGGCCTGGTCTGTAGCGGCATCCTGCTTTTTCTTTGCAATCCGCTCTTTCTGCGTCTTCTTGAGATTCTCGATCTGCTGATCCATCTCTTTGAGCCGCTTGTCAGCCTTCCGGATCAGTTCCTTTTCCTTGCGGGGATCATACGTCTGTTTCAGGTTGAACAGTTCAGTCCGCTGGAAGGCAATCTCCTTGATCTCATCTTCCATTGCCTGCATTTCTTCTTCAGAAAGCGTAGCCCGGGCTTTTTTCTCCGCCTCCAGTGCCTGGATCTCCTGCCAGGTCTCCGCCCCTGCCTCCAGCTTGCTGGCTTCATTCAGTTTCTTTTCAATAAACGCAATGCCTCTCCGGGTACGCTTATTGTAAGAAACTGTAGTATCCGCCAGTTCGCTGTCATCATAGATGATGCTTCCCTGGTCAATAAAACCGTTGGAATCCAGCATACCGGCAAAGGTCTTTGTGAAAACGGATTTTCCGGATCCGGATTCACCCACAATGGCAATGGATTCATTTTCGTAGATATCCAGGTTGATATTCCGGATAGCGGTCAGGATTCTGCCCCGGACCCGGAATTTAACAACCAGATCCTTGATGCTGAGCAATACTTTTTTCTGTTCCATAAGGCACCTCACATATGAGTCCGGGGATCGGAAGCATCGCCCAGGTTCTGACCCACCACATACAACACAATGGTAATAATGGACGCAACAACAACCGGAGACCAGAATTCAAACTGCCATCCGGGGGTCAGCATCGCATTTTCCGCGGAGTAGATCAGTCTGCCCAGGGACATATCCGACATACCCATACCAATGTAGGACAGGAACACTTCGTAGGAAATATAGGAAGGAATTTCTGTGGCTGCAAGCGTCACGATCACGGAAGTCATAAAGGGCAGGATGTTCTTCATGGCAATCCGGGTAATCGGGGTGCCCAGGCAGCGGGACGCCAGGTTATACTCTCGATCCCGGATGATAATCACCTGGGTCCGGATGAAATAGGCAATGCCCAGCCATCCTGTAATTGTCAGCGCAAAAACCATGGTCCAGAAACCGGCGGAAAAGATCAGCACCAATACGGCGATGAACAGCAGATACGGGACATTGCCGATGATGTTATACACCTCGGTCATAACCATATCCACTTTCTTGGAGAATCCCCAGATGGCGCCAATCACAACACCAAGTGTCAGGTTGATTGCCGCGCAAAGGAAAGCCATGGAAACAGAAATCCGGCTGCCGTACCATACCGCGTCAAAAGTGGATTGGCCGGAAGCTCCGGTACCAAGAATATAGTGAATGTTATGTCCCAGTGCCTCCATAGCTACAGAAGGCGTCAGGTGTTTTGTCCATCCTTCCAGTATGTTGGCGTATGGATCATAATGATTGATTGCAGGATAAATGTAAGTGAACGCCAGGATGATGGCAAACAACGTCAGGATCACAACATTGATCCTTTTCCGGAAAAACACCCGGAACACACTCCTCCAGTAAGAATAGCGCGGAGCGGTGATTTTTTCCGATTCCAGAGCGGAATGATCCACGTGGGAGAACAATTCTCCGTCAGACATATTAAATTCAGACAGATCAGTCATCTGTGTATTCTTCAATTCACTCACTCTTGCTCACCTCGCTTTCGATGTAAAGGAGATTCTGGGATCCACCATGGACATCAGCACGTCGCCCAGGATGATGGAAGTAATGGACAGAATCGCGTAGAACAGCGTCACACCCACGATTGCGCCGTTATCGTACATGTTGATAGCTTTTGTCAGCAGGTTGCCGGCGCCGGGAACCACGTATACCCGCTCAGTGATAATGGCGCCAATCATTGCACCCAGGATTGTGCCGGGAATGCCGTGTACCAGCGGAATAATGGAATTCTTCAGGATATGGCGGGTGAAAATTTCCCGCTCGGAAAGCCCGCCTGAACGGGCGAATTTGACATAGTCAGCGTTCATCTGGTCGATCATGTACCGGCGCAGCCACTTCATCAGGCCTGCTGCGGACGGAAGCGCCAGTGAAACAATCGGCAGTACATACATCACCCAGTCATTCGAATCCATATTGAAGGTGGTGGGCAGCCCTATGCTGTAGCCGATCGCCTTGAACAGGAAAATATAAGCCAGGGAAGGTACCGCAATGATAAAGATGATATAGAGTGTGCCAATCTTGTCGACCAGCTTATCCTTGCGCAGTGCCATGGTGATGCCCAGCGGCACACCCAGCAGATACGCCAGGATCACGGAAATAATACCGATCACGAAGGAGTACCCCAGCTTGCTCAGGCCTCCCTTGACCGTACTCACATTGGTATAATCATCCGTAAAACGATCCTTGTTGACCAGGCTGGCTTCCCTTGATCCATACAGATAGGAGGCGGTGTGAAGATCGTCAGCACTCTTTTCCTTCAGTCCCGTAGGATAGGTGATTTCAGTGGCAACATAAGATCCCTGCGGTGCGGACATGCTGGTGGTAATATCCACACCTGCGTTAACCGTATAGCTCTTGCCGAGATTCAGGCTCACCAGGTTCTGGTGAATAAACGGGAATTTATTATCTGTATACAGCAGGTATTTGTATTTTGTACCGTTGCCGATGATTGCGGGAGCAAACTTGTCTCCGCCGTACAGGGGATCATGCAGGGTGAATGTCAGGCCTCTTTCGCCCACATCCTCCTGCACATAATGGATATTGTCCACGCTGACAATACCCGTGAAATAATTCCACAAGCGTCCCAGCAGCGGCTTATCCTTGAATGCGAAAAGCTGTGCCTGTCCGCCTGTAGCCACCTTCTTTTTCTTGGCCATCTTGGCGTCCAGACGCATAACCTTATAGCCCTTGGCTTCGTATTCAGCCGTAAACCGGGCAACATACTCAGCCACCTGTTCCGTATCGTTGGCTGCCTTCGTTCCGATCGCCGACAGCGCGGTTGCCTCTTCCGGCTTCAGCTCTCCTGCGCTTGTCAGTCCCTGTAACCACTCAGCGTAAGGCACATAATCAATATACCCGAAGTCTTCCCACTTCCGGTACTGATAAACGACCTTCTGGTTGTTGCCCAGCTGGTTATACACCGAGTCCATGGCAAACACAAGCTGCCGGTCCAGGCAGGAATAAATCAGCAGCATAACTATGGCCACGACGATAACCACCGAGACCAGGCCATGCAGAATTCTGCGGAGCAGGTATTTAGTCATCCGATATCACTCTCAATCACGTAAAACTGAGGACAGAAAATAGTCCCCGAAAACATCGGCAAAGGGGATGACGCAAAGCCGTCATCCCCTGCCGTCATGTCCTTGTAAATCAGGCAGCTTCCGAATCTTCTGAATTAGAAGATACCCAGGCACTTGATCATGTAGCCCATATGATCGGGCAGCATGTTGTCAAGGTAGGTCTGAGGATCACCGTAGTCGGGACCCCAGCCGGATACGTCATAGATGTCGAAGTTGTGCTCATATCCGTTGCCCGGATAGTAGCCGGCATTGTACCAGTCGGTAGAGGTGTCGCAGTCAACTCTGTTCACGATCACAAACTTGCCTGTCACCTTTTCAATAGACTGCTTCAGCACTTCCGCACGGTTGGCGTAAATTTCGCTGGTGGCGAATACGGGCAGATCCAGGTAAATCGGATTTTCAGCGTCGATCACAACACCGGCTTCAGCCAGTTCAGCAACCGCTTTGTCCAGGAAGGCCTTGGCGTTCTCGGGGCTGTACCATCCGTCGAAACCGGAGGACTGCTGGGTCTCAGCATCCCAAACCTTGGCGGGGAACTCATCGGCGTCGATCTGAGCCTGCATGATTTCGCCGTAGTAGGTACCGGCAGCAAAGGTCTTGGCTTCGCCGTTGATGTCAACGGTCACTTCTTCCGGAACAAACACGAAGTTGCCGGGGGTGAAGGTGTTGATCATGGAAGCGTACTTCAGTTCTTCACCAACAGTCTGGGCTTCGTAGGAACCACGGTCCAGGCTCATCAGCAGGGCGCGGCGGAAGTTCGCATTCTGCATAGCGGCCTTGGTGCGGGCAGCCTGTTCAACGGTCTGGGTGGACACAGCCACGGTAGCGTCGTTGTAGTTCTTGAACGCGGTACGGTTGACCATGAAGAATCCCATGAAGGAAGTAGCGTCGGTGGCGGAGATGAAGTTGTGGTCATCGAACAGTCCATCAACCTTGGCCTGCTCCAGGGAAGAAGCAGTCAGGCCGCAGCTGCGCAGGATGCCGGCCTTGAAGTCATTGTAAGCCTTCAGGGCATCCTGGCCGTCATTGTAATACCAGTTGATGGTATGGATATTGATGTTGTCCTTGTTCCAGTAGGTCGGGTTGGCCTGGAACACGATGGTGTTTTCCTTGGTGGCGTTGGTCACGAGATACGGACCGCAGTATGCGATATGATCCGGATCCTTGCCGTACAGGTAGGTCTCGGCTTCCTTGTTGAACTCTTCGCCGAACTGGCCGCCCTGGGAGGTGTAATAGTCGCGGCTCATGGGAGCGAACACGCTGTAGCTCAGCATGGTTTCGAAGAAGAAGCTGGGAGCCGCCAGGGTGTACTCCAGGGTGTAATCATCCAGAGCCTTAACGCCGACCTGTTCAAAGTCGGTAATCTCACCGGCGATGTAAGCGTCAGCGTTCACAATGTTGGCGCCGGCTGCACCGGTCAGGTATTCCAGGCCTTCAGCGCAGTCCATCATGTGCTGCATACCGGCAACCCAGTCGTCAGCCTTCACGTCAGCGACCTTACGGCCCTGGCTGTCAACCCATTCAACACCCTCGCGGATTTTGAAGGTGTACTTCAGGCCGTCTTCGCTCACGGTCATTTCGGTGGCCAGTGCGGGCTGATGTACATTCTCGTTGTCATACTCGAACAGGCCGTCATAGGTGTTCACGATGGCACGGGTATCAGCCTGCTTGGAGGTGTTCAGCACGTCCCAGGTGGAAGGATCGCTGGTGTACGCATAGTTGTACACGTCAGTCAGCTTGTAGCCTTTGCCTTCCAGGTACTCTTTGGCCTTGGCTTCATAGGTGCCGGTGCCGCGGACTTCGTTCCACAGGTTACGAAGTTCCTGCACTTCTTCACCCTTCAGGATGCCATCTTCAACGACAACAGCCTGGTGCAGGCGGTCTTCATCATTGCCCCACAGGGTGGAAGAGGTGGAACGGGGAGCAACACGGGTGATGGCGAACTGGCCGCCGCGGCTCTCCAAGGGGATCATAACAGCCGCTTCAAACAGCTTCGCCTCGGCGATAGCCATCAGGGCATAACGCTCGGAAACATTGTCAGCTTCCTTTGCTTTTTCATAATACTCTTTGTATTCGCTCAGCACGAGTTCGTAGATTTCAGAGGATGTTTCTTCATAAGCTTCAACATCCACTTCTTCCGGCTGCGCATCCGCTGCGAGCTGGGGGGCTTCAGCAAAAGCCACGCCGCACAGCATGGTCAGCGCAAGAACCAGAGACAGAACCTTTACCAGTTTGGTCATTGTGGGTCATTCCTTTCTAAAATATTAATTCTATTATCGATCGGGTTCTCTCCCGATGAATAACCTTAAACACAACAAAAAGAATATAGTTGTATCTTTATACTATTCGTTTTTTTATATGCGGGGCTCTCCCCGGATCGTCCTTGGTAAAAAGGTGCCACTCAGGCAAGACTCCCCTTCTAGATCAAAAATCGTGAGAGTATTTTACCACAGCCTTATATAAATAGCAATCCGCACGTCTTGTATGGCCACCATCATACAACCACCATAATTTGTATAATGGTATTTTGCTTCCCGAACAAATAATTTCAACGCTTCCATCGTTCCGTGAAAACCATGCACCGCAAAAAACGCGCAATCAGCAAATCTGTGCTTTCTCTGTCCTCTGGATACCGTCTATTGTATACAGTCTACAGGATGCAGAGATTTTTACCAGATTTTAATTTGACTTCCACGTACCCCCTTTGTACAATGCTTTTGTCGCAATATATGAGAAAAGGAGAACCTTCATGAAAGCACCTTTTTCTTCTTATCTGAACGGAATCGCTCCTGGACTGAAGGAGCTGATCACCCTGCTCCGCGGGCGGTATGATTACGTATCCGTACTGTCCACAGACTCCGACGGCTTTTCTGTCACCATTTCCCAGCGTTCCAGGAACGTATCCCATGAAACGATCGCCACGGAACGCGGCACAGTGGTTCGTGTATACAAAAACGGACTCTATGCCGAATCAGCCTTCACCGGTTTTGATCCGGCCAAAGCAAAGGAAACCTTCGAAAGCATCACCCGGGAGCTTGACGCCCAGCTGCGCCTGCTGAACGCAAACGGTGTCAAGGCTTATGAAACCGGTATCCTTCCGGATGAAGCCCGTACTGTATTTGCAGAAAAGGAAACCGGCCGCCTGCCGAAAGAAGAAAACATTTCTGCCCTGGTGGATAAGCTGTCTGCCGTTTCCGATCAGGGGATGAAAGACGGAGCGGCCAAAGGCCTGAATGTGATCGATTTCCATGTCCGCGCCTCCTCCACGCATGTCTGCAAGATGTTCCTGACCGAGCATCAGGATCTTCGCCAGTCCTACGTCTTCAGCGAAGGAATGGCAGCCGCACTGGTTGCCGGTGAAGACCGTACGGAGATGGCTTATACCTCCCTGTCCGGTCTGGGCGGTCCGGAACTGTTCGATCACATGGAAGATAAAATCCCTGAAGTCCTGCGCATCGCGAAAGACCTGATTTCCGCGGAGCGGGTTGTGCCCGGGGAATATGACGTCATCACTGCACCGGAAGTAACCGGCCTGATCGCTCATGAAGCCTTCGGCCACGGTGTGGAGATGGATATGTTTGTCAAGGGACGCGCCCTGGGTGCCGACTACATCGGCAAACGGGTCGGTTCCGATCTGGTCACCATGCATGAAGGTGCACTGTGCGCAGAGGATGTTACCTCTTATGCCTTTGACGATGAGGGAACTCCCGCCGGTGACGTCACGGAAATTGACCGCGGCATCCTGCGCGGAGGAATCTGCGATGCCCTCAGTGCCCTGCGGCTGGGCGTCAAGCCCACCGGCAATGGCAAACGGGAGAATTTCTCCCACAAGGCCTATACCCGTATGACCAATACCATGTTCGATTCCGGCACCAGCACCCTGGAAGAGATGATTGCTTCCATTGAAAACGGTTATCTGCTTGAAGGCATGCAGTCCGGTATGGAAGACCCCAAACACTGGGGTATCCAGTGCATCCTCGACCGTGGCTATGAAATCAAGAACGGCAAGCTGACCGGTAAAGTGGTTTCTCCGCTGGTCATGACCGGTTATGTGCCGGACCTGCTTGGATCCGTCTCCATGGTATCCACAGACCGGGAGAGCTTTGGCGCCGGCGCATGCGGCAAAGGCCACAAGGAATGGGTCAAGGTTGCCGACGGCGGTCCCTATCTGAAAGCGAAAGTGAGGCTGGGATAATGGCTGATATGAATAACGCAGCGCTTGATACGCTGCTGAATGTACTGAAAACTTCAGGAGCAGATGCCTGGGAAGTAACTGATGAGGAAGAAAAGGGCTGGGAGTTTTACTTTATCCGTCACAGCCTGGACCAGCACAGAGTCAAGGATGTCCGTTCCTTCTCTGTCAGCGTCTACAAAAAGTTTGACGACTGCCTTGGCCGGGCGGAAGCGTCCATTCCTTCCGACGCTTCGGAAGAAGAGATGCGCCGCATCGTTAACGGGCTGTGCAGTGATGCTTCTTATGTACGCAATCCTTTCTATACGCTGAATACTCCCAGTGCGGCTGAAACAGAAACAAAAGCGGAAAAGATTGATCTGGAATCCATCAGCGGTGATTTTATCAAAGCACTGGCTTCGGTTCCGGAAACAGAAACAGAAGATCTGAACAGCTATGAAATCTTTGTCAGTGAGATCCGCCGCCGCTTCCTGAACAGCAACGGCATCGATGTAACCTCCGTCTATCCCTCCTCTATGGTGGAAGCAGTGGTCAATGCACGGAAAGACGGACATGAGATTGAGCTGTACCGGATGCTCAAATCTGGCACCTGCGACCGGGCGCAGCTGACCGCGGATCTGACTGAAGCCCTTACCTATGGCCGTGACAGGTTGGTTACTGTCCCCACTCCCGCATTGGAGAAGATGGATGTGGTCTTTGCCACCGATCCGTCCGTGGAACTCTATCGATTCTTTGCCTCCAAGCTGTTTACGTCCGTGGTGTACCGTGGCATGTCCGACTGGAAAATCGGGGATATGGTCGCACCGAAGAATATGACCATGCGTGCGGTGCGTTCCCTGTCCAACTCTTCCCGCAACTTCGCGTATGATGAGGAAGGCGCTCCGATCCGTGACCTGACCCTGATCGATCACGGCAAAGCTGTCAGCTACATGGGAAGCCGTCAGTTTGCCCAATACCTGGGGATGGATTCGTCCTTCATCGCTTCCAATATTGTTGTGGACGGCGGAACCGAATCCGCAGCTGATCTGCGCACCGGTGATTTCCTGGAGGTTGTGGAATTCTCCGATTTCCAGGTGGACCTGATTACCGGGGACATCGCCGGCGAGATCCGTCTGGCCTATCTGCATCAGGGCGGTAAGGTTACTCCCGTCTGCGGCGGTTCTGTCTCCGGCAGCTTCCCCGAATTGTCAAAGACCATGCGTTTCTCGAAGGAATCCCGGCAGTATAACACCATGCTGATTCCTTCCGTAACCCGCCTGCAGGGCGTCACAGTTACGGGAATAGAAAATGACTGACAGCTTGTCAGTCATTCCGTCCGCCGGTATGCCCGGTTAAACAATCGCGGCCAGTGTAAAACAGATCACCGTCAGGATCAGATCCGCCAGCAGCACGCAGGCGTTCTGTTCCTCCTGATCCAGTTCATCAAAGGTCACGATATCATCATCAATATGATCCGCCAGATCCCCGGTCAGGAATGGCGGATCTTTTCTTTTCATCCGTGGCAGTTTCGCATGGGGAATCTTCATCCCGTCCATCCGAAGCCAGGCCAGCACGGCGGACAGCGCGAAAATGAACCCCAGCAGCAGGGACAGATTGGAAAAGGAACTCAGTGTCCCGCCGGCAGGCAGGAAAAAATGAGCCAGCTGGGCTGCAAACAGTGCCAGGATACCCCTGGTAAACACTTTGTAGATCAGCGGGCGGATCATCTCACGGTCAAAATGGTTCCTGAGCCACTTTATCACCGCTTGTCTCCCCTTCTGTGTTATCCGTATTATAGACATAGTATTATATCACACGTTCCTGTTTTCGCATCCAAAAAACACCAAAAGTACATCGCGTTTTGTCCGGCTTTTCTTGATACCGGACACCGTTCTTTGGTATGATAAATCACACTCAAAGGAGAGCGCCTTTGGCAAAAAGTATATAAGAAGAAAGGACCATGCACAGATGAAGAAATTTCTGTCCCTCGTTCTGGCAGCTGTAATGCTGCTCGGTATCTGCTCCTTTGCGTCAGCCGACGAACTGACCACTCTGAACACCTATGAAACTCAGGGCCGTGAGCTCGAAACCTGGAATATCCATTATTCCCAGGCTGCTGCTGACCTGAACGTCCTGTGTAACCTGATCGACGGTCTGCTGACCAACGACAACCACGGCAACCTGAAGCTGAACGCCGCGAAGTCCTATGAGTCTCCCGACGGCGGCAAGACCTGGATCTTCACCCTGAATGAAGGCATGACCTGGTTCACCAAGGACGGCGAAGTACAGGCCGATGTGAAGGCTTCCGACTGGGCCACCGGTCTGGAGTGGGTTCTGAACTACGCGAAGAACGACTCCTACAACGTCTCCATGCCCGCCGAAATGATCGCCGGTGCCAACGAGTACTATGAGTACACCAAGGAACTGACCGGTGAAGACAACGCCAACGCGGAAGAAGTCAAAGCCCTGACCGCTGACGAAGGCTCCAAGTTCGCCGAGATGGTCGGTATCAAGTGTGACGACGAAGCCGGTACCATCACCTTCACGCTGGTGGATGCGCTGCCCTACTTCCCCTCCGTTGCCACCTACAACTGCCTGTATCCTCTGTCTGCTGATCTGATCGAGGAAATCGGCGTGGACGGCTACCGTGACATCACCTGGGAAAACATGTGGTATTCCGGTGCCTACACCGTCACCTACTTCGAAAACCTGAACCAGAAGGTGCTCACCAAGAGCCCCAACTACTGGAACGACGCCAACTGCAAGCGGTTCGACACCGTCACCATCAAGATGGTTGAATCCGTTGCTACCGCCTACCAGCTGTTCAAGCAGGGCGAACTGGATCATGTTTCCCTGGACCAGGCCACACTGCAGGGCATCTACGATGGAACTGCCGATGCCGAATACAAGGCCAACCTGGTTGAATCCCGTCCCACCAAGTATTCCTACCAGATCCACCTGGTCTATGCCAAGAACCTGGAAGACGGCGAAACTCCGGACGACAACTGGAACACCGCTGTTGCCAATGAAAACTTCCGTAAGGCCTGGTATTACGGACTGGACCTGACCAACTACTTTGCCCGCACCAACGCGATCAATCCCCTGTCCTGTCAGAACCTCTGCTACACCGGCAACGGCGTGGCCTTCACCTCTGACGGCACTGACTATACCGCGCTGGTCCGCAAGGAACTGGGTATGGATTACGACTATGAGAAGTATGTCCGCGTGGATGCTGAAAAGGCCGCTGAATACAAAGCCAAGGCCATGGAAGAGCTGACCGCCAAGGGCGTCACCTTCCCCGTCACTGTGGATTACTTCATCTCCGGCAGCAGCGACGTTGCCGCTCAAACCGCTGAGGTTCTGAAGAACATCTTCTCCACCTGCCTGGGCGATGACTTCGTCACCCTGAAGGTCAACACCTATATCTCCTCTCTGGCCAATGAAGTCCGGAAACCCCGCAAGGCTTCCATCTACATCAACGGCTGGGGCGCTGACTTCGCCGACCCGGTCAACTTCCTGGGCCAGGAAACCTACGCTGATCCCCAGGCTTACTACTCCAATGCCTACAGCAACTGCAACGACAACAAGGATCCCGACCTGATCGCTGCTTATCAGGAATTCACCGATCTGGTCGTCGCTGCCAAGGCGATCACCGACGATATGGATGCCCGCTATGCCGCTTTCGCGAAGGCTGAAGCCTGCATGCTGGATCATGTCCTGGTTATCCCCTGTAGCTACGAAGTTGGCTGGGAACTGACCAAGGTCAACAACTACTCCAAGGTGTACAGCATGTACGGCATGCAGGGTTATCGCTACGTGGATTGGGAAACCAATTCTGCTCCTTACACCACCGAAGAGATGGCTGCCTTTGCCGACGCGTACAACGCGGAGTAACAGAACCGGCCAGCAATCCGGATAAACCGGTGTAACCGAAAGCCAAGTGAAACCTGATTCGCTTCCGGGGCAGCCAGCCTGACTGCCCCGGAAGTTTTCGTACGCGGGGGAATTCCGTTCCGAGCCGCGCCCCGGACGATGTTCGGAACGGAACTCCCTAATCTGACAAAAGGAGCGACGCTTCATGATCAAATACATCCTGAAACGCCTGTTTCAGTCCCTGATCGTGATCCTGCTGGTTATCTGCGTGGTCTTTTTCCTGCTGCGCATGATGCCGAGCGATTATTTCTTTACGGAAGACGAACTGATGAAATTTACCGAGCCCCAGAAATATGCAAAGCTGGAACGGCTCGGTATCATGGAGATCTGCAGCGAGTGCCGCGGTTCAGGCAAAGTTGATGATCACGCCTGCCCGAAATGCGTCCAGAATCCCCAGGATGCTTCCGGTGCCGGTTATGTAAACCGTTCCATATTCGCGCAGCTGGGTGATTTCTTCGGGGATATGATCCAGTTCCGGGTCTTCAATGCCAAAGGCAAGGAAGTCAAAACCATTGATCCCATTTCCGTATTCCCCTATCTTTCACAAAAGCTGTCCGGCCAGAACCCCTTCGGTGAGCTTAAGGAAGGATATCGGGTGAAAGCGGCCTTCAATCTCGGAAAGAGTATCCGTCTGGAGAAAAACCAGTATGTCACGGACGTCATTGCAAACAAGATGGCCGTTTCCATGGAAATCGGTCTCATTTCTCTTGCCATTTCCCTGATCCTGGGCGTTTTCTTCGGCGTCATTCAGGCGCGTTTTAAAGACCGGCTTCCGGATCACATCGGAACCGGGTACACCGTCGTTGTCAACGCGGTTCCCCGCCTGGTCATCTATACCATTATCATGATTGCCGGCGCGACTTTCTTCAGTCTGCCAATGCGGTACGACGCAACCGCCGCCAATCCCGGTTTGACCAAAGTGCTTCCCATTATCTGCCTGAGCATTGGTTCCACCGCCGGCTATATGCTGTGGACGCGCCGCTACATGGTGGATGAACTGAACAAGGACTATATCCGCCTTGCCAAGCTGAAAGGACTTTCAGACCGGAAGGTTATGTTCCGTCACGTGCTGAAGAACGCCTTCGTTCCGCTGGCGCAGTACCTTCCCTATTCCATCCTGCTGACCGTCGGTGGCAGCCTGCTGGTGGAAAAGTTCTTCGCGGTACCCGGTATGGGACCCGAACTGACCATGGCCATCAGCCGTTATGATCTGCCCCTGGTTCAGGGCATTGTCCTTCTCTACGCCACCATGGGTATCCTGGGCGTATTCCTGGGAGACCTGCTGATGACCCTGATCGATCCGCGGATCAAGCTGACCGGAAAGGGGGATGTACGCTGATGAGTAAGAAACAGCATCAGAAAACTGTCCAGGAATTGGAAACGCCGGTCGTTGACATGCATGTCAACATGAATTCCGTGGATACAGAACCGGATAAAGCGCGTCCGCTGGGACGGGAATATCCGAAATCCCGCAGCACCATGCCGGAGAAGCAGCTGTTTAATTTTGCAGAATATAAAGCCCGGGAAGCCGAAAAAATCGGTTATTCAAACTATTCCTACTGGAAGAGCGTCTGGACCAATTTCCTGAAAAAGAAATCCGCGGTCTTTATGTCCGTGATCTTCATCCTGCTGTTTATCTTCACCTTTGTGGCCAGCGCCATCGGTAAATATGATATCAGCATGGCGCCTGATCCCCTGAACCGTTCCTATATTGCGCCCAACGCGGAATACTGGTTTGGAACCAACGCCATCGGCCAGGACTATTGGGCGCAGGTCTGGTATGCCACCCGTGCTTCCATCCTGCTGGCTGTACTGGTTTCCCTGGGCCAGATCACCCTGGGCGTCATCATCGGCCTGATCTGGGGTTATGTGCGCAAACTGGATCGTTTCTTTACGGAACTGTATAACCTGATCGACAATGTCCCGACGATTATCTACATGACGCTGATTGCTCTGATGGTCGGTAAAACAATGTGGACAATGGGCATTGCCATGATCGGTTTCGGCTGGCTGGCCACCGCCCGCAACGTCCGGAATCTGGTCTTCATGTATCGGGATCGTGAATACAATCTGGCTTCCCGCTGCCTGGGCACAAAACTTCACCGCATTCTTTTCCGGAATATCTTCCCTTATCTGGTCAGCGTAATCATCCTGCGGATGGCCCTTGCCATTCCCGGCACCATAGCCTATGAAACCACCCTGACCTATCTGGGCCTGATGGATATCACCAAGCCTTCCTTGGGCATGCTGCTTTCCTCTGCCCGGTCGGTTTTCCCGAACGCCGCTTACACCCTGTGGTTCCCTGCGGCCATCGTTTCAATCATCACTATAACCTTCTATCTGGTGGGCAACGCGTTCTCTGACGCCTGCGATCCCCGGAATCACGTGTAAAGGGAGGTGCTGAATATGAGCGAAAGAACAAGCGAAAAGATCAGCGCCGCCATGAGCGCCCGGATCGAAGAAATGAAGAGCGTGGACTTTGAGGCAAAGGCCCGCCGTATCCTTTCACAGGAACCAATCCTATCCGCACGGGATGTGGAAGTCACCTTCTCCCTGCGCGGCAATAAACTGACCGCAATCCGCCGGACTTCCCTGGACCTGTATGAGGGCGAGACCCTCGCCATCGTGGGCGAGTCCGGTTCCGGCAAAAGCGTTTTCACCAAATGCTTCGTGGGTATGCTGGACAAAAACGGATCCATCACCCACGGTTCCATCATGTACGATGGAGAAGACCTGGTTCAGTATTCAGAAAAAGACTGGCTGAAGATCCGCGGTAAGAAAATTGCCATGGTCACCCAGGACCCGATGACCAGTCTGAATCCCCTGAAAACCATCGGCTATCAGATTCAGGAAAGCGTGGAGCTGCATCAGGGCCTGAAGGGCAAAGCGGCCCGTGAAGAAGTCTACCGGATTCTGGAAGCTGTCGGCATTCCGGACCCGAAGCGCCGCTACCGTCAGTATCCTCATGAGTTTTCCGGCGGCATGCGCCAGCGCGTGGTCATCGCCATCGCCGTAGCCTGCCGTCCCCAGATCCTCATCTGCGATGAACCCACCACCGCCCTGGACGTTACCATCCAGGCCCAGATTCTGGACCTGATCCGCCGCCTGCAGAAAGAGCAGAACATGACCATCATTTACATCACCCATGACCTGGGTGTGGTGGCCAATGTTGCGGACCGGGTCGCGGTTATGTACGGCGGCCAGATCATTGAAATCGGCATGGCCAATGACGTCTTCTTCTCTCCCCTGCATCCCTACACCTGGGCGCTGCTTTCAGCGCTTCCCCAGCTGGGCGTCAAGGGAGAAAAGCTTCCCGCAATTGACGGTACGCCGCCCAACCTGTTCAACAAGATCCAGGGCGATGCCTTCGCTCCGCGGAACAAAAAGGCGCTGAACATTGACTTCCTGGAAGAGCCGCCCATGTATGAGGTGACAGCCACCCATATGGTCAAATCCTGGCTGCAGGATCCCCGGGCGCCCAAAGTGGAGCAGCCCCAGTCCATCCAGCGTCTTTCCGAGACCAAGGATAACAACGGCACAGATCCGAATGCGTATCATCCGCACCTGGATCCGAACCGCGAAACCCTGGTGGAGGTTAAGGATCTCCAGGTGACCTTCGGTTCCGGACGCAAAAAGTTCGTGGCCGTTGATCATGTCAACTTTGAGATCTATAAGGGAGAAACCTTCTCCCTGGTCGGTGAATCCGGCAGCGGCAAAACCACCATCGGCCGGGCCATCGTCCGGATTAACCCCGTTACAAACGGTGAAGTCCTCTTCCGTGGTGAGCGGATCAGCGGAAAGATCAGCAAAGAAATGGATGAAAAAGTCATCCGCTCCATGCAGATGATTTTCCAGGATCCCATGGCCTCCCTGAATGAGCGGGCCAAGGTGGACTACATCATTTCCGAAGGTCTGATTAACTATCACCTGTACAAGGACGAGCATGACCGGCAGGATAAAGTCCAGAAAGCGCTGAACGAAGTCGGTCTTCTGCCCGAATTCTCCAGCCGCTTCCCCCACGAATTCTCCGGCGGCCAGCGGCAGCGTATCGGCATTGCCCGTTCCCTGATCATGGAGCCCCAGTTCATCGTAGCTGATGAACCGATCTCCGCACTGGATGTATCCATCCGTGCCCAGGTGCTGAATCTGCTGAATGATCTGAAAAAGAGCCGCGGCCTGACCTATCTGTTCATCGCCCACGACCTGAGCGTCGTCCGCTTTATCTCAGACCGTATTGCCGTTATCCACAAAGGACGTATTGTGGAGCTTGCGGAAGCGGAAGATCTCTTCGCTCATCCCCTGCATCCTTATACGCAGGCTCTGCTTTCTGCCGTTCCCAACCCCAACCCCTATGTGGAACGCACCAAAAAGCTGCTGGTTTATGATCCTTCCGTCCATCATTACGAGAATGATCCGCCCGTCTGGTGTGAGATCCTTCCCGGCCATTATGTCTACGGCAATGAACCGGAACTGGACGGATACCGGAAAACCCTTAATCTCTGAATCGATTAACAGATATAAACAGGGCGTCATCCTTCAGGATGACGCCCTGTTTTCTGCTATTCTCTCAGTTGTCCGCCAGGTTATAGCCGTTCTTCATCTTTTCGCTGGCTGTCAGCAGCACCTTGTTCAGGGTGGAGATCGTCTCCTCCTTCGCCATGGCGCTGAGCTTCTCATTGGCTTCTTCCGTCAGGGAGAAATTGCCGGATTCCGTCATTTTCCGGTCGTATTCCCGGATCAGCGTCCGGGCTTTTGTCATCACGGTCAGTTCATACCGTTCGATATTCTGTACGGTGGAAGCATAGCAGGGATCCGCCAGCGCGCCGATCAGCCGGCTGCTCCAGTAGTAGTTCTCCGTGGAAGTATCCAGCGTCACCTTGCTCAGGTAGTCCGGCATCACGCTGACGTTCGTGTACACCGGCAGGGCAGCGCCGAAGGTGGTGGAACCGAAAACGATCCATTCAATACCTTTGATGGCGTCCGGTACGTCCGGCCGGATCTGGCAGATGCTGGTCACGCCAGTCCGGTTGATACCGATGGACCGGTACATACCGCGGCAGCCTGTATCCCGTCCGATGTAGGGATCATAAGGCGTGCCCTGGTAGTGGCTGGACAGCATGTATTTCACGTCCTCCGCCGCCACCTTCCGGTCCGGCTTCAGGCTCCAGGGAATATTATCGCTTTCCGGGGTGAATTCCGCGTTCGGTCCGTCCCAGCTGTAGCCCGTCGGGGTCAGGTACCGGCCCATAAACCAGGCCCGGGGCGTATTGTAGATATGATCCATATCCCGGCGGCTGCCGAAGATATTCCGCGGATTGAACTTTCCGTCCTGGTTCAGGTCCAGGTGATTATCCCGGATGAACTCCTTCAGGTCTGCGGAGCACAGATGCGCTTCCTGCTTGTCGAAGGCGTCCTTCAGGTCAAACTCATCCATGCCGAACTGGTTCGGCATAATGACCACCCGGTCTTCCGGAATCCGCCGGGCCATCCAGTGATGTCCGCCGATGGTTTCCATCCACCAGACCTCATGCTCGTCGTTGAAGGCGATGCCGTTGGATTCATAGGTTCCGTACTGCTCCAGCAGTTTCCCCAGCCGTTCAACGCCCTCCCGTGCTGTGCGGATATAGGGCAGCACCAGCACCACGATGTCTTCTTCCCCGATACCGCCGGGAACATCTTTTTCCTTCCGGCTTTTGGCTTTCTGGTAAACCACCAGCGGATCCGCCGCCAGCACCCGGGGATTGGAGGTGATGGTCTCCGTGGCGGTCATGCCTACGTTAGCCTCGTTGATCCCCGTAGCCGCCCAGATTCCCTCCTTCGGATCCACGCTGGGACAGGAAGTGTAGCCCAGCGGATTCTCCGGCAGGTCAATTTCCACATGGGAGATTTTGCTCTTGTATTTCTTCGGCTGATCCTTGGGGGTCACCTTGATCAGCTTCTTCACGTCAAAGTGTCCGTCGTCCGTCCGGGCGATCATTGTGGAACCGTCGTTGCTGGCTTTCCGTCCCACCAGCACAGTAGTACAGGGCATTATTTTCTTCCTCCGTTTTCTTTTCTGAATACCGCATCACGGTATTCAGAAAAACATTTAATTCTTCATTTTTCATTTTTCATTCTTCATTATCTTAAGACCGCGCTCGTCTGTCCACCAAGCGTCAGCACCGTTCCGTCCAGCTCCGCGTATCCTTCGAAAGGATCCACAGACAGGAACGCGGTGATTTCCGTGAAGCGCTGATCTGTTGCTTCCGCCAGGTTCACCTTCAGCGTCTTCTCCGTTGTGTTGTGGAATACGCCGACTGTGCTGCCGTCCAGCGTGCACAGGAAGCCGCCCAGCTTTGTGTTTTTGAAGTTCAGGGCCGTGTATTCGCCCCTGGCAATCTCCGGATTGGCCTTCCGGAGCGCAATCAGCTTCCGGTAGTGCCACAGGATCGAGGAGCTGTTCTTTTCCCGGTCTGCCACCGAGGAGAACTTGGACTTGTCGTAGTTGCTTCCCACCGGATCCTGTACCGTATCATCGTCTCCCCAGAACATGGCCAGCCGCCGGTTTGCGTCGGTGTTGGCTCCGCCCCTGGAGCCCCGCAGGCCGATTTCCTCACCGTAGTAGATGAAGGGAGATCCGGGCATCAGGATATACAGGTTCGCCGCCATATGCATACTGCCGCTGGCTACGGTCAGGAATCCCGCAGCCCGGTCCGTGTCATGGTTTGCAATAAACGGAATGTTCATCGCCTCAGGATTGATGGCGTGGATGTTATCCAGATAGGACTGGGTGGCCTGCACAAACCGGTTCACGTCTCCGCCCAGGGCGGTTTCCGCGATCAGGCCCTCCACCATGGCCGTGGAGAAATGGAAGCAGTTGAAAGCTTTCAGGTAACGGTCCGTAATGGCGTCCCCGTCCCAGACCTCCGCCACGGTATAGATATCCGGATTGATCTTCTTCAGTTCATCCATGTACCATACCCAGAACTCGGCATTCTTTTCATGTTCGCCGTAGTAGGGATATTTCGCGGCGTCAAACCGGAATCCATCCACGCCCAGATTCAGCCAGTAGGCCGCAACGTCCAGCACCGCCTGCCGTACCTGCTCATTGTCGAAGTTGAGTTCCGGCATCTGGTCAGAAAAATTGGCCTCCACCTTCAGCGACAGGCTGCTCATATTCCGGAAGCGCCTGCCGGCGGGCGCCGGTTCCTCGGAAGGCATCCAGGTGTAGAAGTTGTAGAAGGGATCATCGATATCCCCTGCCTGGTGCGCCTTCCGGAAGTTGATGAACCACTCATTGTTTTCGCCCGTGTGGTTCAGCGGCAGGTCCAGGATCAGTTTCACTCCCCGCTCATGGCACAGGGAAATCAGTTCCTTCAGGTCCTCCTCCGTGCCGAAAGCCGGATCAATCTGATAATAATTGGTCACGTCGTATTTATGATAGGACGGAGAGGCGAAAACCGGCGTCAGCCAGATTCCCTCTATTCCCAGGCTCTTGCCTGAAACCGGATCCCCATCGTTCAGGTAGTCCATCCGGTTGATAACGCCCCGCAGATCTCCGGTGCCGTCCCCGTTGGAATCTGAAAAGGAACCGACAAAGATTTCATAGAACACCCGATAATTATCTGTCATATCCAGACCCTTTTCCTCAGCGGCGGAAACACCGCTCAACAGTACCAGAACCAAAAGCAGGATGACCAGTCGTTTCACAGTTATTCCCCCTCTTTCCGCAGCTTTCCCTTGTATCATGAACCAAAGCAGACCGGTTGTCAAGGAAGGGAAAAAATGCTATATTGCGGTTAATCAAGCGAAAAAAGGATGTACCGTATATATGGAATGGTTTAGTACCGAAGCCGAACTGTCCGCATGGAAAAACCGTGATAAACGGCTGACCGCCGCCTTCCGGATCCTGATTGTTTTAACCCTTATCACCTTCATTGTGCTGTGCCTGCTGGTACGCACGGAAAACGCCGATACGCTCCACCTGGTGCTCATGGCTGTCACTGTCGTCATGGGCTGGATCTGCGTTATCGTTTATCAGCTTGGCATAAAGGAAGCCCGCACACAGGCCGGTCACCTGGACATGCTCCTGAAGGGCGAAAAGGATTTCCGGGAAGGGCGGATCACCCTGACCCGTGAAACCATCCGGATTCCGAAGAGCATCCGGATCCGGAAGGTTCTGCTGGACACCGGGGAGGAAGAGCCGGCGCGGCTGAATCTGGATGAGCGCTGGATTTCCAGGATGCCTCCGGACGGAAGCCGGGTACGTCTGGCATTGGCCCACAGCTATATTGCCGGTGCGGAGACGCTGGAACAGGCCCCTGCGGAAAAGTCGAATGGTGCTTCCCGCCGCCCGGCCCGGCTGCAGTGGGGAAAGCTGCTGCCCCTGCTGGGGATCTGGGCGCTGGTCGCCGTTTTCTTCTCCAGCTTTGTGTTTTATCAGATCACAGATACCGTCCCGGCCAATAAACTGACCCTCTATATAGACGGAGAAGTACAGAATGAAACCCGACTGGCTGTCTTGCTTGAAAAAGGACTGCCCTCCCCCATCCGTATGGTGCAGGTTCATCCCTTCACCTACGCCATGTTCGGCTCGGACGCGCTCCGGGCCGCTGACCTCTATATCGTTCCGGACAGCGACCTGGAACAGTTCGCGGACTGGTTCGCTCCCGGTGAGGAAAGCGTTCTTGTCCATGATCCGGAGTCCGGTGTCTCTGTTGCCGATACCTGGATTCTTTATACACCGGAAGAAACCTATCGCCTGTATCTCGGCGCCGCCTCCGCCCACCTGGAGGACGGACTGGCCCGGCAGGGTGCCGAACTGTTCATGAACCTGAAAACAGAGGAGGAAACCAGATGAACGCGCGCATGTTCCTGATCCCGGCCCTGATTCTTTTCCTGTTCCTGCCCTGCCTGTCCACCGGGGCGGAGTCTTCTTCCGACACGCTGTATGTAAAGAAGGTAGAAAACCTGCCGGAAGACTTCATCTTCGGCATGGATATTTCCAGCGTGCTCGCCGAAGAAAAAAGCGGCGTGAAGTACTATGATTTCGACGGGAAAGAAATCGATTTGTTCAGCCTGCTGGCGGAAAACGGAATCAACTATATCCGCGTTCGTGTCTGGAATGATCCTTATGATAATGAAGGCCGCGGCTTCGGCGGCGGCAACTGCGATATCCTCAATGCCGTGGAAATCGGCAAACGGGCGACTGCCTGCGGCATGAAGCTGCTGGTGGACTTCCACTATTCCGATTTCTGGGCTGATCCGGGCAAGCAGATGGTTCCCCGTGCCTGGGCAAAGCTGGATATCGATGAAAAGGAAGAAGAATTATATAAATATACCCTTGACTGCATGAAGCAGCTGAAGGATGCCGGTGTGGATGTGGGCATGGTTCAGCTGGGCAATGAAACCAACGGCGCTCTCTGCGGGGAAAAGATCTGGCGGGACATCGCCCATCTCATGGACGCCGGTTCCCGTGCCGTGAAGGAAGTCTATCCGGAAGCCCTGATTGCCCTGCATTTTGCCAATCCCGAGAAGCCGGACAGCTACCGGACCTATGCTTCCAAGATGGCTTATTATGAACAGTACGGCCTGATCCAGTATGATGTCTTTGCTACTTCCTATTATCCTTACTGGCACGGTACCCTGGACAATCTTTCCGAAATCCTGACAGAGATTGCCGAAACCTACGGCAAAAAGATCATGGTCATGGAAACCTCCTATGCCTTTACCGCGGAGGATACGGATTTCTCCGCCAATACCATCGGTGACGGCGGCGGAATCGTCACGGATTATCCCTTCACTGTCCAGGGCCAGGCCAACTGCATCCGGAATATCACGGATACCATCGTAAACCGTACGCCCTCCGGGATTGGCATCTGCTACTGGGAAGGTGCCTGGATCACCGTGGGAACAAACAGCTGGGAAGAGAATCATGAGCTTTGGGAACAGTACGGCTCCGGATGGGCTTCCAGCTATGCCTCCGTGTATGATCCGAAAGATGCCGGAAAATACTATGGCGGCAGCGCCGTGGATAACCAGGCTTTCTTTGACGCAAAAGGAAACGCGCTGGAATCCCTGAAAGTCTTCAGCCTGATGCGCACCGGCAATGAAATCGAGCCGGTCCCGGATGCACTGGAAGAGCCGGACCTCATCTGCGACCTGAATATGCCCCTGGTCCTTCCGGAAACAGTCAATGCCGTCATGACGGATGACAGCCGCCAGGCTGTCCCTGTCACCTGGAATCTTTCGGAGGAAGAAGATCAGGCAATGCACGCCTCCGGCCCCGCGCAGTATGTGATCACCGGGGAAGCCGGCGGTATGGAGGCAAAGTGTTTTGTCTCCATGGTTGAATATAACTACCTGCAGGATTACAGCTTTGAGGAAGACAGCGGTGCCTGGGTCATCACCGATCTGAAGAAAGCGGATGAACTGTATATAGAGGATAAGAAAACCGATTCCCTTACTGGTTCAAAGCATATGCATTTCTGGAGTGCCGCGCAGGACAGCGTGGAATTCACCCTGGAGCAGACAGTCAGCGACCTGCCGGAAGGAAAGTTCCGGTTCGCCCTGTCCGTCATGGGCGGCGACTGCGGTGCCACCGATATCTATGCTTATGCTAAAGTGGACGGCACAGAGGTCTCCAGGTCGGAACAGATTCCTATTACCGGCTGGAACAGCTGGAACCAGGGAATCATTCCGGAATTTGATCATCCCGCCGGTACGGAAGTGACCGTCGGCATCTATGTAAAGTGCCAGGGAACCGGCAATGGAGCCTGGGGAAAAATCGACGACGCAATGCTCAATTCTTTACGGTAAAAGGCCTCCGGGTTTTCAAATTATCGGAAACGATACCAATTACGTAAAATAAGGGTTTTCGGAAAATTTGTTGTTGACAAAAAATGGACTCTGCTATAAAATATGCACACAGTCGAAACGGCATAATTTCTCCCAAAAGTCACATGGCTCTTTGGAGAATTTGTCGTCCGACAAAAAAGAATGAAAATAATTATTGAAAGGATGATCACTCCATGAAAAAATTCCTCGCCATCGTATTGGCCGCCGCATTGGCACTTTCCATGGTTTCTTTCGCTTCTGCGTCCAGTCTGGCCGGAGAATACGAAATCAAGGTCTGGGTGGCTGACGCCATCGTTGACCTGACCGAAGCTCAGATCAAGCGTTTCAATGAAACCAACGAAGACGGCATCACCTTCAAAGCCACCATCGAAAAGATGGGTGAAGGCGACGCTGCCAGCAACATGGTGCAGGACGTTGAAGCCGGCGCTGACATCTACTGCTTCGCGCAGGACCAGCTGTCCCGTCTGCTGACCGCCAAGGCCCTGGCCAAGCTGGGAACCAAGGCTGCCGAATTCGTCACCGCGAATTACGATGCTGACTCCGTTGCTTCTGTCACCGTTGACGGAACAATGTATGCCTACCCGCTGACCGCGGACAACGGCTACTTCATGTACTATGACAAGAGCGTCATCCCGGACGAGGATATTGACTCCCTCGAAAAGCTGATCGAAGACTGCGAGAAGGCCGGTAAGTACTTCTCCTTCGATCTGAAGAACGTCTGGTATTCCGCCGGCTTCTTCTTCGGCGATGCCGGCTGCACCTCCACCTGGGTTATGGACGCCGACGGCAATGCCAAGGGCGTTGTGGATAACTTCAACAGCGACAAGGGCCTGATCGCCCTGAAGGGCATGAAGAAACTGCTGGATTCCGACTGCTGGAACAGCAGCTCCGAAGTTTCCGCTTTCGAAAGCAATTCCGCCATCGTGGTCTCCGGCACCTGGGGTTCCTCCACTGCCAAGCAGATCCTGGGCGACAACCTGGGCGTTGCGGACCTGCCTTCCTATGACATCGACGGTACCGCCTATCACATCGGCAGCTTCTTCGGCTTCAAGCTCATGGGCATTAAGCCGCAGGAAGATCCGGTGAAGAACGCCGCCCTGAACAAGCTGGCCCAGTTCCTGACCGGCAAGGAATGCTCCCTGGAGCGTCATGCCTCCAACGGCTGGGGCCCCGCCAACCTGGAAGCCCAGGCTGATGAAGCTGTTCTGAATGACCCGATCCTGGCTGCTGTGTATGCTCAGAAGGTATACGGACAGGTTCAGCTCGCAATCAGCGGTGCCTGGTGGAACATCGGCAATGTTATTGCTGACGAAGCCAAGGATGCCACGGATGAAGAAGGCCTGAAGCAGGTCCTCGTAAACTACGAGAACAAGATCAACGAATCCCTGAAGCTGGATGCCAACGCCCTGCTGTTCGTAGGTGCCTGGAACGGCTGGAACAACGCTGACGAAGCTGACACCTACTACTTCAAGGATGGCGCCCTGACGCTGGACGTTCCGGAAAGCGACTACATGGGCGGCCGTATCGTCAAGCCCGCTGACTGGGGCACTGACAAGGGCTTCGCTCAGGTTACCACCGGTGCTGAACTGATCAAGGATCTGGGTGCTGACAACCCCGACAACAACATCGTGTTCGCAGAGCCCGGCAACTACACCGTGACCTGGGACGGCACTGCCATCACCATCGTGAAGAACTGATAACAACATAATCAGAATCTGACTCGATCATTTTCGGCCGGAGCTGAAGAACATTTCGGCTCCGGCCGATTTCGGATTTTCCATGCACAGGAGAGGAGTGGATCACGGATATGGCACAGCTCAGTGACCTGGAATACCTGAAGCTGTCCAAAGGACGGAGACTCGGGTATAAGGTGGGGCGCTTCTTCGCCAAAATCCCCCAGGCAACCCTGAATGCATTTCAGAGGATTGGGGGAGCGCTGAAGTCAGGCGTCGCCGCCATCGGCCGGGAGGCAAAGGATATCGTAACCACCTTTGTCAACGGCGACTGGAAAACCAAACTCAGTTACCTGGTCATGGGCTTTGGCTGCCTGGCCAGGGGACAGATCCTGCGGGGACTGCTGTTCCTGCTGTTTGAAATTGTATTTATCGGATACATGATCTTGTCCGGAGCATACTGGCTGTCCATGATGCCCTCCCTGGGCAAGGTCGGCCCCACAGAGACATATGACGAGATCTACGATGCATATGTCCATACATACAACGACAACTCCTTCCAGATCCTGCTCTACAGTGTGCTGACCATCTTCTTCATCATCGCCTTCATCTACACCTGGCGGGTCAACATCCGCCAGAACAAGGAGGCGGAGCGGATCCTGGCCGCCGGCAAAAGGCTGAAAAGCTCAAAGGAAGACCTGCATTCCATGGTGGATGAGTCTTTCCATAAGACGTTGCTGTCGCTGCCCCTGACCGGCATCATCATCTTTACTGTTCTGCCGCTCATCTTCATGATCCTGGTCGCCTTCACCAACTATGACGGCGCTCATGACGGATACATCAGCAACCTGTTCCACTGGGTAGGGTTGGATAACTTCAACACCCTGTTCTCCTGGAAGAGTGCCAGCGGAACCCAGAGCTATGCGGCCACATTCGGTGAAATCCTGTCCTGGACGCTGATGTGGGCTTTCTTCGCCACCTTCACCAACTACTTCCTGGGCATGTTCGTGGCTATGGCCATCAACAAGAAGGGCATCAAGGGCAAAAAGCTCTGGCGGACGATCCTGGTCATGACCATCGCCATTCCGCAGTTCATCTCCCTGCTGTATGTGTCCAAGATGTTCGCCAAGGACGGTATCGTGAACGGTGCCCTGATGAGCCTGGGCTGGATTGATAAAGCCCTTCCCTTCTGGGAAGACGCCACCTGGGCCCGGGTCAGCGTCATTCTCATCAACATCTGGATCGGTATTCCGTACCTGATGCTGATGGCCACCGGTATCCTGATGAACATTCCGGCGGACCTGTATGAATCCGCCCGTATTGACGGTGCCAATCCCTGGCAGCAGTATACGAAAATCACGCTTCCATATATGCTGTTCATCACAGGACCGTACCTGCTGACCAGTTTTATAGGCAACATCAACAACTTCAACGTGATCTTCCTGCTCACGGGAGGCGCGCCGACGAACCCGGCAGCATCGTCGGCTTCAGGCTCCGTGGGTTATACGGATCTGCTGATCACCTGGCTGTTCAAGATCAGTACCGGTGCGGAGTCCAAATATTACCTGGCTTCTGTAATCGGTATCATGGTCTTCGTTGTGGTATCGATCATTGCACTGATCGTCTACAACCTGCTGCCGAGTATTAAGAATGAGGAGGACTTCCAGTGATGAGTGAATCAAGTATGAAGCGTCACATGGGACTGCGGGCCTCCAGAACGCTGGGCAACACGCTGATCTATATTCTTCTGATCACCATCAGCGCCATCTGGCTGATCCCCTTCTTCTGCATTGTGCTGCAGTCCTTCCGGGTGGAAAGCACCTGGCAGGTGGGCTACGTGATGCCCAAAGTCTGGGGCCTGGACAACTACCGGAAGCTGTTCTCCTCAGACTTTACCCGCTGGTATACAAACACCTTCATTATTTCCGTCTTTACCGCACTCTTCCAGACGGTCATCGTGCTGTGCATGAGCTACACGCTCAGCCGTTTCCGTTTCAAGATGCGTAAACCCCTGATGAGGTTCATGCTTATCCTGGGCTTCTTCCCCGGCATGCTGACCATGATTATCCTGTACCGCGTGCTGAAGGACCTGGGCCTTACCCAGGCCAACGCAGTTCCCGGTCTGATCCTGGTCTACATCGCCTCCTCCGGTATGGGCTACTATGTGTCCAAAGGTTTCTTTGACACCATCCCCAAATCGCTGGATGAAGCCGCCCGTGTCGACGGGGCGACCCGTTTCCAGGTGTTGAAAAAGATCATCCTGCCGCTCTCCAAACCCATCGTCATCTACACAGTCCTGACGGCATTCATGGGCCCCTGGGGCGACTACGTCTTTGCCCGCTACATTTCCTTCGGCGCATCCGCCGGTATGAACGTGGCGGTCGGTCTGTACAACTGGCTGACGCCGGACCAGATCAACAACAACTACACCATGTTCTGCGCGGGCGGCGTACTGGTGGCAATTCCCGTAACACTCCTCTTCCTCTTCCTGCAGAAGTATTACGTTGAGGGTGTAACAGGAGGCGCAGTCAAAGGCTAAAGCCTTTGACAGTGACTCCGAGGTGGGGAGCGAGGGACGCGGTGCCCCGGTGGGGCATTTGCCATAGGCAAAAGCGACCCGGAGTCCTGTCGTGCGCGGTGCGCGAGGCGGGAATGCCGCCCGCGGTGCGCGCGCGAATCCTTGCCGAAACGAGCGGTGAGCGCGCTCCAGGGCGAACCTCTGAGGGCAGCCAGTGGCTGAAATTCCGTCAGAGGTGAGGTCAATCGAAAGGGAGCAAGCTCCACAGTGTGGAGTTGCGACCATTGAGATTGCGGAAAAGCAGCGACGATTGAGGTTGCGGATGCGGTAAAGGGTAAAATCTTTACCCGCAGCACCCAGAAACGGGGTTATGAAAAGCAGTCAACTATTAATTCTGAATTCTTAATTCTGAATTCTGAATTGAAATACCGGCGAATGGAAGGAGCAAATATAGTATGGCAAGCGTAAAATTGACTGACGTCAAAAAGATTTACGATAACAAAGTCACGGCAGTTCATGACTTTAACCTGGAAATCGCGGACAAGGAGTTTGTGGTCTTCGTCGGACCTTCCGGCTGCGGCAAGTCCACCACCCTGCGGATGATCGCCGGTCTGGAGGACATCTCCGAAGGCACCCTGGAAATCGACGGCGAGGTCGTCAATGACCTGCAGCCCAAGGACAGGAATATCGCCATGGTTTTCCAGAACTACGCCCTGTATCCGCATATGACGGTATACGACAACATCGCTTTCAGCCTGCGGCTGAAGAAGATGCCCGAAGATGAGATCTACGAGCGCGTCACCAACGCGGCGCAGATTCTGGGTATCACCGAATACCTGACCCGGAAACCCCGCGCCCTGTCCGGCGGCCAGCGCCAGCGCGTAGCCATCGGCCGCGCCATGGTCCGGAACGCCAAGGTGTTCCTAATGGACGAACCGCTGTCCAACCTGGACGCCAAGCTGCGCAACCAGATGCGCGCCGAAATCATTCTTCTGCGCCAGAAGCTGGATACCACCTTCATCTACGTTACCCATGACCAGACGGAAGCCATGACCCTGGGCGACCGGATCGTCATCATGAAGGATGGCTTCATTGAGCAGGTCGGTACACCCCAGGAAGTGTTCGACACCCCTGTGAACCTGTTCGTAGCCGGCTTCATCGGAAGCCCCCAGATGAACTTCCTGAAGGCAAACCTGGAAAAGGCAGCCGGCGGATACGTTGTGGATATTCTTGGCGTAAAGCTGCCCCTGAATGAAGAACAGAATGCAGTTCTGGAGCAGAAGGGCGTCGGTTCCCAGGAAATCATCCTGGGCGTCCGTCCGGAACACACTGCCGTGCTGTTTGACAACGCGGAAGGCGCCATTGAGTGCACCATCGACGTCAATGAAATGATGGGCAGCGAGCTGCATCTGCACCTGTCCAGCCAGAACAATGACAAGATCATTGTCCGTCTCCCCACTGTGGACCTGACGAAGGAACAGCGTGAAAGCCTGACCTTTGGCAACAAGCTGTACATCACCTTCCCCGCGAAGGTCATGCACCTCTTCGATCCCGCCACAGAAAAGAGCCTTATCGACGCCTGAAGCCGTCAATTAGGTAGGAGGTATGAGGTAGGAAGTAGGAGATAGAGACCTTATTGTGCTTCCTGATTTAAACAAATAATTGAAAGAAATACAGAAGAAAAAAATCCAGCGGTCTGTGTACAGACCGCTGGATTTTGGTTTTGGTACAAGCAGGAAGGAAAGAAAACCTCCTCCCTCCTACTTCCTACCTCCTACCTCATCAGAATAACTTCCCGTTCATAATCGCCAGTATCAGGTTCCCGCTGTTAAACAGCGGTGCCAGGGCACTGGCTTCCACCAGCTGGTTCAGGTTATTAACCGGCAGCAGGGTCTGGACCAGGGGCAGCAGGGCAAAAGCCACAAAGCACAGCAGTGCGCCGCGGATCAGCCCGAAGGCACCGCCTGCCAGGGAGTTCAGCTGCTTCAGCACCGGGAACTTGAAGACCACTTTCAGGAAGTTGATCACAAAGTGAATCACCAGCAGCAGCGCCAGGAAACATACAATAAAGCAGATCACATTCAGGATAGCGCCGACAATCGTCTGGGAAACATAGGTTCCCACGTCTGCGGCCGTACCGTAAACCTGGTTTGTCAGGTTGTTCTGCAGCAGGGTGTTCAGCGGAGCAGGCAGGGATACCTTATTCAGGATCTCCGTAATGCTGTTCTCAGTCAGGGACGTAACACTGCTTCCTGCCAAGGTCTGGTCGCCCAGCTTCGTTGCCGCGTCAGTATAGGACGCCAGGGTACGCAGAATTTCAGGATTGTTCTGGATCACTCCTGCCAGCTTCGGGCTCAGCCAGAAGCTGAGGCCAAGGGAAAGCAGGCATCCACCCATGGACGCCACAGAAGAGATAAATCCACGGTACAGTCCTACCAGTATACTCAGTCCCAGGATCGCCAGGATCACAATGTCCACAATGTTCATCTAATCTCTTCTTCCTCCTGTTTCCCGGATCATGATAATGTATTCTTCAATAATACAAACTTTCTCCGAATGTTGTCCGGAACATCTGCGTTCCGAACTGTCATCTCGACCAAAGGCGCTTCGCGCCTGCGTGGAGAGATCTCGTTTCTTTTCCCCGTCTCAGCGGAGCACTCTGTCATTATGCATTATGAATTATGAATTATGCATTGGAGGAATTTATTAATTCCATTAATAAATTCCTCCCAGCGCCTGCGTCAGGGTCTGCATGGCGCTCATCACATCGGACTGATTCGCCCCGCCTCCGCCGATCAGCATCCGCAGGTAATCCGCCGCGTTCTGGATCGCACGGTACTGCTCGCTGTTCGGGTCCATGGAGGCCATCATGGTCTCCGCCATCGTCAGCACCTGTCTGGCGTCAGCAAAAGACTGATCGTTGCCGCCCTGATCATAGCTGCCCTGGTCGTAACCGCCCTGATAGCCGCCCTGGTCATATCCGGGGAACTGATCAGGCATCGTGGGCTGCTGATAGAATCCGTTGTGCAGAGTACAGACCGTATTGCTTGTCACAGCCGTCGATCCCAGGTATTCCTCAATGACTGACTGGTACTGTCCCAGCAGGTTATACAGGGGATGTCCTGTCGGGATCGTTACTACGCCGCGTGTCACAGTATACGGACAATTGGGAGAAGGCGGCATTCCGGACTCAGCACAGACTGTCATGTTGGTATGCATCTGGCAGTTCACAGTCGGTTCGGTTCCCTTGGCCCACCAGTCGGTCACCACACCGTATCCCATCGCGTCGTTCCGGCAGGCATCTGTTGCCAGCTGGCCGCTCACCGCACAGGTGGTTACCTTCACCAGGCCGTAGTCGGAAGGATTACCGTCCAGGATGTCCTTCTTGTCCAGGCCCTGGTGGATCTTGCTCATATAAGCCTGCCACAGCGGCGCAGCCGCGCCGGAACCTGTGGACTTGGAGGACAGTGCCTTATAGTTGTCATGACCGACCCACAGGGCGGAAGCATAGTATCCGGTCATACCTGAGAAGAATACGCCCTTCTGGTCGGAGTTTGTACCCGTCTTGCCGCCGACGATCTGTCCGCTGATTTTAGCGCTTGTACCGGTACCGCTCTGTACCGCGGTCTTCAGCATGTCTACAATCAGCCAGGAAGTACTGGGAGAGAAAACCTTGCGGCGGTCCTGGTGCTGGTGTCCATCCCAGATAGTATGACCGGCGGAATCAGAAATACCCAGCACAGAGATGGGTTCCTGATACACGCCGCCGTTGGCCAGTACGCCAAAGGCAACGGTCATCTGCAGCGGGGTGATGCCGGAGGAACCCAGGCTCAGGCCGAAGGGTGTGGCGTCAATATGGCCGTCGTCAATACCCAGCCGGTGCAGGAAGTCCACGCTGCGTTCCACACCTACATAGGACATAAGGGTGGATGCCGCGGACGTGTTATGGGACTTGGCCATAGCAGTACGCAGGGTTTCGGGACCCACGTATCCGCCTCCGCCGTAGTTCTTCGGCCAGGAGTCATTACCCTTGGAATCTTTCCAGCCGGAAATCGGTATCGGCATATTGTAAACCACTGTAGCCGGGCTGCAGCCCAGTTCCAGGGCAGGCGCGTAAACCGCGATCGGCTTGATGGAAGAACCGACCGGCATCTTCATGTCTGTAGCCCGGTTCAGGGTCTTCCTTGCTGTCACTTCAGTCCGGGAACCGACGATCGCCTTCAGCTCGCCCGTCCGGTAATCCAGCACCGCACAAGCCGCCTGGGGTTCAATGGTTTCTGTATAGGTACCGTCGGAGTTCTTGGTTCGGAACACCTTATCAGACGGATCCCGCAGGGACGGATACTTGCTCCAGTTCTGCAGCGTGGTTTCCACCGTCTCCTGGATATTGGGATCAATTGCCAGCTGCACCCTGTAACCGCCGGTACGGAGCTTGTTTTCCATGGCTGCCCGGTTCGTTGAGTTATCTTCCAGGCCATTCAGTTCCAGCAGGATGTTTACAACTTCTTTCACGGCGTACTCCACGTAATGGGGGTACTTGTACATGCTGTCTCCGGACGACGGAGCCTCCTGCAGTACGTTTGCCGTGGCCGGGTTCAGGGCTTCTTCATACTGTTCCTTGGTAATGAACTGGTTTTCATACATGCACCGGAGCACATAATTCGTCCGGTTGTTGGTTACCGCGGCATAGTCCTTTTCATCACTCTTCCGGGTGTACAGGTTCCGCCGCGGATTATAGTAGTAGGGGTTGTTGGTCGTACCGGCCAGTATTGCGCATTCCCGGATACTCAGTTCGCCCAGGTTCTTACCGAAATAGCCCTGTGCTGCCACCTGTACACCGTAATAGTTTTCACCCAGGAAAATCGTGTTCAGATAGGTTTCCAGGATCTGATCCTTGGTGTACCGGTTTTCCAGCTGCAGGGCCAGATAGGCCTCCTGGATTTTCCGCTTATAGCTCTGTTCCGAGGAAAGCAGGGTATTCTTGATCAGCTGCTGGGTAATGGTGGAACCGCCCTGTGTGGAGGAAGAAGTCAGGTTGAACACAAGTGCACCCACAATACGCTTCAGGTCCACACCGTTATGGGAATAGAACCGGGCGTCTTCCACCGCGATAAAAGCATTGCGGAGCATCTTGGGCATCGCGTCCAGCGATACCAGCACCCGGTTTTCTGTTCCTTTGTATTCTGTAATCAGATTGCTGTTGCAATCATAAATGAATGACGTCTGTGCCTGGGTATCCATTGCCACCAGGTTTAGTTCGGGAGCCGTATCCACATAACCCTTGGCAATTCCGGCCAGTGCGCCCAGTCCGGCCACACCGGCAAGCACCACAATCACGATCAGCACCCTGATCGTGTTCAGCAGCACACTGACGACAAAATTCGGTTTCCGGGTTTCCGGGCGGAAAATACTGCGGGGTTCCGGTTTGTCTTCCGGCTCCTCGTCATAATCCTCATCGTACTCCTCGTCATCCCGCGCCCAGGAAGATTCCTCTTCATAAGCCTCGTTGTCGTAGGCCTCTTCTCCGTCGTAGGTTTCCTCGTATTCATCATATCCGGACTCTTCGGGATAATACTCCGCTTCATCCATCGGCTCGTCATACGCATCAGGATCCCTGTTTTCAGGGAACTGCGGTTCGTAGCCTTCATCGGAAGAATATTCTTCGAATTCTTCGAAGTTATCTTCTTCCCGTTTCTTCTTACCGAACATTCTAACCCTCCGGTTTGACCGTTTGTCATGGCGCGAAAAGCTTATACCAAGACAGTTTATAATATCATAGATCGCTTTCCTTGTCCAAAAACCATCCTTCGAAAAAACAACGATCCCCGGCCGCTTTTCCTTCCGGATAAACAGGCAGGACACCCAGAGACATGAATCATTCACAGTAACCAGAACCCATCTGGAACATCGCTGACACCACATTGTCATCTCGACTAAGGAGCCCAAAGGGCTCCGCATGGAGAGATCTCGTTCTTTTTCCTCCACGTTTCATCCAATTATCCGGAACATCATCGTTTCCTCGCTGTCATCTCGACTAAAGAGCCCAAAGGGCTCTGCATGGAGAGATCTCCTCCGGAGATATAAACCTTCAACATATCCGGAACACCATTGCGTATAAATGCCATCCCGACCGAAGTGGAGGGATCTCGTTCTTTTTCCTCCACGTTTCATCCAATTATCCGGAACACCTTTAACATGGAGACTCAATTAATTCTGCATTATGAATTATGAATTTATCTTGACACCGTCCTCAAAACGCGTATAATACTCTTGAAGGTCAAAGTTAGTCAAACAACCTTCGAAGGAGGTAAGCCCTATGAATATGAATCAGTTCACGCAAAAGACAGTCAATGCCCTGCAGCGGGCCCAGTCTCTTGCCATCGAATATCAGCATATGCAGGTGGAGCAGGAGCACCTGATGCTCGCCCTGACCGAAGATGAAAGCGAACTTATCCCCCAGCTTCTCACTAAGTGCGGCATTTCCGTGCCCGCGTTTGTCAGCGGCCTGAAGGAAAACCTGGACCGTACGCCCCGTGTTTCCGGTTCCGGCCGGGAGCCCGGCAAGGTCTACATCGCCAATGATGTGGAGCAGGCCCTGGTGGAAGCGGAAAAGATCGCCCAGCGCATGAAGGACGAGTATCTCTCCGTCGAACACGTCTGGATGGGTCTGTGTGCCAAGGCTTCCGCCAACGTCAAGCGCCTGCTGAAGGCCCAGGGATACCGCGATGACGCCTTCCTGAAGGCGCTCAGCGAAGTCCGCGGTGCCGCCCGTGTCACCTCCGACACCCCGGAGGACACCTATGACGCGCTGAAGAAGTACGGCTCCGACCTGGTAGATCTGGCCCGGAAGCAGAAGCTGGATCCGGTTATCGGCCGTGACAGCGAAATCCGGAACGTTATCCGGATCCTGTCCCGTAAAACAAAGAACAACCCTGTCCTCATCGGTGAGCCCGGCGTCGGTAAAACCGCCATCGCTGAAGGCCTGGCCCAGCGGATCGTCCGCGGGGACGTGCCGGACAGCCTGAAGGACAAGACCATCTTCTCCCTGGATATGGGTTCCCTGATCGCCGGCGCCAAATTCCGCGGCGAGTTTGAAGAGCGTCTGAAGGCTGTCCTGGCGGAGATCAAAAAGAGCGACGGCCGCATCATCCTGTTCATCGATGAGCTGCACACCATCGTCGGTGCCGGCAAAGCGGACGGCGCCATGGATGCCGGCAACATCCTCAAGCCCATGCTGGCCCGGGGTGAACTCCACTGTATCGGTGCCACCACCCTGAATGAATACCGTCAGTATATCGAGAAGGACGCCGCCCTGGAACGTCGTTTCCAGCCTGTCATGGTGTCCGAGCCTACCGTGGAGGATACCATCGCCATCCTGCGCGGTCTGAAGGAACGGTATGAAGTTTTCCACGGTGTCAAGATCCAGGATAACGCCCTGATTGCCGCCGCCACCCTTTCCAACCGCTACATCACCGACCGTTTCCTGCCGGATAAGGCCATCGACCTGGTGGATGAAGCCTGCGCCATGATCCGTACGGAGATCGACTCCCTGCCTACTGAGCTGGACGATGTCCGCCGTCATATCATGCAGCTGGAGATTGAGGAAGCAGCCCTGAAGAAGGATGACGATCCCCTCTCCCGCGCCCATCTGGATGACGTGCAAAAGGAACTGGCGGAGCAGCGGGATCAGTTCAATACCATGAAGGCCCGCTGGGAAGCGGAAAAAGACGCCATTGGTAAGGTCACTGGCCTGCGTGAGGAAATTGAACGCGTCAATGCCGAGATCGAGCAAGCTGAGCGTTCCTACGACCTGAACCGTGCCGCCGAACTGAAGTACGGTGAACTGCCGAAGCTGAAGCAGGAACTGGAAAAGGAAGAGGCCATTGCCGAGGAAAGCAAGGGTGAGAACAGCCTCCTACGCGACCGGGTGACAGAAGAAGAAATCGCCCGTATTGTCGGCCGATGGACCGGTATCCCGGTTTCCAAGCTCATGGAAGGTGAGCGTGAAAAACTACTCCATCTGGAAGACGTCCTGCATGAGCGGGTCATCGGCCAGGATGAAGCCGTGAAGAAAGTTTCCGAAGCCATCCTGCGTTCCCGTGCCGGCATCCAGGATCCGAACCGTCCTCTGGGTTCCTTCCTGTTCCTCGGTCCCACCGGTGTCGGTAAAACCGAGCTGGCCAAAGCCCTGGCTCAGGCCCTGTTTGATGATGAAAAGAACATGGTTCGGATCGATATGTCCGAGTACATGGAAAAGTTCAGCGTCTCCCGTCTCATCGGAGCGCCTCCCGGATATGTGGGTTATGATGAAGGCGGCCAGCTGACCGAAGCGGTCCGCCGCCGTCCCTACTGCGTCGTTCTGTTTGATGAAGTGGAAAAGGCCCACCCGGATGTATTCAACGTCCTCCTGCAGGTGCTGGATGACGGCCGGATTACCGACAGCCAGGGCCGTACCGTGGACTTCAAGAACACCATCCTGATCATGACCAGCAACCTGGGCAGCGAGTTCATCCTCGACGGCATCGCCGATGGTGAAATCACTCCGGAAGCCCGGGAGCAGGTGGACCGCCTGCTGAAGACCCGCTTCCGTCCCGAGTTCCTGAACCGTATTGATGAGATCGTCTGCTACAAGCCTCTGACCCGGAATGAAATCGGCTCCATCGTTGGCCTGATGATTGCTGGCCTGAACAAGCGGCTGGAGGACAAGCAGCTGAAGGTCACCCTGACCGACGCCGCCCTGAATGCCGTCATTGACCGGGGCTTCGATCCCGTCTTTGGTGCCCGTCCCCTCAAGCGTTACCTGCAGAGCAAGGTGGAAACCCTTATTGCCCGTAAGGTCATCGCTGCCGACGTGGCTCCCGGCACCGAGCTTGTCGTGGATCTGGATGAAAACGGCGAGATCGTCATCGTTTAATCCCACGTAAGCGCAACACAATTACAAAGCGGATACCGCAGTTGCGGTATCCGCTTTTTTGTATGGAAACCTTCTGTTATTTTCTCGGATGAATCACAAACTCTGCAGATCCGGGAATCCCGCTGGTGTGCAGTTTGCCGCCCATGCCATCAGCATATTCCACAACCTTATAGGTTAACTGGCAGGAGAGCGTATCCTTGGTGATCAGCTTGTCAAAATCATCCTTCCGGTCAGGATATGTTTTTTCAAAATCCCTTCTGAGCCAATCCAGGTCATATTCCGCCCAGAAATAAACGTCTCCTTCCGTGGTCCGGTACGTATCCCAGCTGCCGTACATGGGAAGCTTCACCGCTCCTTCCCCGGCTTCACCGGAATCAAGAATCAGATCTGTTGTTCCCTCCCAGTCAATCAGAAGAAGCTGCTTGCTGTTGTCATCCATCATGTCAGCTACCGGACCAAAGCCGGGAATATGTCCATAGCCCTGCGACATGCCCAGGTCCACGTCAGTCCGCCACAGCCAGTGCATGGAGCGATCCTCGCCATCCTCAGTCGTTTCAATGGAACTGCTCTCATCAACAGATGCCCCGTCCTCATCCAGATTCAGCATGCTGTGGAGTTCAAAATGCTCCGGATCCTTCGGCGTAACCTTGAAGGAAAAAGTCATTACATTCGCTTCCGGTGCCCAGGATACGTCCTGTACAGCAATCTGCACCAGGCTGTGCTCGCCCAGATGCTGTTCGGGATTTTCCGTCATATTCGCCATAACGGCATTGTATACTTCGGGATTGTTATCCCTTTCGGAACTGTTCCGGTTATTCCAGTACCAGTCCTGGTTGTAGATAATTCCTGCCGCGATCGCGGCAATCGCAATAAAGAGTAAAACAAACACCAGAATCATAGAGGTTGTTATTTTCTTAACCACAGGTTCTTCTCCTTTCGCATTTGCAAGAACCCGCTGCGTAAGCCATGGATCTTCCTTCACATATGAAAGGGAGTTCCCGACTGCCTTTTGTACTCTTTCCTGTTCTTCATGCAAGGTCATGCTTTATCACTCTCCTTCCATAGCAAACCGCAGTTTCCGTCTTGCACGGTTTAACCTGCTGCCCACAGCCTGCCGGGAGACCCCCAGCATATCGGCAGCTTCGTCATATGTCATTCCCTGCAGCCAGCAGATCAGGGCAGCCTCCCGCAATTTGACAGGAAGGTTCATGATCGCGGTTGTCAGTTCATCGTCATGCTCATCCGCCGGAGCGGGACGTTCTGCAATCATATCCAGGGTCACCGAACGATCCATATGTCTGAACCATCCGGACCGGTACATATTCTTGCAGGTATTAATCGCAATCCGGGTCAGCCAGGTTTTCTCAGATGCATCGTTCCTGAAGCTGTCCAGATTCCGGTATGCTTTGATAAATGTTTCCTGTACCGCGTCCTTTGCCTGCTCCTCGTCATGCAGGTACATGATGCACAAACGCAGCAGCGGGAGCTGGTACAGGGTTACCATGCGTTCGATTCGTGTTTCCTTGCTGTCAGGGCCCTTGACAGTTTCCACGGCAGCCTCACCACCTTTCACTCATTAGACACAGCGGCGTCCCGAAAACGCAACATGCGTTTTTATTTTTTCATACAGCGTTACCATACCGGTTCGCCTGTCCAGGCGTCGTAGGTTATCTGGTAATGATAAGTATATGAATCACGGTTGTTATTCGCAGGCATATAGCGGTCAAAGATATAGGTCCATGCCGGATACGCGTTCTGTCGTGCGTCAACCATCATTACAAACTGTACCTGCTTCAGGGTAAAGGTCGAACCGGCGTTTTCTCCCGTACAGAACCTGTCCATAATTCTTTCTTTATCTGCCTCAAGGATTGATTCCCAGTCTCTGATCGGTGTCGTGTCATCCAGGCACTCAATTATTTTGACAGGATTCCGGATAATCGCCGTTCCCAGTTTTCCGTCCCGGGTCATCGTCAGGAACGCGCCGGGAGTGGCATCCCCGTTTCCGCCGCCGTTTGAGTAGCGCGTCCATCCGATGGTCGTATTGCAAGGAATACCGTCAAGGGTAAGCCGTGCTGCAATTCGGATCAGTTCTGCGTCCCTGCCCTCTTTTCCCATGGAAGCAACCACATAGAACGGATATTCATAAGGGAGTCCAAGTTCGTTCAGGAATGCCCTGGCTGTCATATCCGCCACACGCAGGCTTTCATCTGTTTCATCCAGCGGAATATGCAGTGCATTTTCATAGCACCAGAAAGGTCCGTATAAACCGTCTTCCTCGCACCAGATCAGTCCGAAATCCGGATTCAGGCTGCTGCTGATCTCAAATTGCCATGATTCTCCCTTTTGCGGAGCAGGACGATATTTATCCAGCACTTCTTTGATTTCTTTCCGTTTAAATCGTACCCGTTCCACTTTGATCCGGGGCACCGTCGTGGGCGGTTCAACCGGCGCATCCACATCAATATCTATGTATGATTCACCCAGGGTTGCAATCCGTTTGCTGATGTGTGTTTCTGCGCCTGCAGTTATTATGCAGCCGCAGACAAGCTGAATTGTCAGACCGATCAATAAAGCAGACCAAATGCGAATTTTCCAGGACACTTTTTCTCTCTCCTTTAGCATTCATTTCAACTTTCTGGGAACTCTTAATCATTCAATGCATCGCCACACTTCTTGTCCCGTTCCGGCGTTATAGGTCAGTAGTAAGTCGTATGAAAAAGGACCCGAACTGTTTGGATCCGCAGGTACATAGCAGTCAAAACAATAAGCCCATGCAGGATAAGCTATTTGATGGGCGTCAACCATCAGCACAAATTCAACCTGTTTCAGCGTCAGAGTTGCCCCAGCATCTTCTCTGGTGCCAAACTGTTCCATGATCAATCCCTTATTATCCTCAAGAACAGCATTCCAACTCTTGATCATTGTTTGGTCTTCCTTAGTTTTGATTACCTTCACAGGGTTTCTGATAATAGCCGTTGCCAATTCACCATTTTCAGTCACAATGAAAAAAGCTCCCGGCGTAGGATCTCCATCCCCCATGCTATTAGAATCACGCGTCCATCCGATCGTTGTATTACAGGGCATCCCATCAATGGTAAGCCTGGCTACAATTTCTATTAACCGCACATCGCCTGCATTCTCCTCCATCGGGGCTACATAATAAAATGGATACTCATAGACGAGTCCCAATTCATCTAGGAATGCCTTGACTGTTGCATCAGCCCTACACTGGCCTTCGTCTGTTTCATCCATCAGAATATGCGGTGCATATAGATCAACAGCTATACTGTCATAAGCACCAGATTCCTCACAGAAATACAATTCATAATCAGGATTCAGTTTGCTTCCGATCTCACAAACCCATTCTTCTCCCGTTTGAGGAGCAATACTGTACTTTTTGATTAATTCTCTGATTTTGGTTTTATCAAAACAGATTCGTTCCAGTTTCATCCGGGGCACTGTTGCGGGCGGTTCAGCCGGCACATCCATATCAATATCCATGTATGATTCGCCCAGCGTAGCAATCCGTTTGCTGATATGTTCCTCCGCCCTGGCGCTCACGATACAGAACGCAAAAACCAGCATCACGCAAAGAAGCAGTGATGCCCGGCAGTGCATTCTTTTGTACCATTTCATCTGTTATTCCCTCCAACATTATCCTGCATCTATATAGACAACGAATCTCCCGTCATTTGAAACATGCATTAATGTATTTCAATTGTTTTTTCATCTGCCGTGTCCAGCCCAAACCGGATACCGCAAATGACGGTATCCGGTTTGTGCTTTTGAATAACAATATCAAAGCACATTTCCGCCTGTTATTGATGTAAGTTCCGCGCAGCCGGAACGCCGGTAATTCTTCTTTCGTTATCTATCCGGAACAAAAACTTTTTGAAAAATCGAACCTTTTCCCCGGTGAATGTGTCTATAGGGTGTATCGGCCGATACAGGAAAGGATTGGACGTCCATGACTGAATTCGAATTTGAGCAGCAGGTAACCGCGCTTACCCAGAAGATGTACCGGGTATCCGCCAGTCTGCTGCGCAGCCCCCAGGACCGGCAGGATGCTGTGCAGGAATGCGTATGGAAAGCCTGGCGCAAGCTGCCTCAGCTGCGCGATGAAAGCCTTTTTACCGCATGGATCATGCGCATCCTCGTCAACGAATGCAAGCGCCTGTGCCACTCACATTGGCGTGAAGTAACCGTGGAAGAGATTGAGATCGAACAACCGGACGGCATGGACAACCGCCTGCGGGATGAAGCTCTTCACACTGCTGTGATGCAGCTCCCCGAAAAACTGCGGCTCGCCGTTACACTCTACTATATCGACGGCTTTTCCCTGCGCGAAACCGCGCATATACTTCACTGCCCCGAGGGCACCGTCAAACAGCGCCTGCATCGGGCGAGAACCACATTACGCGTTCTGCTGGAAGAGGAGGTGTGAAGGATGAAAGAATTGAATTGGAAAGACTGCTTTGAGCCTGCACCGGAAGCCTTCGAGCGCTCCGTTCAGCGCGCGCTGCAGACAAAAACGGAGGAACGACAAATGAAACGCATCATTCCGCGGTCCGCGATAATCGCTTTTGCCCTGATTCTTGTCCTGATGGCCACTGCCCTTGCCTTCGGCGGGGATATCCTGAACTTCCTGCACACCAACGACATCGGTGAAGTAGAGATTCAGAAACCTGATGTTAAAGTGGAATATGCTGAAACCGGAATCCTGAAAGAGATCAAAGTGGATGAAGCCGTATGCGACGGCCGTTCCGTCCACATGCTGGTCACCTGGATCGCCGACCCGGAAAAGGGTGCCCTGCTCTGGGGCTCTGACTGGGACGTGGATCCCAACAGCGTGCCTTTCGCTGCTGAACGTGCAGCCGCCCCGAAAGTATATCTCCTCAACCCGGGCAGTATGACGGTTGAAACCGGCGGACAGCAGTACGATGTCTGGGACGGCTGGCACGAGCGTTATGATTCGGCATACTCCATCACAGCGGATACCACCTTCTTTATTGATGATCTGGAACTGGGTGATACCCTGACTGCCATTCGCCCAACCTATATCTATGAATATGATCCGGATCCCGAAAGCAACGCGCCGGCCATTGAGATGGTACCCTGCAGCGTGACCATGCCCGTCCAGGTTGCCGGCACCCGTACCTATGAAGCAACCAACCTGCCCATTAAACTGGAAAACTATAAGGTTAATTCAGCGAAGGTCACCCGTACGGATCTGGGCATCTACGTTGAAGTCGAAGCGGAGGACGACTATGATCCGGAAGAATACGAAAACTCTTTCTCTGAAGGTCCCGGAGAAGGTTATCCCACCCTCACCCTGCCGCTCCACGGCAGCGCCTGGTACCGCCTGCTGGATCAGGACGGAAACGAAATTGCCAGCCTGACAAGTGACCAGAAGTATCTGGCAAATGATGATGACGGTGAAGAATGGGCACACCTGCTCATCCGAGAAATGTTCCCCGTCGCCGAAATCGGCAGCAGCATCACCATCCAGCCGCTGGACACCGGCAGCATGGAACGTTTTACCCCCTACACCCTGGAACTGGTTGAACGCTGATCATCAGCGCCATACCGGAAAAGGCGCCCCGTCCGTACGGACAGGGCGCCCCTTTTTGTTTTCCCGGCAATTACAGCTTCAGTTTGTCAAAGTTCCGGATAATCCACCGGGTCATTTTGAGATTGGTTTCATACAGTTCCCGATGTTTATCCTTGTCTGCAAACCAGGCAGTGGAAATAACCTGGTTGGTCAGAATCATATATGGAATCGCGGCCTTTTCCTCCGCGGTCATATGCACCACAGAATCATACCCGCACATGATTTCCTTCAGGATCCCGGTCCATCTTTCCAGTTTCGCTTCATTTCCGTCCTCAAAGGTCTCTGACAGGATCGCACCTGCTGCATAGCAGGGATCAAAGATCCTCACGTTGCGTTCACTCAGCTCGAAGTCAATGAATCCCCATTTGTCCCTGGAAACAATGATATTGCCCGGATTCGGATCCCGGTGGATAATCTGCCGCGGCAGCGCGTAGTACAGTCTTTCCATCTCCTGCATATCGATCCCGGCGAAGGCGCCTTCGGCAGACAGTACTTCCCGCAGGGCCGGCAATGCCCAATCCCGGGCAATTGCAAAAGTATCCGTGTCTTCCACCGGCACGTCAATCTGCTGCAGTGCCAGATCCAGCTGGCCGATGACTTCACCGATAAACCGGCCTTTCTGTTCATACTCGGCCAGGTAAACTTTGCTGGCAAGGATACGGTCTCCGTTCACCCGCCGGCAGAGGAAGAAAAACAATTCTCCGTTTTTGACATATTCTTTTCCGTCAGTCGTCTGCACTGCAACCGGCGCATAAAGTCCCACGCTGTCCAGCGCTTTGGCAATACTGATAGCCTTGATCACATTGCCCAGATTTCCGGTGTATTTGATCACATAATCCGTTCCCACATATTTGGCGGTATTGCTGATCTCACCGCTTTCTGGATACACAACATCCGTTACAGGTTCATTTTCCATGCCCCATTCAGCCAGGATCTCTGTAATCTTCCTGTGTGTCAGCATAATCTGTTCCTCCTGGATAAGGTTGATTCTGTATGGCTGTCGGGTCCTGAATTCACGGAGGTATTCAGCCGGTGTATAACCCAGTTCCCGAACAAAAGCCTTGTAAAAACCGGCATAAGTGTTAAACCCGTATTCCAGAACTGTATCGGTCTTCTTCCTGCCGGAGCCGATTTCATGGATAGCATGGAGCAGTTTCCGCCTGAGAATATACTGCATCACCGGCATGCCCACGATGTTCTGGAAAATCCGGTAGAAATGAAAAACGGAATATCCTGCTTTTTCTGCCGCTTCCGCCGCCGTTATTTCTGTCCGGAGATTGTCCTCGATATAATCGATGGCAGCCTGGATGTTTTCCTTATACACAGCTGTTCCCTCCTTTCTTCCCAAATAGCAGCCGCATGCAGATCATACTCTGTCCACAGGGGAAAAACATTTCCTGTTTTGCTGCTTTTTTGAACAAAAAACGGATCCGGCGCTCATCCGCCGGATCCGTTCTGTCTGCTTTATGCTTTCGGTTCCGCTGCCTTCAGCACCCAGAACCCTGCCGACTTGTCCAGCTTTTCCACGCTGCCGTAGAGCGTCTGCAGGTACTTCATGCAGCTTTCCGCGCCCTGCTGTTTCCGGATCACCAGATACAGCGCGCCGCCGGGGTTCAGGCTCTTCGCCGCGTCTGCGAACATCTTGTAGATCACCTGTTTCCCTGCCCGGATGGGCGGATTGGTCACAACGGCGTCAAAGGTCTGGCCCGCCACGGCGGCCATGCCGTCGCTCTCCACGCAGGTGACTTCAGCTTTGTTCCGCTTCGCGTTTTCCCGGCTCAGGTCCAGGGCCCTTGTGTTCACGTCCGCCATGGTCACCCGGGTTTCCGGCCACTTCCGCGCTATCGAAATTCCGATTACGCCCCAGCCGCAGCCCAGGTCCAGGATATCCCCGGTCATTTCCTCAGGCAGTGCTTCCAGCAGCAGCCGCGTACCGGTATCCACTTCTCCCTTGGAGAAAACCCCCGCGTCCGTCTGGAATGTCAGCGGAATTCCCCGGTAGGTAAACTCGCACCCCACCGGCTTTGATTCGCTCTGGGGCACCCGGGTGTAATAATGATCGTTCATGCTTCTCCCATACCTGCGGCCTCCCGCAGGGCTTTCAGTTCCTCTTCCGTCAGTTCCCGCCATTGTCCTTCCGCCAGTTCCGGATCCAGTTCCAGCGGACCGAAAGCACAGCGGTGCAGTTCCAGCACTTCATGCCCCACCGCGGAGAACATCCGTTTCACCTGGTGGAACTTTCCTTCGGAGATAATCACCTCCGCCACGGACGGTCTCAGGATCGTCAGCTTCGCGGGCTGGGCGGTGAAATCTCCCAGATCCATACCGGAAGCAAAGGTTTCAATATCTTTTTCTTCCAGTTCGCCTTCCACCAGCGCCCTGTAGCGCTTGTCCACATGGCGTCCCGGGCTCAGCAGCCGGTGGTTCAGTTCCCCGTCGCAGGTCAGCACCAGCAGTCCGGTAGTGTCCTTGTCCAGCCTGCCCACCGGCATGCATCCAATGCTCCGGTACACCGGCGGCAGCAGGTCCATCACCGTAGGCTGCTTGGCGTCCCGCGCCGCGGTCAGCAGCCCGGCAGGCTTGTGCAGCATCACATGGCGGACGACCCGTCCGTCCAGTGCTTTGCCGTTCAGCGTCAGGCTGTCCTGTTCCGTCTCAAAAGAAAGGGCGGGATCCCGGATGACCCGCCCGTTCACCGCGGCCTGTCCGCCGCGGATCCATTGTTTAACCTCACTGCGGCTGCCGACGGAAAGCGTAGCCAGCCAGCGGTCCAGCCTCATTTTCATGATCCCGGTATTACTCCTTCTCCAGTCCGTTCACAAACGCCGCGGGAATCAGGGAACGCAGCGGCAGCAGCGGAATAGTCAGTACTCCGCCCACAGCCAGGATAATCAGGGACACCTTGGTGGATGGCAGGCTGACCGTCTTCATCACCAGACCGTTCAGGTCCTGCAGCACCGGCAGGTAGCGGATGATCACCGCAACAATCGCAATAATGATCGGCAGGATGGTAATCAGGGAGCAGATCCAGCACAGGACGATCTTCCCGTGATGGCCGCGCAGCATCTTCGTATTGTTCCGGATAAACGCGTGCCGGTCTCCGCTGTGGAAAGCGCATCCAAAGGCCACCAGCAGTACCGCGCCGACAAAAATGGCAATCAGGTACAGAACGCCGGTCATCAGTTCCCCGCCTCCGAAGTCCTTAATCCCCCGCAGCAGGGTAAATCCGTCCATATCCCCGGAATAATGAATCTTGGCAATCACCAGGCAGGCAATCAGCGGCACGCTCCAGAACAGCAGCATCAGCATCCGCTTCAGGCCGTATGCCAGTTTCTTTCCGTATGCAGAGGGATCAATCAGCTTGTAGCTGAACAGGCTTCCGCCCCTCAGCGAGTCCCGCATACCGTCGGCCGCGTTCACCCGTCCCCAGAAAACCAGCAGGATCCAGAGCGGAACCGCCAGCAGGGCAAACACCTTCAGGCTGCTGTCCGTCAGGAACAGCAGCGGCGTCAGGGCCGCCAGGGTAATGCAGGCCTCCACAATCAGGAATTTGACCGTGTTTCCGAAATGCTCCTTATATGCCCGAAACGCGTCTTTCAACGCTGCGAAAATCGTCATTCAGGTGATCCCTCCTGTCTCTCTTTTCCCGTGTATTATACCGGTTTTACGGTTCCTTTGCAATGAAAACAGGATGCACCGTATATGCGGTGCATCCTGTCATAATCAGGTATATGGTATTTGCCTTGCTCAGCAGCCCTGGATGGAGCTCAGGATGATGCCGACCATCTGAGCAAATCCTTCGTTGGACAGAGGACCACAGGCCACTTCCAGGATATAACCCATCTCGGTGGTGAAGGCCACGACGCCGGTGTCCTTATCCTTGATCGCGTAGCTCAGGGCGGGCAGGCCGTTCACGGTGCCGGCTTCGATGTCGGAAACTTCGCTGTCTTCCTTCAGCTGAGCTTCATATTCTTCCAGGCTCATGCCTTCCATATTCACGTACTGAACAGCAACAGCAGCGTCATCACTTGCAAAGTAGCCAATGTAGCCGCTTTCACGGTCTTCATCGCTCAGTTCAACGGCCTGCAGCACTTCGGGGATCCAGATTTTCACGCTGATTTCATCAAAGGTCTTGAATTCACCGGCGATCTGGGAAGCAGCTTCTTCCACGGAAGCCCAGGTCAGCTCATTCGCGAACGCGACAGAGCACAGCATGCAGAGTGCCAGGATCAGTACAACCAGCTTTTTCATTTTGTTTTCCTCTTTCCTTCGGGACCTCGTCCCTTTTTTCGAGCCTTGCGGCTCACACAACGGCAAAAATCATACAAAAATCGCTTTCTGAAATCAATAAAAATGGGACGAGTGGCAAAAATCTGGGACGAGTGATATACTGTCTCCCGTGTGTTTATCGGAGAAGGAGGAAACGGAATGCACATTGCGCTCACGGATGACAGGCCGGATGCCCTGGCAAAACTGTCGGAAACCCTGAATGAATACGCCGGCAGGAACGGTCTTCATTTTGACCTGCATACATATTCCGGCGGTGAGGAGCTTCTGGAAGCTCTCTCCTCACAGCATTTTTCTCTTATCTTCCTGGACGTCTACATGAATGGAATCTCAGGGATTGAAACCGCCGCCAGAATCCGCGAAATAGACGAGGAGGTCTGCCTGGTTTTCCTGACCACCAGCAATGAGCATCAGGCCGAGGCCATCCACTGGCACGTCTATGACTATATCAACAAGGACGAAGGACCTGAGGCCGTTTTCCGGGTCATGGACCGTCTGCTTCGCGGACATATCCGTGATACGTTCCCGACCCTCCGGTTTACCGCCGGCAAAACGGAAATCAGTCTCCCCTACAGTGACCTGGTCTGTCTTACGGCGGACCGGAACTACCTGGTTATTCACAGCCGCCAGAAAAAAGAATACCGTACCCGGATGACGCTTTCTTCCGTCTGGTCCAAGCTGGAGCAGGATGGCCGTTTCCTCCAGGTCCTCCGCGGAGTCATCGTCAATATGGACTATATCACTGATATTGCCGACAACACCTGCTGCCTGCAGGGAGATCTCCGGCTTCCCGTCAGCGTCCGGAACCGCGCCACAATTGAGCAGCTCTGGACCGACTATACTTTTTCCAGGATTCGCCGTGAAAGCATGGCGGAAGGAGGAATCCGCCCGTGATTGCAGCCCTGCTCTCCTTTGTCATGGTACTCCCGGCCCAGGTTCTGTGCCTCCTGCCTATGCGCCATCAGCTGAAGCCCGGCCAGAAGAAAACCGTCGCCATCCTGGCAGTACTGAACGCGTTCCTTCTTCCCATGGCCGCCTTCGTCACGATCCAGTTCTCGCTGGATATCAACTATGTTCTTTTTCCGATGCTGCTGGTCTTTTTTGTGGTCTATCAGCATATCCTGAAGTGTCCTATCAGCAAGACCCTGGCTGTATTCCTGTCTGTTTCCGCCCTGATGGCCATTCTCTGCAATCTCACCTGTGCCATCGAGGCCTCTTTCGATCCTGCCTCCGGCGCCAACACCCTCAGTCTGAAGTCGGCCCTGATCCAATTGGGCGTCAACACTGTCGCCCTGGGGATCCTTTTCTTCCCGTTCTTCCGTCACGGCAGCCGGCTCATCGACGAACTGAAACTGGAAAAGATCTGGTATATGACTCTGCCCTTTTCCGGCGTCATGATCATCTGCAATTTGTTCATCCGTCCACTGAAATATGAGACCCTTTTTGTCAACAACGTTTTTCGTTCTTTCCTGTTTTCCATTTTTACCTTCCTTATCCTGTGGAATATGCTCTGTGTCATCTATTACCAGATCGTCATGGGCGCCCTGAATGCTTCCCGTACCCGGGAGCGGATGAGAATGCTGGAAATGCAGGAAAGTCAGTTCGAGTCCCAGCAGCAGTACATGGAATCCTTCGCCCGCACCCGCCATGACTTCCGCCAGAATATCCTGACGATGAAGAACCTTTATCACGAAGGAAACTATGAACAGCTGGGCCAGTATATTGATGAATATTATGACGCGCTTCCCGTTCCGGAAACCCGCCATTACTGTTCAAACCGTGCTCTCAATGCCCTGCTGAACTATTACGCGGGCAAGGCAAAGGAAAATGCTATCCCGATTTCCTTCCGCATTGATATCCCGCAGAAGACTTCCGTCTCGGATGTGGACCTGTGCACCATCATCGGCAACATCCTGGAGAATGCCGTCGCGGCCTCCCTGGAGATTCCCGCCGAAAAACGCAGCCTGCTGCTTTCCGGCCTGGTACAGAATAACCGGCTGTATATCGTGGCCACCAATTCCTTCAACGGCTTGGTCAAAGAGCGTAACGGCAAATATCTGTCCCGCCGCCATAGCGGCAGCGGCATCGGTCTGAAGTCCATCCGGACCTCCGCCGAGAAATATCACGGCAAAGCCGTCTTCTCCCATAACGGCCAGGAATTCCACAGCGACGTCATGCTCCTTCTCCAGCCGGCATAATCTACTGAATAAAAACACGGACAGGAAATTCTCCCGTCCGTGTTTTTTATTTGCTTAAAGTATCCATCGCATTCGACGAAGTCGAATATTTCATGTGGCGAAGCCACATTTCACACGGCGAAGCCGTATTTCACATGAGCCTTCAGGCTCATATTTCATTTAACCCTTAAACGTCTCCGCATTAAGCATTGGATCTGATGTAGTTGATCAGTCCGCCGGAGAGGATCATGCCCTTCTGGCGCTCGGTCAGCGGCATCTTCACGGCGTAGGTCTCGCCCTTGGTCTCGTTCTTCAGCACCAGGGTTTCCTCGCCCGCTTCGATCTTTTCCCGGACGCCCGGCAGGCTCAGTGTATCGCCCTGGTCAATCCTGTCATAGTCCTTCTCATCTGCGAAGGTCAGGGGCAGGATGCCGTTGTTGATCAGGTTCGCCTGGTGAATACGGGCGAAGCTCTTGGCCGCCACGGCACGAATGCCCAGGTACAACGGCACCAGCGCAGCATGTTCGCGGCTGGAGCCCTGGCCGTAGTTGGCGCCGGCTACCAGGATGCCGCCCTTTTCTTCCTTGGCCCGTGCAGGGAAGGTCTCATCCACGGGGGTCAGGCAGAAATCAGCCAGGTGCGGGATGTTGCTGCGGAAGGGCAGCAGCTTCGCGTTGCTGGGCATGATATGGTCTGTGGTGATGTTGTCTTCCATCTTCAGCAAGACCTTGCCGCTGACGTCATTCTCCAGGTCATGTCCCAGCGGGAAGGGTTTGATGTTCGGGCCGCGGACCACGTCCACAGTGTCTTCCTTGCCCTCCGCCACCGGCGGGATGACCAGGTTGTCGTTTACTTCAAACTGCTTCGGCTGTTCCACCGTCAGGTCCAGGTCCAGCGTCCGGGGATCGGTCAGCACGCCGGTCAGGGCGGTCACCGCCGCGGTTTCGCAGCTGGTCAGGTAGATGCCCGCGGAGGCAGTCCCGCTGCGGGCGTAGAAGTTCCGGTTGTTGGTCCGCACGGAGACCGCGTTGGTCTTCGGGCTCTGGCCCATGCCGATGCAGGGGCCGCAGGCGCTCTCCAGGATCCGGGCACCGGCGCCCAGCATATCCGCCAGCGCGCCGTTGCGGGCCAGCATGGTCAGCACCTGCTTGGATCCGGGACCGATCACCAGGCTCACGTCCGGATGCACGGTCTTGCCCTTCAGGATCCGGGCAACCCGCATCATATCCTGATAGCTGGAGTTGGTGCAGCTGCCGATGAACACCTGGTCCACCTTGATGGGTCCGATGTTCTTCACGGTGTCCACGTTATCGGGCATATGGGGCTGGGCCACCAGGGGCTCCAGGGTGTTCAGGTCGATATCCACGATATCATCATATTCAGCATCCGCGTCCGCGCTCAGTTCCCGGAAATCCTCTTCCCGGCCCTGGGCCTTCAGGAAGGCGCGGGTCACTTCGTCACTGGGGAAGACGGAGGTGGTGGCGCCCAGTTCCGCGCCCATGTTCGCGATGGTGGCGCGCTCCGGCACCGTCAGGGTCTTCACGCCCTCGCCGATGTATTCCATTACCTTGCCCACGCCGCCCTTTACAGTCAGCCGGCGGAGCACTTCCAGGATGATATCCTTGGCCGCCACACCGTAGGGAAGGCTGCCGCTCAGGCGGATACCGACCACCTTCGGGTAGGTCAGGTAGTAGGCGCCGCCGCCCATGGCAACCGCCACGTCCAGGCCGCCCGCGCCGATGGCCAGCATGCCGATGCCGCCGCCGGTGGGAGTGTGGCTGTCGCTGCCCAGCAGGGTCAGTCCCGGTACGCCGAAGCGCTCCAGGTGCACCTGATGGCAGATGCCGTTGCCGGGCTTGGAGCAGAAGATGCCGTGCTTCTTCGTCACGCTCTGGATGTACTGGTGGTCATCCGCGTTTTCAAAGCCGGTCTGCAGGGTGTTGTGGTCGATATAGGCTACGCTCTTCATGGTTCTGACCCGGCCGATACCCATAGCCTCAAACTGCAGGTAAGCCATGGTTCCCGTGGAGTCCTGCGTCAGGGTCTGGTCAATCCGGATGGAGACCTCTTCGCCTGCCGCGGGTTTTCCGCTGACCAGGTGGGCATTCAGAATCTTCTGAGTTAAATTCATACCATTCCTCCGAAAAAAATAACCAGCCACGGCGCTCTGCCGGAGATGCGGCTGAGCTCTCCGCAACTGTGTTGTTGTTACCATACCATTATCTGCCAGAAACGGTGAAAGTCAACGGATTGAGCACGAAAGAACACAGGAAAAGCAGCCTTGCAAACCGATCCCCTGTTTGCTATAATATTGAAGTTATCGCGTACGTCACGGCGCTCATGGCCAAAACGGCTGCAGCCCGTGTGGGAAAACGGTTGTATTCTTCATCACCAAAAGGAGAGTTGGGAGTTATGAAAGGAATTACGTCCAAGGAACTGAGAAATGCCTGGATCCGTTTCTATGAAGAACGGGGACATATCAATATCGGAGCCGTCTCGCTGATCGGCGACGGGACCACCGGCGTCATGTTCAACGTGGCCGGCATGCAGCCCCTGATGCCTTATCTGCTGGGCAAGGAGCATCCGTCCGGAAAGAAGCGCCTGTGCAACGTGCAGGGCTGCGTCCGTACGGTGGATATTGAAAGCGTCGGCGACCCCACCCACTTCACCTTCTTTGAGATGATGGGCAACTGGTCCCTGGGCGATTATTTCAAGCAGGAAAAAACCCAGTGGAGCTACGACCTGCTGACCAAGGTTTTCGGCCTGGACAGCAAGGAAATCTGCTCCACCGTGTTTGAAGGCAATGACGCTGCTCCCCGGGATGATGAAACCGCAGACCTGCTGAAGAAGGTCGGCATCCTGCCGGAGCACATCTTCTACCTGCCCAAGAGCGATAACTGGTGGGAGCTGGAAGGCACCACCGGCACCCCCTGCGGTCCCGACAACGAGTGGTTCTACCCCCGTCACAACAAGCCCTGCGGCCCGAATTGCGGACCGGCCTGCGGCTGCGGACGGTATGTCGAGATCGGTAACGACGTTTACATGCAGTATGTCAAGAACGCCGACGGCTATTCTCCCCTGGCGAACAAGAACGTGGATACCGGCTTCGGTCTCGACCGTATGCTGGCCTTCCTGAACGGCGTGACCGACGGCTACAAGACCGACCTGTTTATCCCGGTCATCAAGCACCTGGAAGAAAAGTCCGGCAAGAGCTACGACGATGATCCGGAAGCCCAGAAGGCCATGCGCATCATTGCGGACCATATCCGCACCTCCACCATGCTCATCGGCGATGTGAAGGGCATCCTGCCCTCCAACGTGGGCGCCGGCTACATCCTGCGCCGCCTGCTCCGCCGCGCCATCCGCTACACCCGCCAGCTGGGTCTGGAATCCTCCGTCCTGGCCGAGGTCAGCCGGATCTTCATTGAGCAGATCTACGATGAAGCCTATCCGCTGCTGGTGGAAAAGAAAGACTACATCCTGGACGAAATCATGAAGGAGGCCGCCCGCTTCGAAGCGACCCTGGCCACCGGCATGAAGGAGTTCACCAAGTGCATCACCGGCATCCGCCGCAAGAATGAGTTCATGGCCCAGAAGGATCCGTCCTACAAGCCGGAAACCGAAATCAGCGGCAAGCAGGCTTTCCGTCTCTACGACACCTACGGCTTCCCGCTGGAACTGACCGAGGAGCTGGCTGCTGAAGAAGGCCTCACCGTGGACGCCAACGGCTTCGCCGAAGCGTTCAAGGAGCACCAGGCCATCAGTAAGCAGGAAGGCGCCGCCAAGGGCGGTCTGACCGAGCGGAACGAAGAAACCGCCAAGCTGCACACCGCCACCCACCTGCTGCAGGCTGCCCTGCGCAAGGTTCTGGGTGATGAAGTTGCCCAGAAGGGTTCCAACATCACCACCGAGCGTCTCCGTTTCGACTTCTCCTTCAGCCGGAAGATGACCCCCGAAGAAATCGCCGAAGTAGAACGCCTGGTCAACGTGGCCATCGACGCCAAGGTTCCGGTCGTCATGGAAGAGATGACCGTGCAGGAAGCCAAGGAAAAGGGCGCTATCGGCCTGTTCGAGAGCAAGTACGGCGAGAAGGTCAAGACCTACAAGATGGGCGAGTATTCCTTCGAAATCTGCGGCGGTCCCCACGCTGCCAACACCGGCGACCTGGGCTCCTTCAAGATCCGCAAGGAAGAATCCTCTTCCGCCGGCGTCCGCCGCATCAAGGCCACCATCGCGCCGAAGGCGTAAGAGTAATTCATAAATCCCCCCCGCCGCAGCGGATAATTCTGCATTCTGCATTGTTGAGGAGGCATCCGTGCTTCAGCACGGCAAATGCCTCCCATGCTACAGCTGTCAAAGGCGCAAAGCGGCTTTGGTAACAGCGATCGCAATATTCTGCATTTGGGCTTCGCCCACTGTCTCCCCCGCCGCAGCGGATAATTCTTCATTCTTAAGTCTTAAGTTTTCAGTAAAAAGACTTCCTACCTCCTACCTCCTACCTGAATTGCCCCCTGATTAATGTGATTATGCAATTTGATCAAAACACTGAGTGGTCCCGCCTTTCCGAAAAGACTTCCTCTTCCGAGGACATCTTCAACGGCATTGTCCTCCACGTAAAGCGGGACACCGTCACCCTTTCCAACGGCAGCAGCGCCATCCGGGAAGTGATCCGCCATATCGGCGCGGTCTGCGTCATCCCGATCACTGAGAACAACGAAGTGATCATGGAGCGGCAGTACCGTTATCCGCTGGACAAGGTCATCCTGGAGATCCCCGCCGGCAAGCTGGACGCCCCGGATGAGGACCGGCTCTCCGCCATCAAGCGGGAGCTGCGGGAGGAAACCGGCTACACCGCGGACGAGTGGACGGAGATCGGCGATTTTCATCCTGCTCCCGCCTACAGCGACGAGTACATCACCATGTATATGGCCCGGGGACTGCATAAAGGAAAGCAGGACCTGGACGAGGATGAATTCCTGGACGTGTACACCATTCCCCTTTCCGAACTGGTGGAGGACGTCATGGCCGGAAAAATCTCCGACGCCAAAACCCAGGTCTGTATCCTCAAAGCTGCCCGGATCCTGGGTCTGTAAATTATCTCCTGTGCAGGAAAAAAACAGAGCCGTCACTTGTTCCTGTTCGCCGGCTCTGTTATTTTATTGGCATAACAACTTACTTTTGCGAAGCAGTGGAAAGGAAGATTGCAAATGAAGATCGGCTGTGTCAAAGAGATTAAGAACAATGAATACCGGGTTGGCCTGACCCCTGACAACGTCCGCGCCTATATTGCCGCGGGACATCATGTGTATATCGAAATGGGTGCCGGCATCGGCTCCGGTTTCACCGACAATGAATATGTGGACGCGGGTGCTTCCCTGATCGACAACGCCGCGGATGTCTGGCACCTGGTGGATATGATGGTTAAGGTCAAGGAGCCGCTGGAATGCGAATATCCCCTCTTCCGGAACGGCCTGATCCTTTACACCTATCTGCACCTGGCTGCCGACAAGCAGCAGACCGACGCCCTGCTCAAGGGCAAGGTCAACGCCGTGGCGTATGAAACCCTGCAGGAGAAGGACCGCTCCCTGCCCCTGCTGGCTCCCATGAGCCAGATCGCCGGCCGCCTGTCCATCCAGGAAGGCGCCAAGTACCTGGAGAAGAAGTTCGGCGGTGAAGGCATCCTGCTGGCCGGCGTGCCCGGCACCCCCAAGGCCAACGTGGTCATCCTCGGTGGCGGCACCGTGGGTATGAACGCCTGCAAGATCGCCGTCGGCATGGGCGCCAACGTCACCATCCTGGATATCAGCCTGAAGCGGCTGGAGGAGCTGGACAACATGTTCGGCGCCCATATTCAGACCCTGGTTTCCAATGACAGCAACGTGGAACGCGTGCTGAAGGACGCGGACCTGGTCATCGGCTCCGTGCTGATCCCCGGCGGCTCCACCCCGAAGCTGTTCAAGCAGAAATACCTGAAGGAAATGAAGGACGGCGCGGTCTTCGTCGATGTGGCCATCGACCAGGGCGGCTGCGGCGAATCCTCCCACGTCACCACCCATGACGATCCGGTTTACAAGCTGGACGGCGTGGTTCACTACTGCGTCGGCAACATGCCCGGCGCCGTGCCGCGGACCAGCACCATCGCCCTGACCAACGCCACCGTGAAATACGGCCTGGAGATCGCTGCCGCCGGCCTGGAAGAAGCCTGCCGGAAGAGCGAAGTGATCCGCTCCGGCGTCAACACCTATGCCGGGAAGCTGACCAACAGGAACGTGGCGGCTGCCCACGGCTATGAATTTACAGAATTGCAGGAACTCATCTGATATATGGAATTTAAAGATCTCGGTTTATCCCCTTCCCTTCTGAAAAACATCCGCGATACCGGTTATGAAACCCCGACCCCCATCCAGCAGGCTACCATCCCGCTGGTTCTGGAGGGAAAGGACGTCCTGGGCTGCGCCCAGACGGGCACCGGCAAAACCGCCGCTTTCGCCCTGCCTATCCTGCAGCGGCTGAAGGAGATTCCCCCGCAGCGGAGCAACGCCAAGGTGATCCGCTGCCTGATCCTCTCCCCCACCCGGGAGCTTGCCATGCAGACCTGGGAGAACTTCCAGCTCTACGGCAAGGGCGAAGGCCTGGACAGCGCCGTCATCTTCGGCGGCGTCGGCCAGGGCGGCCAGGTGGAAGCCCTCCACCGGGGCGCGGAAATTGTCATTGCCTGTCCCGGCCGGCTCCTGGACCTGATGGGCCAGGGACTTGTCCGCCTGGACTGGGTGGATATCTTCGTGCTGGATGAAGCTGACCGCATGCTGGATATGGGCTTCATCCACGATGTGCGCAAAATCGTCCGTACCCTGCCGGAGGAACGGCAGACGCTGCTCTTCTCCGCCACTATGCCGCCGGAAGTGGAAAAGCTGGCCCTGGACCTGCTGACCGATCCGGAGAACGTCAAGGTGGATCCCGTCACCTCTACGGTGGACGCCATTGACCAGTGCCTGTATTACGTGGACAAGGTCAATAAAAAGCACCTGCTTGCGCAGCTGCTGGAGGATCCGGAGGTGGAAAGCGCCCTGGTCTTCTCCCGCACCAAGCACGGAGTGGACCGGATTGTCCGGGACCTGAAGCGCAAAGGGATCGAAGCCGCCGGTATTCACGGTGACAAGAGCCAGAACGCCCGTCAGGCCGCGCTGAACCTGTTCCGCAGCGGCAAGTGCCGGGTGCTGGTCGCCACAGACATTGCCGCCCGCGGCATCGACGTGGCCGGCCTCAGCCATGTGTTCAACTATGACATGCCCATGGAACCGGAAGCCTATATCCACCGGATCGGCCGTACCGGCCGTGCCGGCAGAACCGGCAAAGCCATCTCCTTCTGCTGCATCGACGAAGTGAAGCAGCTGAACCAGGTGGAAAAGCTCATCGGCAAGCGCCTTCACCAGAAGGAAAGCGACTGGCCCATGGAGGTTACTACGCCCACCCCGCCGAAGGTCCGCGAACCCCGGCCCGCCAGGCTGGATCGTCAGGGCAACGCGCTGGCGGAGCGCCGCGTTGCCGCCGTTTCTGCTGCTAAACCTTCTCGTCCTGCCCATTCCCGTCCCACTGGAAAGGTAACAATTGGCAGAGACGGACAGGTACACTCCCGCCCCACCGGCAAAGTGACTATAGGCAGAGACGGACAGGTGCATTCCCGCCCCTCCGGCCATGGCACCGGCAGACCGGTTCATAGAGTCAATCGTCAGAAACGCCGCGGTTAATCAATCGCGCACCTGAAAGATTTCAGGTGCGCGATATATTTAGAATTCATAATTAAAGACAATGTGAAGGCTGCGGAGCGCAGGGATGTGACAGAGGGACAGACCAACTGTCATCATTCCAAAGGAACGTGACAGTTGGTCTGTCCCTCTGTCACATTGGCCGCAATCGACTGTATTTCATTATGGAATAAGAACTGCATTCTTATTCCATAAACCCCATCACATCAACCACCCTCACGCTTCCGCCCGCGAGGGTGTTTATTTTTTTCTTTCCCTGCTTGCGGCTCATCAGGGCATAGCTCTGCCCGCCATCCAGGTTGTAGACCCATTCGGTATTAAAGTTTTCCAGGAAGAACTTCTGTGCCCTGCGCAGGGATACTCCCTTGCCCTTGGATTTGGTCACCGTCAGGATCAGGTAATTGTTACGGTCCAGCCGGCCGATGATGGTCCTGGAGGCTTTCTGGTCCGCGAATTTCCATCCCTCCGGCAGCAGGTCCTCGTTGTTCCGCAGCATCGGACAGCCTACATAGAAAGACCAGGTCTGGCTGGGTTCCGTTGCCAGCACTTCCCCGTTGTCCGCGCCGGTATACATCTGCAGTCCGTCCGCGTCCAGCGCCAGGCCGTAATACGGCACGCCCTCCAGGTTGCGGAAAACCTCCCCGTCCGTTACCGTCAGGGAGCCCAGCGGAGTGTAGTAATAATCCTCGCTGGTTCCCGGATAGTTCTCCGGGATCTCCGGATACAGGGGACTTACAAACCCGCTGCCGTTCACCGCCAGCGCTGCTTCCGGAAGCTTTTTGATGATATTCCCGGGTCGGCTGATGTTTTTCTTCCAGGCCGCCGTGGCTTTCCGGATCTGGCGGGAAGGATCCTGAACCCAGATCCGGCTCAGGTAGCACTTCTCGCCCTCCATGGTAAACCGTTCAATCGTGTATTTCAGCGTCGGCGAATCATACCGCCGGACAATCCTGCCGACAGTATCCGCCTCAATCTTTTCAAAGAAGTCTGCCGGCTCCTCTGCTCCGGCTGTGAAAGGAATCAGTGCCAAACACAACAGGAGGCAGAATATCCGTTTTTTCATCCGGAATTCCTCCTTCCAGTCGTTCACGCCTGCTCCTGCATATAGCGTTCCGCCAGGCGTACGGACGCCATCGCGTCCTTGCCGTATCCGTCCGCGCCGATCTCCCGGGCATATTCCTCAGTGAGCACGGCGCCGCCGACCATCACCTTGCACCAGGGTGCCTTCTCATGCACCAGCTTCACGGTTTCCGCCATAGCCGGCACCGTGGTGGTCATCAGGGCGCTCAGGCCGCAGATCGGCGCATGCAGGCGCTCCACAGCCTCCAGCACCGTCTCCGGCGGCACGTCCTTGCCCAGGTCCGCCACAGTAAATCCGTAGTTCTCCAACAGCAGCTTCACAATATTCTTGCCGATGTCGTGGATATCGCCCTTCACGGTAGCCAGCACCACGATCCCCTTGGAGGCTTGCGCGTCCTGGTTTGCCGCCTTCTTCTTGATTTCCGCCACGGCCGCCTCCGCCGCTTCCGCGCTCATCATCAGCTGGGGCAGGAAAATCTTCTTGGCTTCAAAGCCCTGGCCCACCTCGTCCAGGGCCGGGATAATCTCTTCCTTCACCAGGTCCAGGCTGTCCCGTCCTTCTTCCAGGGCTGTCCGGGTCAGGTTGGCCGCTTCCTTGCACAGGCCCTTCACCACCGCGCGGCGCAGTCCCTTCGCTTCGGTTTCCTTCGCACCGCCGGCCGCTCCCGCCGCCGGCGTCACTGCCTGCATGGTGGGCAGGTCGTTGGCATACTGGATATAAGCAGCGCAGTTTTCGTCCCGGCCCGTCAGGGTCCGGAAACTGATCATCGCGCCCATCATCCGCTCATTCAGCGGGTTCATGATTGCGCCGGACAGGCCGTTTTCCAGTGCCAGCGTCAGGAAGACGCTTCCCAGCACCTCCCGCACCGGCAGGCCGAAGGAGACGTTGCTGACGCCCAGCACTGTTCCGCACCCGGTCTTTTCCCGGATCATTTTCAGCGCGTCCAGGGTCACCTTCGCAGCGTTCCCGTCCGTGCTGACCGTCATAGTCAGGGTATCAAACAGAATATCCTTCGGGCCGATGCCGTATTTCGCGGCTTCCTTCAGGATCTTTTCGGCAATGGCCAGCCGGCCTTCCGCCGTGCCGGGAATCCCGTCCTCATCCAGCGTCAGGGCAACCACCGCCCCGCCGTATTTCTTCACCAGCGGGAAGATAGCGTCCATGACTTCCTGCTTGCCGTTCACAGAGTTGATCAGGGCTTTGCCATTATATACGCGCAGCGCGCGCCGCATTGCTTCCGGATCGGAGGTGTCCAGCTGCAGCGGCAGGTCGGTCACTGCCTGCAGCTCCTGCACCGCCTGCTCCAGCAGGGCCGGTTCATCCACGCCCGGTGTGCCTACGTTGACGTCCAGCACTTCCGCCCCGTGCTCTTCCTGCACGATGGCTTCATTCAGCACATAGGCCATGTCGCCCTCTTCCAGGGCTTTGCGCAGCCGCTTCTTGCCCGTGGGGTTGATCCGCTCGCCGATGATCACCGGATCCTTCCCCAGTTCAATGGCGTGCCCCCGGGAAGCAATAATCGTCTTTTCTTTCTTTTCCACTGCCGGCGGAACCCTGCCAGCCGAAGCGTTCTTCACCGCCCGGATGAAGTCCGGCGTCGTGCCGCAGCAGCCGCCGATGATCCGCAGGCCTTTTTCGATCAGCGGGACGATATCGGCGGAGAATTCCTCCGGTCCCACGTTGTAAACCGTCTTTCCGTCCTTTTCCTGGGGCAGGCCGGCATTGGGCTTCATCAGCACCGGGATTGAAGCCGCCGCCAGGTAGCGTTCCACAATCGGCGCCAGCGCGTCCGGTCCCAGGGAGCAGTTGACGCCCACGGCGTCCGCGCCCAGGCTCTCCAGCATGGCCACCACCGATTCCGGCGTACCACCGGTCATCAGCTTTCCGTCCGCGCCATAGGCACAGGAAACCAGCACCGGCAGGTCACTGTTTTCTTTCGCCGCCAGCAAGGCCGCCCGGGCTTCCGCCCCGTCATTCATGGTTTCAATAAACACGCAGTCCGCCCCGTACTTCACGCCGAAGCGCACCACTTCCGCAAAGCCCTGTACCGCTTCCTCAAAGTCCAGGTTCCCCAGCGGCTTCAGCAGTCTTCCGCAGGGGCCGATATCCAGGGCGACAAACCGTTCCTTCCCGTCGGCGATGGCTTTCCGGGCCTTGTCCGCACAGCCGATGGCCGTCCGGACCATCTCTTCACATTCGGAAAGGCTGTAGCGCAGCGGATGCACACCAAAGGTGTTGGTCAGCACCATGTCGGTGCCCGCCTCGTAGTAGCTCCGCTGGATATCGGTGATCACGTCCGGATGGGTCATACCCCACTTCTCCGGCGCTTCACCCGGCTTCAGTCCCCTTGCCTGCAGCAGCGTTCCCATGCCGCCGTCCAGGAAGAACGGGCCCTTTTGCAGCAATTCCTTCAGATTCATTCAGACTTTCTCTCTTTCATTCCGATGATTGCCGTCACGCTCTTGCTCGGCGTCATCAGCAGGCTGTCCGTCAGGGTGATCCCCACCGTCCGCCCGCAGTCCAGGGCAGTCATAACATCCTTCTGCATTTCCAGCGGCAGGTCCCCGTATCCCGGGGAATACCGGTCTGTCAGCTGCTTGTCCGGAAACTGCTCCGCCAGCTGCCTGCACAGCCGGTCACAGCCGCTTTCCACCTGCTGTGCCCCGATGGCATGCATCAGCAGTCCCTTGGCCGGGGACTGCAGCTTTGCCCGGCCAATCCGGCGGTCCATTTCCGCGCCTGCCGTGCAGGCAAACAGGATTATCTCGTCACAGCCCTCCAGGTGCTCTTTCAGCCCCCGGGAGGTTGTCCGGGCAAAGCCCAGGTCCAGTTCCTCCCCATCCCGCTTCAGGGGATACCGGCACCAGACCGCCCGGCACTGCACCGCGCCTTTGGCCGCCGCCAGGCATTCCTTCATCGGCAGCTCTTCCGGAGCCGGCGCGAAGGAGGGCAGCATCGCGTAACGCAGGATTTCTTTTTCGTCAAAGGGGATTTCCCCCAGTTCAGCCAGCCGCAGTCCTTCCTTCATCAGAAGGTCCTCCCCAGCATACCGCTCAGGTGGTTCTGGATGGCCGCCGCCACGTCCGGCTTGTTCATTGTGTACACATGCACATGCCGGATGCCGTTGGCATACAGGTCAATAATCTGGTCACAGGCATAGATGATGCCTGCCCGCTGCATGGCTTCGGGAGAAGAGCCGAATTTATCCACCAGGCTGGTAAACCGCCGGGGCATAAAGCTGCCGGACAGCTTCAGGGCACGCTTCACCTGGTTGGCTTTCGTAATGGGCATGATGCCCGGCACCACCGGCACCGTCACGCCCGTCTCCCGCAGCTTGTACAGGAAGTTATACAAAAGGTTGTTGTCAAAGAACATCTGGGTGGTCAGGAAGTCTGCGCCCGCGTCCACCTTTTCCTTCAGGTAGCGGAGATCCTCCGCCTGCACGCTGCTTTCAGGATGCACTTCCGGATAGCAGGCCGCGCCGATGCAGAAGTCCCCGGCTTTCCGGATTTCCCGGATCAGGTCGGAAGCATGGGGATAGGGACTGTTCTTCATGTCTTCCGGCGTCATGCCTTCCGGCAGGTCGCCCCGCAGCGCCATGATGTTCCGGATTCCGGCAGCCTTCAGGGTCTGCAGGTAGGAGCTGATGTCTTCCTTTCCCGCGCCGACGCAGGTCAGGTGGGCCAGGGTTTCCACCCCGTCCGTGTTCTGCAGCGTCCGGGCGATTTCCAGGGTGTATTTGCCGCCCTTGCCGCCCGCGCCGTAGGTCACGGAGATAAAGGAGGGCTTCAGCGCCGCAATTTCCTCCGTCGCCTTCAGCACTTCCTCAAAGGTCGCGTCCGTCTTCGGCGGAAACACCTCGAAAGAAAGACTTAAATCCGTACTCCGGACCGTGTCCAGTATTCTCATAGCTCAGCGTCCTCTCGTAATCTTCAATTCAGAATTCAGAATTCATAATTCAGAATTATTGGAATCCAAGCGCAATGGATAAACCGCTGCCTCTACTTTGTCATTCTGGGGTTTGGAGCGCCCGGAGAAAGAGCCAGTGGCTCTTTCTCAGCGGAAAACGGGCGGCAGCCCCGGGGTAGCGAAGCGGAGGCCGAAGGCCGCGTCGAAGAATCTCCCCGCCGCAGCGATGATGTCATTCCGGGGTTCGGAACGCCTGGAGGAAGAGCCAGTGGCTCTTCCTCAGTGAAGAACGGGCGGTAGCCCCGGGCTACGAAGTAGAGTCGAGGAATCCCTTACTACGTCCGAAGGACGCCTTCATCAGTCGCACACCATTACTATTATATTATACATTGTGAAATGCCGGTGCACAATTCTCCCGGAGGCCGCATCCTGTCTTTCTCTCGTTCCTTCTACCCATATAAATACCGCCGGAGTATTCACTCCGGCGGTATTTGCCAGTCGTTTGAATGTCTTAGTCCCACAGATCAACGCTGCCGACTTCGTCTCCACGGACCCAGTGGGCTTTGTTCTGGTCCACGCGGACGTACACCTTGTCCACCTTGCCGACCTTCTTCAGGATCTCTTCGGGGGTGATAATGCCGCCCAGAGGAGACTGGATGATCACTTCGGGAGTCTTTGCGGCCTTCTTGGCAGGCGCGGCTTTCTTCGCGGGAGCCTTCTTTGCAGGAGCCTTCTTGGCGGGAGCAGCAGCCTTTACAGCCTTCTCCGCAGCCTTCACGGCGGTCTTGGCGGCCTTCACGGCAGCCTTGGGAGCGGCCTTTGCCGCGGCTTTCTTCACGGTCTTCTTTTCAGCTTCAGTCTTGGGAGCTTCTTTTTTGACGGTTTCTTTCTTCGCGGGCATGAACGTCCCTTCCTTTCCTTTTGTTGTCTGTATCATACCATACTGTTGCGACGGTGACAACAGTCACCGTCGCAACAACTCTACACTCTTCACTCTTCACTTTTCCGGACAGGGGACGGTTCCTCGTCCGGAAGGCAGCGTGGAGGCTGCGGAGCGTGGAAACGGGATGTGACAGCAGGGACAGACCAACTGTCATCATTCCAAAGGAACGTGACAGTTGGTCTGTCCCTCTGTCACATTCGTCCTTCGGACGTAGTAAGGGATCCTTCGACACGCTTTGCTTGCTCAGGATGACAACGTGCACGCAATGGATTATTCCATACGCCCACATTGCTGATAATTCTGAATTGTTGAGCAGTTGTCCAAATCTCTGATTTGGACGAAGAGCCGATGACCGCCAGTGGCGGGAATCTCATCGGGTCTGAGGTCAATCGAAAGGGAGCAAGCTCTACAGTGTAGAGTTGCGACCATTGAGATTGCGGAATACAACTGCCATGCTACAGCCGTCAAAGTGCCATAGGCACTTTGGTAACGGCGATCGCAAAATTATGAATTGCTTCTGTACCACGCATAAGTCTTCACATCGCTCAGGTTTACCACCGAAAGCACATATCCGCCGTCGTTCATCACAAACCAGTCGTAGTCTGTCTTCTGCACATGCTCATGCACCGGCGCGTCTTCCGGGTTCACTCCCACAATGGAGATGGCAACGCCCCCGTCCGTTGTTGTGCAGCCTTCATACAGGGCCGGGTTTTCATCAATGATCTGCTGGAACCGCTCGCCGAAGAAGGGACTGAGCCCGCAGTGAATGACCAGCGGGTAATCCAGCCATCTGGCCAGTTCCGGTTCATCTGTCGTGTTATAGCCGTAATCCCGGAGGGTTCCGATATACATCATCACATGCCGGGTTTCGGAGTTCTCGTGTTTGATGACCAGCAGGTCGCCCTCCTGCAGGGTATTCTTCAGCTCCGGATAGGGAGGTGCCTCAAACCCTTCACGGCTGTCAAACACATGGAACGGCCGCTGGTCCCAGTTGTTCAGGATTTCCGACAGGGGCGGATGCGGCTCCCGTCCGCAGGCCTTGAACACATGCCGGGTAAAGCCGGTGCAGTCCAGGCCGTACAGATACGTTTTTCCCCGCTGGAAATATCCGGTTTTAGTCTCGCAGGTGATCACATGATAATTCGGATAGGACATATAAAAATATCCGTTCCACTTGGTCCCGGACAGTCCGCCGAAGTAATAGGGAACGCCGTCGGTGTACAGGGTGCTGATCACCCGTCCCGTCAGTTGTTCATACCGGGCAACAAAAGGATTCGCCTCTTCCAGCAGTTCAAACGCCGCCTCCAGCATTGCCGATTCCTTCACCACCGCTTTTCCCGGGCCGGCAAAGATCACCAGCATCACCGTCAGCAGCACTGCGATTCTTCGGACAGTCTTCCTGCCTCGCAGTATCATTTTTTCCGTCATGGATGGGCAGCCTCCTCAGATTGTTCTAAAAGAGTATACCACGAATGATCCTGTATACAAAGCACTCTGATTTCGCTATAATAAACCCTGCATGTTATAGGGTAATTACCGGAGGTGCAGTCACAATGGTTTATAATACAATTCTTGAAGCGGTCGGCAACACGCCCATGGTTCGGCTGAACCGGATGCCGGAGGAAGGCAGCGCCGAAATCCTGGTCAAGGTGGAGGCCCTGAATGTGGGCGGCTCCATCAAAACCCGCACCGCGCTGAATATGATTGAGCAGGCGGAAAAGGAAGACAAGCTCTCCCCGGACAGCATCATCGTGGAGCCCACCAGCGGCAACCAGGGAATCGGCCTGGCGCTTGTCGGCGTGGTCAAAGGCTACCGGACGATCATCATCATGCCGGACTCCGTCAGCGAAGAGCGCCGCAAACTCATCCGCCATTACGGAGCGGAAGTCAAGCTGATCCATGACGCCGGGGACATCGGCAAGTGCATGGAAGAATGCCTCAACTGCGCCATGGAGATGAAGGCGAAGAACCCGAAGGTCTTTGTTCCCCAGCAGTTTGAAAACCCGAACAACACCCTGGCCCACAAAAAGCATACCGCCCTGGAGATCATGGCCCAGGTGGCCGGACCGATCCACGGCTACTGCAGCGGCATCGGCACCGGCGGCACCCTCACCGGCATCGGCGAAGTGCTGAAGGCCCAGTATCCGGATATGGAGATCTGGGCAGTGGAACCGGAAAACGCCGCCATCCTCGCCGGAGGCACCATCGGCACCCATATCCAGATGGGCATCGGCGACGGCATTATCCCGGATATCCTGAACCGGGAAATCTATGACGATATCTACGTGGTTACCGACGCGGAAGCCCTGGAAACCGCCCGACGCCTGGCCAGGGAAGAAGGCCTGGTCTGCGGTATCTCCAGCGGCACCAACGTGGCCGCCGCCCTGAAGCTGGCCAAGAAACTCGGGCCCGGCAAAACCGTGGTCACCGTGCTGCCCGATACCGCCGAGCGGTATTATTCCACACCCCTCTTCGGCGTGTAATCAATCCCGTCAAAAAACCGCCTTCCGGAAGGAAAGGCGGGTTTTTTTGCTGTCACAGGCTATTTCCGGAAGGCGGCAGGCACCGGTTTGGCGGCCTCCTGCAGTTCCTTTTCCCGGCGGGAAGCAACCTCGTCCGGCATTTTCCGGATATCCCCGGCTTTGGTCAGGGCCCACTTGGTCAGACTCGGGCCCACCAGTTCATAGACCAGCACGGAGAAAAGCACAATATTCCGGACCAGCGTACCCTCCGTGCCGCCCAGCACCCGGTAGGCTGTGGCGCACATGCCCAGGGCCACGCCGGCCTGGGGCAGCAGAGTGATGCCCAGGTATTTCCGGACCGGTTCGGGACTGTGAACCATGGAGGAGGACAGGCCGGCGCCCAGATATTTGCCCAGCGACCGGGCAACGATATAGACCACGCCGACCAGGAGCACGGCGGGATCGCCGAAGACCTCAAACTTCAGCGCCGCGCCGCTGAGCACAAAGAACAGGGTCACGGCCGGGCCGGACCAGCGGTCCGCCTGCAGCATCAGATCCTCGCTGAGGGGGCAGAAGTTGCAGAAAATGGTGCCCAGCATCATGCAGACCAGCAGGGAAGAGAATCCGAAGGTGAAAGGACCCGCCGGGATCTTCAGCTGGCTGACGGCCACCGTCAGGATGACGCTGCCGACAATGAGGGCGTTCCGGTTCCGGTGGGAGTGGAAGAACCGCTCCAGCCAGGTCAGCACCAGGCCCACCAGTCCGCCGAAGGCGAGGGACAGGAACACCTCCATGAGCGGTTCCAGGATCAGGGCGGCGATATCGGTATCCCCGTTTTTCAGGGACTGGGCAATGCCGAAGGAAATGGCGAAGATCACCAGGCCTACCGCATCATCCAGGGCAACCACCGGCAGCAGCACGTCCGTCACCGGCCCCTTGGCCTTGTACTGACGGACCACCATCAGGGTGGCAGCCGGGGCGGTAGCCGCCGCGATCGCGCCCAGGGTTACAGCCACGGGCATCGGCAGCAGGTCCGGCATGATAAAGTGCAGGGCAATCAGTGCCGCGTCCACGCACAGGGTGGCAAAGCAGGCCTGGATGATACCGATCACCGTTGCCTGCTTACCCGTTTGCTTCAGGGCGGAAAGGCGGAATTCATGGCCGATGGCAAAAGCAATGAAGCCCAGGGCCACATCCGAAATCATCGAAAGGGAATCCACCTGCTCAAAGGTGTTGAAACCCAGGCACGGAACCCCCAGCCGTCCCAGGATGCAGGGGCCGATCAGCACGCCGGTCACCAGGTAGGCGGTGACATCCGGCAGGTGAAACTTATCAAACAGACGGGTCATCAATAGTCCGGAGAACAGGGCAACAGCAATCAGCAGAAGCGTTTGCATAAGTTTTGATCGCATCCTTTCATATGAAAAGGCCCACCATGTATCCATGATGAGCCGTGATGCCGTTCTGTCTGATACAGCGATCTGCCGCCCATCCGTTGGTGATGTCTCCTCGAGCACAGGGACGGTAATTGGTTGGATCGCTGTTCCTTTGTTCGGCACTTATTATATTCCCGAAAACGGGACTGTCAAGGGAGTGTATTGCTTTATTCTCCGTAACTCATCCCCCTTCAGATGAAAAAAATATATTGTTTATTTATATAAAAAAGATCGCAAATTGTAAATACATGTTTGCGCCCCACAGGCATTGAATATCAAAACATCCAGCCTGCATGCGCCCCTCTTCCTGGCCGGCACATGGAAAAATAGACGGGTTTATTTATCCTGATTCGATCTGTTTTCTGCTTCGGCTGTCAGTTAGGATATGAGCATCGGGAGGCACTTCTCCCCAAGGAGGATACGGAAATGGAATTCTTAGCCGTCATTATTGGTATTGGTATTGGTCTCGCCCTGTACCGGAAAAACCGCAGCAACCGCGATGAAGACTATGACGATGATTATGAGGAAGAGGCCCGGTTTGAGCCCCGGGAACCCGTATACCCGACCCGGACCCTGTCTTATGCAGAGCCCCGGAACACAGTTCCCAACGCGGAAATCCGGGAGATCAACGAAGCCATCCGCGCCGGTGAACAGGCCCTGGACAGCCTGCGGGAAGCCAAGAGCCAACTGAACTCTGCCCGGAACTGGGGCATCTATGACATGCTCGGCGGCGGCGTGATCTCCAGCATGATCAAGCACAGCAAAATCGACCAGGCCAATGAATGGATGGACCAGGCCAACCGGGACCTGCGCCGCTTCGCGAAGGAGCTGCGGGACGTGGACGGCGAAGGCCTGCAGGTCGATACCGGATCGCTGGTCACCATGCTGGATATTTTCTGCGACAACTTCTTCAGCGATCTGATGGTGCAGCAGAAAATCAACGACGGCCGCGCCCGGATTGACGCCCTGATCGATAAGATTGAAGGGGTGATGTGGGAACTGAAGCAAAGAGGAAACAGTATTGGGGAAGAGTACGAAATGAATAATGGAGAATACCGCATGCAGAATTAATGGGTTCTCTTCGACACTGCTTTGCATTGTTCGGGATGACACCCTGAATGCGCTGCGGGGTTCCGATAAATATTCGAGAAGACTTGCCCTGACATATCTTCCCGAAAAACCAATGAATGATTCGTCGATATCTGGTTTCCTGTCCGGCAATCCGGCCGGATGGAGATCGGCTGTCTTCGTATAACCGTTTTTCCCGAATCCGGGAAAACGGAAAAACAAAACGGAGGAAGAAAGATGAAACGAATACTGTCCCTGTTCCTTGTGCTGGCGCTGGCAGTCAGCACACTGCCCGCCCTGGCGGAACCGGCTCCGTCAGGCGCTGCCGAAGCGGCCGGCCTGCCGGCCGTGGGCGACGTGGTCGAAGGCTTCGAAGTCAAGGAGCTTCGTCCCTTTGACCTGGTCGGCGCAACCCTGGTGTCCTTTGAGCACCAGAAGACAGGCGCGAAGCTTCTTTACATTGCCAATGAAGATACCAACCGCGCCTTCCAGCTGTCCTTCCTGACCCGGCCGATTGACAACACCGGCCTGCCCCATGTGTTTGAACACAGCACCCTGTCGGGCTCGGAGAAGTATCCCAGCAAAGCCCTGTTTTTCAATCTTCTTTATCAGTCCTATACCACCTTTGTGAACGCTTATACCGACGACTATGTGACCTGTTATCCGGTGGGTTCCCTTTCCGAAAAGCAGCTGCTTGCCATGGCGGATCTTTATACAGACTCCTGCCTGCATCCGATGATCATGACGGATGAAAGCATCTACCGTACGGAATCCTGGCGGTATGAAATGGCGGATATGGAAAGTCCCCTGACGCTGAACGGTACCGTGTACAGTGAAATGACCGGTGCCCTCACGCTGCAGAGAAGCGCCCGTGACAACGCGAGGACTGCCACCTTCCCCGGTTCCGTGGCGGCTTATAACTCCGGCGGCATTCCCAAATACATTCCGGATATGACCTGGGATTCCCTGAAGGAATACCACAACCGGTTCTATCATCCGTCCAACTGTCTCGCTTACCTGTACGGCTCCTATGAGAATTACACAGCTTTCCTGAAGCTGCTGAATGAAGCCTTCGCTCCCTATGAAAAGCAGGACTTCACCTTCACCGACAGCGGCTATACCCGGATCACGGAGCCTGTGGTCACCAGCGTTCCCTACGCGGTGGCAGAAGGTACGGATACCACCAATCAGTCTTCCGTGTATTACTATATCCTCTGCCCCGGCCTGAGGGAAAACAAGGAAGAACAGCGGATCGTGGATCATGCGGATCTCATGCTGGCCACCACCGGTTCTCTCCTGATTGAAAACCTGAAAAAAGCCTTCCCTGCCGGAAGCTTCACCTGCTCCCGTGACTCCGTCGGACCCGATGACGCTTTGCTCTTTGCTGCAGACAACGTCAACGCGAATGACGCGGAAACCTTCCGCAAAATCGTCAATGACTCCCTGAAGCAGATTGTGCAGGACGGTTTTGATCCTGTGCAGGTGGACGCGACCGCCACCCGCCAGGAACTGACCAATAAGCTGGCAACGGAAGGCGGCAGCCCGATCATAGGCGTTGTCGCCAATCTTTCCGAAGGCTATGCCCTGACCGGCAATCCCTTTGAATACTGCGAAAACATGGAAGCCCAGACCCATATCCGGGAGGAGAACGAAAAAGGCCTCCTCACCGGCGCTATTGAAAAATGGCTGGTGGATCCGGCACTGTATACCCTGACCACCACCTATCCGGAACCCGGCCTGAAGGAAAAGCAGGAAGCTGCCCTGGCTGAAAAGCTGGCAGAGATCAAGGCCGGCATGACGGAAGAGGAAAAGCAGGCCATCATCGACGCCACCAACGCGAAGCCCGAAGAGGAAGACACCACTGAAATGGTCGCCTCCCTGACGGCTGTCACCGTGGCTGACCTTCCCGAAGACGTCCGTGAGATCCCGTATACGGATGAAACCGGCGCCGACGGCGTCCGCCGTCTGAACATGACAGCCAACGTGGATGAAATCGGACTGATCGACCTGTTCCTGGACGCCCGCGGTCTTTCCCAGGAAGACCTGCAGTATGCGCGCCTTTTCTCCCAGCTGCTGGGTCAGCTGGATACTGACGCCCATACCAAGGAAGAGCTTGCCCTGCTCATGGGCCGTTACCTGACGGGCGGAAGCTACAAAATCCAAACTTTCGATACGGCTGACAAGAACGACGTTACCGCCTACCTGGCGGCCGAGTGGGTCGCCCTGGACAGGGACCTGCCGGCCAGCTATGACCTCGAGCAGGAAATCCTGTTCCATACGCAGTTTACAGACATCCCGACGATTGCCGAAAAGATCTCAGCCCTGAAATCCACTGCCCGCAGCATCATTTCCGCTGCCCCCTATACGGTGGTTTTAGCCCGCCAGGCCGGGCTTGACGATCCCCAGTCCAGGGTGCAGGACTACCTGAGCTTCACCCCTTATTACACCTTCCTGGAAAATGTGGAGCAGCAGATGGCAACGGAACCGGAAGCAGTTGTTGCCCGCCTGCAGGCGATCCAGTCTTTCCTGGCCAACCGCAGCGGAGCCATGGCCATCTATGCCGGCAATGAGAACTCCATTGCGCTCAACGCGCCCCTGGTGGATGCTTTCTTCGCGGAGCTCCCCGATGAGAAGCGGGAGTATCCCGCCTATGACGTGCCGGCAGCCGACAGGAAGGAAGGCCTTTCCGTGGACGGCAACATCCAGTACAACTGCCTGACTGCTTCCTTCCGGGAGCTCGGCATTGAACCGGATTACACCTTTGACGTCATCGGCTCGATCATCACCGACCAGGTGCTGATTCCCATCCTGCGGGACCAGATGGGCGCCTACGGTGCCTCCTGCGGCACGAACGGCGACCTCGGCCTGATGATCTACTCCTACCGGGATCCCAACGTGAAGGCCACCTTTGACCTGTATGATTCCATCCCGGAAAAGCTGGCCTCCATGGAACTGACCCAGGACCAGATCAACGGCTATATCATGCGCCAGTATTCATCCATCGCGACGCCTGCCGGCGAACTGACAGAAGCCATCCTTAAGATCAACGCAGTCCTGAATGGCCGTCCCGAGGACGAAACGCTGCAGAAGATGCGCGCCTATAAGAGCGTGACGCCTGAAACCGTGAAAAACGCGGCGGCTGTCTTTGCCCAGCTGGTGGAAAAAGGTGCCCGCGGCACTGCCGGCCCCATCGGCGCCCTGCAGGCCAACAGCGATCTGTATGACACGATCCTGAATCCCTTCCATACGGAAGACCTGTCCAAGGTTTCCTTCTCCGACGTGGCGGAAGACAGTGAACAGCATGACGCCATCTACGCCGCCTTTGCGAGCGGCCTCATGCAGCCGAAGGAAGAAGGCCTCTTTGCGCCGGATGAACCCGCCACCGTGGGTGATTTCCTCGGCGGACTGTATATGCTGATCGGCGGCGGAGCCAATGATCCGGAAACCTGCAAAGCTGCTCTGAGTGCCAACGGTCTGATCCCCGCGGATCAGGACCTGAATGCCGAACTGAATGAGGGTTTCCTCGGCGGCATTCTGGCCGCTCTGGGCGCTCCCGGCTCTACCGAGACACCGGATGCGGCAGTCACCCGTGCCGAACTGGCGAAGCTGTTTATCCAGCTTACCGGTAAATAATCTTTCTCTGGTATAAAGAAAGGCGGATACCGGAGACGGTTCTGCCACTGTCCACTTATGCGGATAGTCAGAACTGTCTCCTGGTGTCCGTTATTCTTGTATCTGCAAAGCGCTGTCCCCAGGCGTCTCCTGATCCTCATTTTGTGCGCGCATCAGCATACAAGTTGCAAATATTGCTTTGTTGCGTTACACTGTTTCAGTGCCATAATAAACCCATATAATTCTCCGGTTCCTGTCAGGTAAGAGCATTCAATGCTCTTTCGGCTGCCTCTTCTGCGGGGCAGTATAAAACCCGAAATGGGAGGAAGAAAGATGAGAAAACTGTTGTCCCTGTTCCTTGCACTGGCTTTGTTTGTCAGTGTGATGCCCGCTTTGGCAGAACCTGCTCCGGCTGACGCTGCTGAAGCTGTCGGTCTGCCCGCTGTCGGCGATGTGGTCGAAGGCTTTGAAGCCAAGGAAATCCGCCCCTTTGAGATGATCGGCGCGAACCTGGTACTTTTTGAACATCAGAAGACAGGCGCAAAGCTCCTCTATATCGCCAATGAAGATACGAACCGCGCCTTCCAGCTGACCTTCCCCACCCGGCCGATTGACAACACCGGCCTGCCGCATGTGTTTGAGCACAGCACCCTGTCCGGTTCCGCAAAGTATCCCAGCACCGGCTTGTGGTTCAACCTGGTCTATCAGTCTTACCAGACTTACATGAACGCTTACACCACCGACGCGATGACCAGCTATCCGGTCGCATCCCTTTCCGAGGAGCAGCTGCTTGCCCTGGCGGATTTCTATACGGACTGCTGCCTGCATCCGATAGTCAAAGAGCGGGAAGATATCTACCGTACGGAAGCCTGGCGCTATGAAATGGAGGACATGGACAGCCCCCTGACGCTGAACGGTACCGTATACAGCGAGATGACCGGCGCCATGACCCTGCAGGAAAGCGCTATGGACAACGCGAACCTGGTTACCTTCCCCGGTGCCGCCCTGACCTTCAACTATGGCGGAAAGCCCGAAGCCATCCCGGATATGACCTGGGACGCCCTGAAGGAATACCACGATACCTATTACCATCCGTCAAACTGCATCGGCCTGCTGTACGGTTCTTTTGAAAATTACACCGTGTTCCTGAAACTGCTGGATGAAGCCTTCAGCCCCTATGAGAAGAAGGAGTTCACTTTCACCGACAGCGGCTATACCCGCATCACTGAACCTGTTGTCACCAGTTTCCCCTATGCAGTGGCGGAAGGCACCGACACAGCCAACCAGTCCACCGTTTACTACTACATCATCTGCCCCGGCCTGAAACAAAACAAAGCTCAGCAGCGTGCAGCAGATCACGTCTGGATGCTGCTTAATGCCAATGGTTCTCTGCTCAAACAGAACCTTAAGAAAGCCTTCCCCTCCGGTTCCTTCTCCTGTGGCCGCGAGCTGGCCGCTCCGGATGATGCCCTCGTCTTTGTGGCAAACAACGTCAACCCGGAAGACGCGGAAGCTTTCCGTACAGTAGTCAACGACTCCCTGAAGCAGATTGCCCAGGATGGCTTTGACCCTGTTCAGCTGGATTCCATCGTAACTGCCCAGTTGCTGGATAATAAGCTGGCACTGGAAAGCGGGAAGCCGGTCGAATCCATCATGATGAGTATGGCGTATGATTACGCCGTCACCGGCAATCCCTTCGATTATGTCGAATCTACGGAAGACCTGGTTAATATCCTGGACGAAAACGCCAAGGGCCTGCTTACTGCCGCTATCAACGACTGGTATGTGGATCCTGAACTGTACACCCTGACCGCCACCTATCCCGAACCCGGCCTGAAAGAAAAGCAGGATGCCGCACTGGCCGACAAACTGGCAGAAATAAAGGCCGGTATGACAGAAGAAGCAAAGCAAGCTATCATCGACGCCACTCATGCCGAGCCCGAAGAAGATGATAACGCCGCGATGATTGCCGCCCTGACCCCTGTCGCCGTGGCGGATCTTCCCGAGGAAGTCCGTGAATACCAGATCACCGACGAAACCGGCGCAGACAGCGTCCGCCGCATAAGCGCCGTGGCCGGTGTGGACGGTGTCGGCAAGGCCGACCTCTACTTCGACGCACGTACGCTTCCCCAGGAAGACATCCACTACCTGCGCCTGTTCACCCGCCTGCTGGGTCAGCTGGATACTGATGCTCACAGCAAGGAAGAACTGGCCATCCTGATGGATCGTTATCTAATGTCCCGCACAATCGGTGTGGATAGCTTCGACACACCCGAAAAAGACAACGTACGCGCTTATCTGGTCGCTGAGTGGATCGCATTGGACGACGATCTCGCTGCCGGTTATGACCTGATGAAGGAAATCCTGTTCCATACCCAATTTACGGATCTCCAGGTGTTATCCGAGCGGATTACCGCCCAGAAAGCCTCTGTGCGCAACAGCATTACCAATGCGCCTTATATAGCACTCTACTCCCGCCAGGAAGGCGTCGCCGATCCCAAATCCAGGTATTATGATTATCTGAACTACACATCTTATTACGCTTTCCTGGAGGAGCTGGAACAGCAGATGGTCACGGAACCGGAAACGGTGGTAACCCGCCTGCAGAACATCCAGTCTTTCCTGGCCAACCGCAGCGGTGCCGTCGCCACCTTTGCCGGTAACGAAGCTTCCATCGCGGTGAATGCGTCCCTGGTGGATACCTTCTTCGCGGATATCGCTTCCGAAGAGCGAGAATATCCGGTCTATAACCTGCCGACTCCCCCAATCAAAGAAGGTATTTCCGTGGATGGTAACATCCAGTACAACTGCAACTGTGCTTCCTTCAGCCAGATCGATGTCGAACCGGATTATGCCCTCAACGTCATTGGATCCTTGATTGCGGACCAGTTGCTGGTTCCCGTCCTGCGGGATCAGATGGGTGCTTACAGCGTCTGGTGCGGTACTGACGGTGATTACGCCATGTACCTGATCTCCTACAGGGATCCCAACGTCAAGGCCACCTTCGACCTGTACGACTCCATTCCGGAAAAACTGGCTTCCATGGAGCTGACGCAGGAACAGATTGACGGCTATATCATGCAGCAGTATTCCAACCTGGCAAAACCTGAAGGCGAACTGGGCGGCGCAGTGACTGCCATGACCAACATCCTGCACTGCAGGCCTGCGGATGAAAAGCTGCAGCAGATGCGTGCCTACAAGAGTGTGACGCCCGAGAGTGTAAAGAACGCTGCCGGAGCCTATGCCAAGCTGATGGAAAAGGGCTGCCGCGGCACCGTCGGACCGATCGGCACCCTGCAGGCCAACAGCGAACTGTTTGACGCGATCCAGAACCCCTTCCACACTGAAGACCTGACCCAGGTTTCCTTCTCCGACGTAGCAGAAGACAACGAACATCATGACGCCATTTATTCTTCCTTCACCAGCGGTATGATGCTGCCGAAGGAAGACGGCCTCTTCGCGCCGGATGAACCTGCCACCGTGGGTGACTTCCTTGGCGGTCTGTATATGCTGATCGGCGGCGGAAGCAATGATCCGGAAGGCTGTAAGGAAGCCCTGGTCGGTTACGGCCTGGTCTCCGCAGATCAGGATCTGAATGCCGAACTGCATGAAGATCTCTTCTGTAATATCCTGACTGCCCTTGGTGCCGGTTTCTCCACCGACACCCCCGACGCGGCTGTAACGCGTGCGGACCTGGCAGACGTATTCGTCCAACTCGCCGGCGAATAAATCTATCCCTGGTATAAAGAAGGACTGCTCACCTGAGCAGTCCTTTTTCATCGGAACATAAAACAGCGGTGCTGCATGGCACAGCACCGCAAAAGAGGAGTGAATGTAAACATCTATATTCAAAACATCACTGCCGGTTTGCCGGCGGGATGATGTTCGTCATTGGCGGGAGCCGGCCGCGTCTCCCTTTGACATCTGTATCATAACCGGCTTACCTTATCTTCTGCTTATGATTATGTGAATAACGGATGAATAGTGAGTGTGTTCTTTGGGAATCTGCCGCAGCATATTACAGCCAGTATGGCTTGAGCTTGCCTACTGCTTGTTCATAAGGTTGAAAATATGTTTCAATATTCTCCTGTTCTCCTGGGCCTTCATGCCATGTCAGACGTTCCGGAATTATTACAGAACTCTTTCCGTTTTCTTTATGGTAAATATGGAATGTGTCTCCGGAAGGCTGCATATCATAGCATACAGAATCTTCATAATGATCCAGTTTCAGCCCTGTGAACTTTCTCTTCATAAGGTCAATAATCAATACCCCATAGTAAAAACAGGCAAACATATATCGTCCATCCGGAGTAACAACCGGTCGGATGTTCGGAAAAAGTACCACGCCTTCTTTGCAAGCCAGGAATAATGTCGGATGCTCATGATCAAACAGCACAGCTACTCGTCCGTAATACTTTCCCATGCCCACTTCAGCAATTTGATAAATCACAAACAGAGCATTCCCCAGGTAAGCCTCAACAGCCACATCGTCACACCATGGATCACCTTTGAATGTCCATCCATATAAGGATTCAAAAGGATAATTCCATCTCTTCAGCAAAGCAGCTGTCTCTTCACGCAGCATGATATCCCTCCCGGCATCCCGTTTTATCCGATATGACTTTCTTTTTTACTTGCCCTTGTTAATCTGCTTTGAAAAAACCGTTTTATGCTGTCTGAGTGTAGGCAGACCATCTTCACCGGCAGCACCGTCATAGAGAGAGTACCGGATGATAAAGGCCACTTTCCCCTCGTCCAGCTGTTCCTGCGTCACATCCCATTCACCTGTCCAGCTCCTTGTTTTACCGGCAGGAAGACCGTCTTCGCCGAACTCATTCACCTTCTTGTCATTAGGATAATACAGTGTCACCGGCTCATTCATGTCCTCCTCACCGGTATTGGTCACCGTTATAACAACTTGAATCTTCCCGGGCTCAGACATTGTATATTTGTCAAAATCCATCGTAACCATTGGACGTACGGAAGCCAGCCCGTTTGTTCCTGCTGTTCCCTCGTCCTTGTCTTTGTTCTGGGCAAAAGTATTCAGCAGTATCTCCAGATTCTGGACCTTCACCTTCAGATCCTCAATAATCTCATCCTTTTCCGCAATACTGTCATTCAGTTCTTTGATCTTCTCTTCTTTCCCGGCCAGTTCTGTCTCCAGGTTTTGTACGGTCTGTAAAGTCTCCTTCGTACTGTCACTCTCAGCGCTTAGGGATTCAATCTGGCTGTTTTTGCTCAGGATATCCGCATTTAACGCGTCGATTGATTTTGTCTTGTCCGTAAGATCCGTATTCAGGGAATCAATCTTCTCCTGTGCCGCAGAAATACTGCCTTCCAGTTCTCCAATCTTACTGTCTTTCTCAGAGATGGCTGCTTCCAGTTCCCCGACTTTGCTGTCCTTCCCAGCAACGATTGTTTCCAGCTCCCCGATTTTGCCTTCCTTTTCAGTAATTGACGCTTCCAGTTCCCCAATCCTGCTGTCCCTGGAGGATACGTCCGCGTTCAGGGCATTGATCCGTTCCACATACTGTTCCGCATCATTCGTCAACGCTGTAACCTGCTGTCCCATTTCCTGAAGGTCATCCTTCAGATCCTGGATCTTCCGGTCTTTCTCTTCAAGAACGTCTGCCAGTCCCTGGATCTGTTTATCTTTTTCTGCGATCTCCTCACTGAAAGCGCCATCCATATCATCCCGGATCAGCATATCCTGCTGCAGTGCTTCAATTTGTTCCTTTTTTTCTTCATACCCTGTATACAAACCAACCGTGGTTATCGCCAGAATACAGATAATCGCGATGAATAATGTCGTCCCCTTTTTCATTCCGGTCTCCTCCGCCTTCGAAAAATAGTTTCTCTCCTTATGCCGGCACCCATTCGTATCCGTTTTCTTCCGATTCCCATCAAACCGGTACTCTATGGTCAAATTATATCATGTGCACCGAAAACACGGTGTAACAATACCGTAAATTCTGCAAGCCATTTTCAGCAGTTCCCGAGGTTTTGCAGGTGTTCAGGTAAGAAATCCAGATTATGTATTTATATATGTTTTAGGAAACGGTTTTTGATTTCGCCGCAAAACCAGGATCTTTTTCGTTTCAGGCATAATTATATGGTTTCCTTTCACAATACACATATAAGCTCTTGGAGAGCGTAAGGCATGTAATCTTTCTTTCTATGCAGACTCTGCCTTACTCTTTACCACATCCAATGTATCTGGATTCCGTCCAGGTATAAATACTCAGATTGGCAAAATGAACTTTGCTATATCTCTGTTTTTAGCAATTATCTTTTCATCTTTGAGATCCGGGATGCCGGGAAATTTCAAAAAAGGACGCGGATCAATTTGATCCGCGTCTTTACTGTGTTTCGCTTCTCTGCAGTTATTCTTTCGACATCGATTGGATTAACTCTTTCAGGCTTTGGATAAACTTAGCCGCCTCTTCGGAATTCCTGGTCATTCGTCCTTTCCCAGTCTCCAAAATATGTCTGCCAAAAACAATACTCATTACTGCCATCTCTTCCGAATGAACGTATATATTCATGAAAGCACTCTCACAGAGGCTTTTTACATAGATTGAAATCCATTGCACAGGAGGGAAAGAAAATGAACAGCAACAGTTACGATATGACCCGCGAGGGAACGGATCCCAAACCTCTTACAGATGAGGAATTCACCGAATTCCAGAAGGCAGAAAAGCGCAAAGAGAGTATAATCGGCGTGATTTCTTCCGCCCTCCTGGACATTATCGACTTCTTCCTTTGATCATACTTTAATATATAGAAAGACGCGGATTGAGCTTATTCAATCCGCATCTTTTTATATCAACCGTTATTGCATCAATGCTTCCAGCTGGGCAATCTCACGTTTGGGCCACTGTACGTCATTGTCCTCTTCTGTCATTCCGTATTCTGTGAGCAGAGTTTCAGTAATCAGTTCCCAGGCCTTCTTCGCCTCCGCGTACCGTTCCAGTTTCTTGTACAGGAACGCCAGCGAGTACATCATGTCCAGCTTATGCGGAGCCGATTGGGCTTTATAGGCGTTGTTGAAACATTCTATGGTTTTCTCGTATTCATTGAGCCGGTTGAACCGCTCACCCGCTTCATACTGTCCCAGCCAGTCATCTTCAGGAATGCTGTTCCAGATCTCCTTCGCCTTCTGCGCTTCTCCCCTGGCCTGCGCGATATCCCCGAGCAGAACCTCCTTCATATACCGGTTTTCCCCTTCAAACTGTACCGCGTTCAGCAGTTCCTCGGCCCTGTCAAAATACTTTTTGCTGATCATCGCTTCAATCAGCATCCTATACAGGTTCCGGTTCTGCGGATATTTCCTGGCATACGGCTCACAGACCCGGATAAACCAGTCATTAGCGCTGTGTTGTTCATACTCGCCTCCGCCGCGCACTGCCCGGTACAGGGAGTATACCTCTTCATCCAGCGGGCTTTCTTCCATCGCTTTTTCCAGCATCCGTCCCGCCGCCAGCAGGTCAGTATTCGTTTTCGCCAGATAAACCTTTGCGTACCGTTTCACAGCGCCGGTATCTTTCGGATTCTCCTGCAGTACCCTGTCCAGCACGCGCTTTGCGTAGGCATAGTTCTGATCCGTCATGGCTTCACGCTTCAGCATGTTGTCAATCCGTTCCAGTTCATCCTCATGATTCACGGAGAACAGCTCATCAATCCGGACTCCGAAGAATGCCGCCAGCTTCGGCAGCAGCGTAATATCCGGCATAGTGGTTCCTGTTTCCCATTTGCTCACCGCCTGGAATGAGATCCTCAGATACGCGGCCAGTTCTTCCTGCGTGACCGAATGCTCAGTCCGCAGTCTTTTGATCACGCTTCCCATATTTAAATCCATGGTTGAGTTCCTCCACAGTTGTTATTGTCAGCTGACATCCGTATCATATCGTGCTTTCGCCAAAATAACAATAACTGCATGTTTTATCCAACTCAACCATTAAGCGAATTATAGGCTGGCAATATCAAGTCCCCACTTGCAACTCGTAACCATTCCATTTTTAAGTTTTAAGTCTTAAGTTTTCAGTATTCATTAATTTGTTACGGCCATTCCATACGCAAACAGCCGCTTCAGGTCTGTCCAGGCCATATTCCTGCCCTGGCCACCCATCACAGCCGCAATCAGAGTAATGCCGTTTTCCTGGTAGGCACCCACATAGCAGAAACCGGCAGTGGAAGTATAACCGCTTTTGACCCCTGCTGCGTTGGGAATATAGTATTCTGACAAAGGATTGAATATCTCCCATTTCTGGGTTATCACCAACTCTTCATCCCGTTTTTCCGTCTTCGGCAGGGTATACCACATGCAAGTCACAATTTCCCGGAATTCCTTCAGTGTCAGTCCGTACCGCGCCGCCTTTACCAGATCCCTTGCCGAGGTATAGTGTCCCTCTGCCGTATAACCATGTGGATTCACAAAATGGGAGTTTTCCATCCCCAGCTTTACTGCGGTCTTGTTCATCTCTTCCGCAAAAGCATCCACGCTTCCGGAACAAAGTACCGCCACCGCATTCGCCGCGTCATTGCCGGAGCGAATCATCATACCGTAGAGAAGATCCCGCATGATCATCGTTTCACCGGGAGTCACCGGCACCCGGGTACTGTCCGCCGGGATGTCCGCCGCCTCTTCTGGAATCACAACTGACTTGTCCGGATCGCATAAGGAAAGCGCCGTCAACAGCGTCATGATCTTTGTCGTACTGGCCGGTTCAGCCGGTTCATCCGCAGCTTTCTCCAACAGGGTTTCTCCGGTTGACGCATTGATCAGGCAAGCATGCTTCGCGTAAAGATATGTTTCTTTCAGGGTTTCCGGACGAGTATCGTCAAAATAGATCGGCGCTTCAAATCCATATTTGCTCAGGTCGCTCATCAGCAGCTTATATTCGTCTGTAGTAAGTTTACCATCCGGTTTAATCTGGTCCGGCAACTGTTCCGCCAGCTGTTTTTCAAATGTAAGCACTGCGGTTGCTGTGTTCGTGCCGTACTGTCCGTCCGCATGGCTCCGCATCAGGTTCAGGCCGATCAGCTTCTGCTGAACTTCCTTAACCCGGCTTCCCCAGCTGCCTTTCACCAGCATCTGGAGCAATCCGCTGTTTTCTTCTTTCATGATCAGCTCAACCGTCTTCGCATCAGGAGTTCCGGTTGATTGTATATCAAATCCCTGTTCCGCCAGCAGTGTCTGCGCCAGTGCAATCGCCGCGGAAGACTTCTTGCCGAGGATCCCGTCTGCTTTGCCGATCTCATATCCCAGGTCAAGCAGGCGCGTCTGCAAAGCTTTAATATCCGTTCCCTCAGCTTGTGCAGGCAGGAACGACAGGAGCATGCAGACAGCCAGCACTGCACTTATCATTCTCCGAAAGGATAATCTCACTGTGTTCGCCTCCTGCCTGTGTCCTTAATCTGATAATAGAACGACAAACCAGGGGTTCTCCATTCCTTCCCTCAGCTGATCGTATAGTAGACGTCTATCGTCATGTTTTTGTTGTACACTTCATATACCCTGTCTGTCAGCTTTATTCCTTGTTCCTCCGCGTATTTCCGGATAATCCTGTGCGCTTCGGATACTTTGGAAAAGCCTCCCGGATAATTCAGGTGCAGGCAGTGGGGTTCCCAAATCTCCATCGTATCCTCGCCAGCATACTGTGAAACAGGCAGGCAGGTAATCATCCTGAATTTCCCGTCATCCAGCAGCCCTTCATATCTCACAAAATGAGAACCTTCTGCATTCATTCCCTCCCGGGCAACCCTTTCATACAGTTTCCCCACCGACATGCCCAGGTTTTCCAGTTCCACATTCTCTTCGATGCAGATACACTTTGTTCTTTCAAAAGGCTGTGTATCCGGTTTACCGTCATAAGCTGTTTCCTGCTTCCCGGTTTCTCCGGCCAGTGCCTTCAGCTCTTTCAGCAGTTCATCCTTCTCCCTGATCTTACTGTCGACAATCTCCTCTTCCTGAACCTTCCCATCCAGGATCTGCTTGATTTCAAAAAGGGATAATCCGATTTTCCGGAGTCTTTTGATTCTCTCCAGGGTTTCCAGCTGTGTGTCGTCATAATAGTGATATCCGTTTTCCTCGTTAATGCTGACAGGCGCCAGGAGCCCCTCTTCGTGATACAGCCGCAGTGCTTTTCTCCCCACGTTTCCCATTACCGCGAACTGTCCTCTTGTATACGTCATTTAGCCACCTTCCTTCTCCTGACTTTTCCCAGGAATCCGATATGCAGCGGGAGGATTTTATATAAAGTATACTCCCCGTACTTTTCATATTCGCTTCTGTGGTAGAACTTCTCCACCGCATCACAGATTGAATCAATACAGTTGTCATTCAACTGTTTGCCCAGTTCTTTTGTTGCCAGATCTGGTGAACCGATATGGCCGTACTCACCCATGGCCTCCAGCTGTTTCTTTCGGAAGATCATATCCCTGTCTGTGATCCTTGATGACGGCAGTTCCCTGAATCCTTCCCGCACATACTGCTCATCAATATCCAGCAGGCTTGAAGTTTCAATCCATCCGGCATGATAATCATTGCCGTGTTCTTTTTCAAAAGCTTCCAGCTGTGCCAACGGCTTCACACCAACGCCCATAAAGATCTGCCCCATCGGCGCAAAAACGCTCAGCCCGTTCCTGGCGTTTGCCTTCCTGACCGCCTTTTCAATCGCGATCTGGTGCTGCGGATCCGCATGGGAAGCGATCACAACAATATGCCAGAATCCCATACATTGTATACTTTCCAGTATCCCGCAGGCAATTCTGCAAGTATCCTTCATGGAGAAATGAATGGATCCGTAAAACTCATTTACGGAAGCTGCCGCAACCGGAAACGGAGGGAGATAAAAACATTCTGCTCCCAGCCGCTGCTCCAGTTTTTGCATTGCTCCTTTGCTCCAGTATACTCCTTCCAGCAGATCTGTGGCCAGCGGAAGACACCATCCGTGTTCTTCAATTGGCGCCATCACCACAAAAACAATACTCTTTTTCTTGTCAGCCGCCTGTATTTCCTTCCAGGTCATAAGGCTCAAATCTTTCATCGTCCGTCCTCCATTCTTGATTTCGGACGAATCATAAGCCTGGCCGTAAAGGCCAGGTCAAGAGGTTCTTAATAAATTATATAAAAACCCGCTGTGCAGATGCACAGCGGGTTTTTCCGGCCACAGCCGGTTCATTGTTCATTAGTTAAGCTCGCATTTGAACCGTCCGAATTCATATTTCATTTTCTTGCCGTTTGTGATGATCAGGTACCAGTACTCAGGTGTTTCTGTCCAATTGCCGTTCTCATCCTTCCGGATACTGATCTGCCGGGATTCGTAGTACTTTCCGTCTGTCACTTCCTGTACGGTCAGCTGATCGCCTTCCCGCGTACAGATCACCAGCTGTGTTTCGGGGATCGTCCTGACGATATCTATGTTCAGCTCTCCGAGCACCAGGCTGTCCATATCCTTCATCGCTTCGCTGTGCTGTTCCAGCTGCAGGCTGAGATCGAAAACACCATTGGCATGTTTGCCGTCCAGGTACAGATTGTCCTCAAAGCCAACCCGGACCTCGTCCCTTTTGGAAGTACCGAATTTGACTCCGTCAATCACTGCCCGGCCCTTATCGCTGTTATCCTCCAGCGTAAGCACGTCTCCCGGCTGCCAGGCTGTCAGCGGCTCAGCCGCGTTTTTTTCCGCGTCACGCAGGTATTTATCCTTTACCTTGATTTTCGCATCCTTCAGGGCAGACCACTTATATTCTTTCTTCGGTCCCTCGACAAACTGCACACCCAGCTTGTCAGGTTCATTGCCGTCCAGGATCTGGATGTCATATCCTTCCGGATAAGTCATCGTCATCAATCCGTCTATTTCTATTCCAGCAATAGGCAGGTTATTCTCCCCCTGGTAAAGGAAAAACAGATTCGGAGCATTCCCGCAGATCCCGACATAATAATTCACAAAGTCTTCTGGCGACCTGGCCTTAATCAGGCATCCTGTAGCCAAGCCCGAATATATATAGTCCCTGGGCATTCCGCTCTCCCGTGCCAGTCCGTTCTCATAACTGTCCTCATAACCTGTCAGGTCAATAAAGTAATAGTATCCGTCCTGATAGATAAAGTTGAACACATGTCCGTTGTTGTCTGCACAGGAATAGCTCAGGAAACCAATTTGCTCATAATCCCCGCTCAGGATATAATTCAGCCAGTTGCTGTCTGTCGCGCAGCAGCCTGTATTGGTGCGCACCGCATCGCGTCCGGGTTTATGATGTTCCCACTTGATTTCGTTCTCAAGGATATCTGCGTTGTCTTCTGTATAAGTGAAACCGCTGATCCTGAAAAGCTGGATTGCTTCGTACAAGGTAGAGATTTCTTCCTGCTTCTCCTCCGGACTGTGCTCCACCATGTCGGCAATTTCCCGGTTGGTATAGCGTGTTTTCCCCAGCGTGTTGATCGGAACCCACCAGACGCCGTCAGCAAGGATCATTCGGAAATCCGCTTCATAGCGAACCCTGTCTATGTCATAGTCCGGGTTCACCGAAACAATCTCTGCAGCGTCATATGGTATGTAGTTCAATCGTTGGATTACACCGTAAAACTCAAGCTCATGCCCGTTATCATCTGTGCCGACGGCCGCAACAATTTCATACCTGCTGGTCCCGTCCGCAGGATAAGTGGAGCGATAGGAAAACACATAACCGGGAGCAATACGTTCCGGCCCGGCAGGAAGCAAATCCTGGCTCAGATCCTGTAACACGCATGTTCCGTCAGGTTGCACTGTATAGGAAAGCACCTGTTCCAGCATAAGCCCTACATTGTTGGTCACCATCATATCGACCATATAATAGTTCTTTACGTGTTCATCTTCCCGGCCTACACACGGAAGCACCGGACCGTCCGGGGCCCAGATATACAGTTCTGAGCAACCCTCTTCCTTGTAAGCATTGGTCGCGTAATTCGTGTTTACCAGTTCCCACAGCGCTTTGTCCCCGCCCTCTTCAACGGCTTTCTGAATCTTAGTAATCCTTTTTTCAACAGGAGCCGTTTCCTCTGCGCACGCCGAAATCACGGACGCCGACACGCACAGGATCATACACAGTGCCAGGGAAATCAGTTTTCTCAACATAGTATTCTGCTCCTTTTTCATTTTGGAAGGTATTGATCGGATATCGACAACTGTTTCTGTAGGATATATTTTACCCTACCCCTCGTTTTGAAAAAAGTATATAATTTGTATTGGTCAGTAAACAGGATGAAAAAAGCAAATTACAGGGGTCTATTTTTCCACACGCACCTCCGCCGAATCGGTTGAGCTGAACACAACCACTGCGTTATTGGATTTTGCCGCATAAATGGTATGATGCTTCTGGAACGTTCCGGAAATAAAAACACGGAGGAACACTTATGATGTATCTGTCAGCAAACCTGAAAAAATACAGGATCATGAAAGAACTGACCCAGGAAGATGTGGCTGAATATCTGGGAATTACGGCGCAAAGCGTTTCCAAGTGGGAACGGGGGGAATCGTATCCGGATATCACGTTCCTGCCCGCGCTGGCGAATATCTTTGAAACCAGCGTGGACCTGCTGCTGGGGATGGATACGATCCGGGCGGAAGAAACCCGGCGGGGGATCCACGCCAAAGCGGTGGCATATCAGCAGGAGGAGGATTATGAGGCGGCCGCGAAGACCTATCGGGAAGCACTGCTGACCTATCCGAACGACCCCGGCATGATGCTGGGGCTGGCAGGAGCCCTGGCGCTGCAGGGCGAAACCGCGGAAGCCATTGAACTGATGGAAAAAGGCCTGCCGCTTTCCGCGAACGAAAAGCAGAAGGCCACCATCCGGGCCGCGTTATGCTTCCTGTACCTGAAGGCCGGAAAAGAAGACAAGGCAAATGCCCTGGCCTCTCGGCTGCCGCACATGAGGGAAAGCCGGGAAGTTATACAGCCGCTCGTTCAAAGCACCATGGACAGTGCAGCGATTGAGGAGAATGTGAGGAAGATACTCTTAGGATGAGGTAGGAAGCAATGGGCGAAGCCCAAATGAACAATTAAGAATTAACAATTAACAATTAGGGTTCGTATAAAAGAAGCTCCGGGGATTTATCCCCGGAGCTTTGCTTTTTCACGGAAAAGATAGACGCCGATTATATTATGGGATTTATCATCCACCGCCGCGCCATACAGTTTTCCGGCTTCTTCCCAGACATGCCAGATATGTTCCAGGTGATGCCGGGAGATCACTTTACCGTCCCAGCCAAAGAAAACAACCGAATCAAAGGTAAATCCTGCCACACCGCAGCAGAGGCACGCTCCTGAAAGGATCATATGGCGTGGATAAACCGGAAGCTCCAGCCGGATCCTGCTTACTTCGCGGCTGGTAAGATCCGTCCGGACGATCTCCCAGCCGCCGTCATTTGTTTCATGGGACGTATAGGCACAGTGTCCGACATAATCACCATACTCAAACCCGCAAACATGTTCTTCAGGCAAGGCAGTCCGGATCTCATTGAGCTCCCTGTCCAGGAAGACAAACGCTCCGGTTTTGCGGCTGGAATACACATAACAGTCCATTTCATCGCTCCAGCGCATATACCGGACGTTGTCATCATCAAAATCCCGCTGCGCCAGGACGGATCCGTCCTCCGGCGACAGTCGCCATGCTGTGCACCGTGCACTGTCCTCCCGGTTGCCCCGGATTACCACGATTCCGTCTTTGCCGACGATCGGTTCATACAGAAACCTCTGCGCGCTCAGGTCCGGCAGGAAAAACCATTGTTCCTGTCCCTGTTTATCCGAGCAGATAATTCCTTCCCCTGTCCGGTAAATGATCCCATGGCCCTTTGAGTTCGTCATGAGTACCCGGATTCCCCGCATAATCCCCGGAAACAATTTGCCGTTCCCGTTCTGCAGGCTCACAGGCCATTCTTCCCGGGGCAGCAGTTCCGTCTGATAACGGTTCGGCCGGTTGCGCAGGGCCTTGGCCCGCGCGTTCATCCGGTCGTAGGTTTCGGAGCTCTTTGCCACCGGAGGAATCTCTTCCTGTTCATAGGCGGCGTCAAAAGGCAACCCGAAGGTTTCCTCCAGTAAAGCCAGTTTTTCATCCACTGACATGCCGCGTTTGATGGCCCACAGCTTCTTCAGGGCCAGGGGATCATCCTGGAAAAGGTTCTCCGCCATGATCCTGACCTTTGAGTTATACTCACCGCAGTCCAGATAGGAAAGCTTTTTTCCGTCCCGGTAGTAATACAGGCCGAAGGCCTCGTCATCATAGAGATAGAAGATCAGGACGTCGCCGGGAATAAACCGGGCCAGATACATGAGTTTCCGGGTATTGAACTCTTCCAGGAGCAGCACAGACCAGTCACCATATCCGGTCAGCAGACGGCTTCCCTTCGGCAGCCTTTCCCTCAGGCTGTCCGCATGCTCATTTTTGCAATACAGGTTGCAGAACGACGCGCCCATTCACTTCTCCTCGTTTCAGCTTTGAGTAAAATATTTTTTGTGTCCCATGATCACCGGGTTCTCCGGGAGCTTGCCGGAATCCGCCATATAGATTTCGATCATGGAGAAGGTCCTGCTCATTTCATGCAGAAGCACCTCGACCGGATAACCATGATCCAGGGATACTTCCAGTTCCAGATAACTGCGCCCCGGCTTTGCCACAGAGTATTCAATGGTTCTCGGCAGGAACAGGAAAGAATAATAGGGAGTGCTCTCTTTCGAGACAATATTCTCTTTCCGGAGCAGGTCGCTGTGCGGATTTTGCTCCTTCTCCAGTTCTGACGCCAGGGCGTCAATGACATAGCATTCCAGCGGCGTCAGGGTTTGACAGTCTTCCCCTTCGATCAGGTTCAGGTGGACGTTCTTCGGCTCCCCGTCAACGACAACATACACCACCTGGTGATGCCAGAACGGGATGATGTTCCGGTCAAAATCACCCACAATCTGCTTCAGGAGCGCATTATTCCGGCGCTCCAGGTCCGCGGTGTTGTAAATTGTAAAGACGTAGGTTTTATAGGGCAGCCAGGACAGGTCCCGGATCTGTTCCAGGTACCGGTCCGCCCCGCCCCCGCAGTGCTGGGGAAACTGAAGTTCCTTCTGAACCACGTCAATGAAATCCTGATAACTGCTGATTTTTGATCCGTCAATAGTTACTTCCATCTGGGCAGTGGCCGGAAGATACGCCTCCTGCTTTACCGGCTGTTTCAGCTTGGAAGCCTCCTTCAGCAGGTAGTCATGAAGCATCCGTTCCGCCTTACCAATCTCATCGATAAACGGATCATTGACGTCGTACGCATCATTATCCAAATAGATATGACAGGCTCCGCTGATACAGTTGTAATTGAGATCCTGCTCCAGCGCCAGGAGCTGCTGCTCATAACGGTAGATATAATCTTTATAAATCCCGGCGTTCCGGACCGCTTCCTTCTTCCGGAAAGTATTGAGTACTTTCCGGACCTGGTCTGTCATCGCCTGCTTGTCCAGAATCAACGGTTTCTCTTCAGCGGCTTTTTCCGCAGCTTTCTTCGCTTTTTCTCTTTTCAGCCCTTTGAATCCGCTGTAAATCATGCCTATGGAAGCGAGCCCCAACAGGATCGATAGAACCAGAGGCTGCTGCCAATGATCCTTCATCTGGGTGAATGCTCTTACGAATACATAGATGGAACCAGCAGTCCCAATAAAGCCGACGGCTATATCCTCTTTCGGGGTAAAGGGCTTTCTGCTCATGTTGTTTTTATCTCCTGTGTGAATCACACAACCGTTATTTTTTCCGTCCCGCGCCGCAGCTTTCACAAGTCGTATAGTCTTCTTTCTGTGCGGTACCGCAGTACGGGCAGAATACGAATTTCTTTTCGGCAGGCTTTTCCACCTTTACCACTACAGGAGTCGGAGCGGGAGCCGGAGCCGGCTTCTCTTCATGCGCAAACCTTTCTGAGAAATCCTCCACAGGCCCCAAACCATCGTTTTCCTCGTCCTGATTCGACATACGAAAAGCTCCAACAGCTATGGTTATCAGAGCCCCTATAATAATCGCAATGCCAAGGGTTCTTCCGGAATCGCTCCTTGAGAAGGGAGAATAGGGATAATAAGTATAACTGCTTGTTCTTGCAGTAATGATAATCCCAATAATAAGCACAGCAAATCCACTGATGATGGTGCCCAGCGGAGTCGTTTTCTTTTCCATCGCTTCTTCCCTCCTGTATGTTTTCTTCCCCGCCTCCACATACCCCGGTCTGTGTTTTTATCTTACGCGCGTCAGGCCTTATAATACAGTATACAATTCGCAAATTATAATATCGTATTCCTCACTCAGCGGTTATGAATGAACGCCTGGTGACGGAATGAAGCGGCTTATAGCTTAATGCTATTATAAATAGAGGTGAAGGCGGACGCTATACTTTGCGGGAAAACGTTACTTAAACGTTACATGTTTTACAGGAACAGGAGAAAACCGGATAAGGAACCATCCTCGTGTCAGTATCTCCCAAGAATTGCTTCAATCTGGCTCAGGATGCTTTTATATTCAGTGTTGAGCCGGCATTGAAGAGAAACATTATCTCTTCGGATATAAAACTCTGTCAGGCCGGATTTTGGCGGAAACAGACTTTTGTAATCTGCTTTCAGAATCGAAAACAATTCACACAAGTCGGCTTGTTCATCAGATAAGGTAATTCCGATATTGTTTCCCATACGCCCTATGATCTGTTCCGCATATCGGGTCTCCGGTTGATTTTCATTTTTGAGGATCGTGTATAAACTACGCAGAAGATGATCCAGTGAACGGATATCTGCTATATCATGATTCATGCGTTTACCCTCTCTGCCGCTGCTGATCGGTCATGTTACTGCTATTATAAACAGAGGGGATGGCGGATGCTATAGCTTTAGGGAAAACGTTACTCAAACGTTACATATTTTACGGGAAGAAGGGGAAAAAAGATAATTCAGAATTCATAATTATCCGCTGGCGTGAAGGCTGCGATGTTCCGATTAGGTTCCCGAACGTGAACGAGCTGGGAGATCTCTCCACGCGGACACTTCGTGTCCTTGGTCGAGATGACAGTTTAGCGTTACGATGTTCCTTTGAATTGAAGGTTAACATCTCCGGAGGATGACAGCGTGGAGGCTACGGAGCGTAGAAGCAGGAACGTGACAAAGGGACAGACCAACTGTCACGTTCCTTTGGAATGATGACAGTTGGTCTGTCCCTATTGTCACATTCCAACCTTAATGTTCCGACAGCAAAAAACGGACACTGGGGACTGTCCCCAGTGTCCATTAGTGCCGAAGGCGGGACTTGAATTCGGGGAAGCCTGTCTTTTAGGTGATGGCGCGTGCCTCCGAGCCTTATTTTTCAACAGTTTCGTTATTTGACGTTTTTAGCCATGATGACCAATTATGCTCCAATAAGGGTCAAAATTAGGGTCAAAATTCTTACCATTTTTTGGTAATTCTCGTTGATTCTGCGAACCTTACAACACAGACCATTAATCATCAAGTCTGTCCACCCATTGATCCACATCATCTATACCCGCGTCAATTTTTTCCTTCAATTCCGTCCATTTTACCGGCTCTGTCATTTTCTTAACCACACTCAGCCTGATTGTCTTCTGGTCCGGAATCCCGATCCGATCGCACCGTTCATTGATCCTGTATGTCGGAATTACATAGAATTCCCAGCTGTCAATCTTTAGCGGATCAAAGGTCTCATAGTTCCTTTGGGTGTTCAGACAGAATACATATAATTCGCTCTGTCTTGACAGTTTCTTTGTATCACTGTCATCTTTTACAAGCCAATAATTGTTATGTGACGGCGCTATGGAGAACGTACGAACATCCGACTGTTTATTCCCGTTCCAGGAATGAATATAGCTGGTAGACTTTACCTCGATACGCTTGCACTTATAGGATACATCATATCCTGTCCATTTAAGCACATTTTCAGCCTTTGGAATCTCCAGCGCCCGGCATACAAGGAATTCACCAATCGTCCCCACCATGCTGATCAAGGCGCCAAATTCAAACCGCCAGAAATCCAACACAGAAAAAGCCGGACTCCCTTTCACAATAAACATTTCATCTTCTGTAAAACTATGATACTGCGTCATCTGCCGGCGTCTTTCCGCCACAGCTTTTTCCAAACGCTGTTGTCTTTCTTTGTTTGCACCCATTGTCATTCTCCAAAGTGTTTATACTACTGACGGAATATGTCTTACATATTATTATCGTTCAGTCTTATCCTTCACTTCAGTAATAACGCTGTTACTGATTATTCCATATCCTTTTTCATCTAAATAATAGTACTTCTGGAACGGGTTTTCTCCCAGCTCATATTTAGTATAAATAATTGGAATATTGTATCCGGAATTGCCTTCCATATCATAAGTAATGATATCTTCATACTTGAGGCATAGTAGCTGCCTTGCATCTGTTTTAGACAATGAGGCCCTTAAGAAATATTCAACTTCTACCTGCTGACAACTATAGTCCCAAAGCAATAATCCTTCATCACAAAAATCATAGATTTCATATCTTCCAAAGCCTCCATCAGTATTCCACTTCTGATCCTGACAGTCTTTGGACATGATAATAACATCTCTGTATATATATTTCAGAACTGGCCTCTGGCTTATTTCATATGATGAAACGTTCAGTTCTTCAGGGTTCCGGAGAAAATCCTTTTTCATCTCATTTTTCATCTGGATTATCTTTTCCATATCTGGCCGGATGACCTTTTCTTCTGGATATGAAGCGTATGTATGGTTTCCCTCCAGGACAAACTTTTGCCTATAATTGACATCGTTTCTGGAATACTCAATTATCACAATTTTGGGAATTCCATCCGCACCAGCAGGGTATATATCCCGCGACAAAGTGTAAACGGTGCCTCTCAAGAGTGTATCAGGCGATTCCATATAGCAGACAGAAATATGATACGGCTGGTTTTTCTGCACAACAGAATCAATACTTCTTCCAAACACTTTCAGGTTTTCGACCATAACATCATTCTTTAGTTCAATGGCGAACAATACATTCTTGTGATGTGAGGATAAGCGGTTTCCTGTACCATCTATCGGTTCTGCCGTTCCAGGAACCTGTTTGTTAGTTTCAAGAATCCTAATCTCAAACTCCGGAATTTGGTTTTGAGTTGCTGTTTCCGTTCTCTGTATTTCTTCCTTTTTCTGAAGTTTTTTGAGGAGCGCATCCCTGATTCTCCCCCACCGTCTGTCATCTGGTTTGTTCAGTTCAAATTCGCCACAAACCTTATCCCGTAATTGTTTAATCCTGTCCATCAGGATCTCGTCATCTCCGTCACAATAGACGGCCATCATATCCTGTCCAATGCATCCACGTATTTTATCCGGACTAAACCCCGGAAGCAAGATAATATCCGAATCAGCCTTTGTTACCCAAGCCGCGCCCATTTCATTCAAGCAATCCGGGCTTTCGTAATAGTTATCTGACAGAAGAAATAGCATATGAAGATCATAATTCGTGAATTGTTCTCTCAACCATTCATATATCCTCTTTCCATTGGGGATCAGGTGATCCGGAACAGAGGTACACACAATATACCGTGATGAAACGCCAAGATCCTCCAGAAAATCAACCATTGCTGCTGCATACTCAACATCTTTACTTCGATGGGAAATAAAAATTTTTGTTTTCACAGTTTGTGCGTCCTCGTTTCTCTGTTCATCAATCATGCTCACGGCTGTTTCCCATTTGCCCAGTGCGCAATCTGTATCATTACAGTTACTAACATCTTTTGATAATTCACACTGAAACGCATTATCATTCTCGTCTTCTAAAGTAAACACAGCATAAAAAGACTTTGCACCGATAGGACGTTGTCGTAAATACTTATGATCATATTTAAATTGATATTCCTCATTCTGGCCCAAAGATGTTGGAAATGAATTGTTATACAAAAGAATGTTTTCCGTATCCCCATTGCCCTCTTTTAGAACAAATGATTGGAGAGTCATATTTGAGATAATTGATGACGATACATTTTTTATAACAAAATATATACTATTGTCTTCTTTCACACATCGCAATTCGAATTTGGGTTTTGCCATCTTGCACCTCAAAAAGCTCTTAGAACACTATTTACGTTCATATTCAATGGTACTTGCATAAAACCTCTATAACCGTATAAACATCGGAATCTATGTCCTTTTCAGTTTCACCCTTGTGTCTCTTCCGTTTCTTCAGATTCTGCGACCTGGCTCAGTGGTTTTTCTTGAGCTTCTTCATCCATTTTATAAATCACAATTGAGCCTTCCATTGCCTTGAACCGGAATTGGTGATTTGCATAATCATCCTTAAAAGTAGAGAGGTAATCATAAAAATCATCAACCGATGCTGGTTGTATAGTGTATTTTCGATATGCAGCTGCTTTCCTTTGATCAGGGGCAATTTTCGCTATACCGCAGATTCCTCCCTCTTCTTGTCCCTCAATAGTCACAAACAGTGTATCCATATCCAATACACGGCTCTCTATTGTTCCGTCTGGTTTTATGACCAATGGCAAAACTGAGATTTCAGAAGGTAAATCTGTTATTCCATTTTTTACCTCAAGAAAGTACACTATATAATCAACATATGACTTCCCATCATGTTCTCTTAATTGGCTTTTGAAAGATACACTATGATGTCTTGAACTGGTTCCCACAGCGTTTGGAACTTGAATAATCAATTCTGCAAGAACTGCCTCTATATAATTTTCCACTTCATGCATAACGGTATCCATTTTTGTTATTGCCTCAAATTCCGGATAATCGTTCCCTTTAAAGCTAAAAGCGCACAAGACATAATCAGCCTTATTTCCAAAGAATAAAGAATTCGATATAGTAAATGAATTGATTTTTATGTGCTTTGTGTAATTGTCGAATTCTCTCACATAAATAAGTTCATTATTCAAAAAACCATTATCCATGATATTTAATAATGTTCCAAACTGAGTAATAGTGGCTACCTTTTCATGAAGACTTCCTGATGAAACTTTTTCCTCCTCTATGGCTTGATCACCAAATAATGCTGAATTAACTATTTGGCATACACAATCTACACTCATGTGTGCATAATGAAAGAAATCCACAGCTGACTTTTCCATTAATACAGTATCATCAACTTCTATTCCTGCTATATCTTGAAATGGAGGAGTCATCCCCTGCCAAGTGACTTGAACTTTTGTCCCCGGAGCAGATGCCGCTTCTTGCAGCATCGACTGATTGAAATGCTCTATCTCATCTTTCCTGTGTTTATACACTGCCTTTGCTAAATCAAAAGATAAATGCATATTTCGCATTGAATCACGCAGTCCAAGAACATAAGGCCAAGCATCATATACCTTATTATCCGCAAGTGTTCGCTGTAAATTTTTCAAATCAATACTCATTGTGAATCATTCTCCTTTTTACCTCAAGCATCTTATGCTTGTTTTGATTGTATAGTGGTTATTTCTGAAACCACTGTGAATTAGTCACTATATTTCTTGAAGTTTTCCGCCTGTTCCAGGATGTCGCTGTATACTTTTTCATAGATTTCCGGAGGCGTAGGCGGATAACCATGTTTGGCCAGGATCATTATGATATCCGCCTGCATCAATGCACGGATCTGAGCGCTGTTTGCCCAGTCAGCGTACTTTTCCTTGTCACGTAACGCCGCCCGTATTTCCTTAGCAAGCTCTATATTCTCGCTTTCCGGGAAATCAAACTGGAACTTCTCCGCTACAGCGATAAGAATATCGAATATCGCCTTTTCTTCATAATCGATACCCATTGCTTCAAAGGAATTCTGTTCATCTTTGATCTGTTGAAGCAGCTTTAATAGCTGGTCAGATACATTGTTCAGGATGTTTTTAACATAATCTGCATCCGACATCCGGTTATTATACTGATCAACGATGGCATGCAGTCTTTCCTCAAACGTCTTAGCCTTGATTTTATTGACCTTTTTAAATTCCTCTACCTTCTTTTTCAACAGCTGGGTCAGAATCTTTACCTTTGTATTCTGCAGTTTCATCCGTTTTATGCGTTCCAGGTATTCATCGCTGAAAAGGTCAATCGCTTCCTGGCTCATTGTGGCATCTGTAGAAAAGACTTCTTCTACTCCCTCAGACTGAATCGCCGCTTCCAGCATTTTTGCCACATGGGCGTTCATGGTATCAGTGTCCGGGGCGTCTCCCTTTGTCAGCTTAAACAGCACAGAGCGGAGCGCTTTGTAATAATGGATTAGATCCAATTCGTGTTTTGTAAAGTCTTTTCCGCTGTTACAGAGATTAAAGGCTTTGCTCAGCCGCAGGACATTGGCCATGAAACGCTGTTCCATTTCCTTTGTCTGTTGCAGGAATTCCGCACCTTCATTCAGGCACTGCAGCCGTTCTGCCGGATAACCTGTGAAATACTTTGTACTGTCAAAGCCAATCATCATTGCGTTCAGGATTTCCAACTGATCCCGAACCAGCCGGACAGCCGCCTGCACACTGTCCTCGTCGAAAGTATCTTCCTGGAAATCGGTATAGGTACGCAGCGCGGCAAGCAAACCGGGCTTGATCCCGATGAAGTCCACAATCAATCCGCTGTCCTTGCCTTCATAGGTCCGGTTCACGCGGGAAATCGTCTGGATAATGGTATGGCTCTGTGACAACGGCTTATCCAGGTACATACAATCCAGGAAAGGCACATCGAAACCAGTAAGCCAAAGATCCACTACAATGGCAATTTTGAAATTGCTCTTTATATTTTTGAACTGAATGGCTGCTGTTTTCCGGGTCGCGTCACTGCCCAGCAAATCATACATATCCTGCGGATCATCCTTCGACCGGGTTGCTACAAACTGACACATCGGCATCGGGATAAGCTCTCTCTTGTCCTTTTCTGACAGTTCAACGCCTTCCGGTGCTACGCGCAGTTCAAACCATTCCGGCCGTTTCTGCTTCAACATATTATAGAATTTGAAAGCGATCGGCCTAGTCATACAGACAAACATGCACTTTCCGGCTATGCTAGAGCCTTCCCTGACCCGTGTTTCATAGTGATCAATGAAATAATCGGCAACGGCATTCAGCACATCGTCATCGCCGACGATCGCAGCCATATTCGTAACAGCTTTCTTACTCGCTTCCACCTGATATTCATTGCTGCCAGCTGCAAGGCACTGTTGATAGTATTCTTCTATTGCCTTGACCTTTTCATCATCCAGCGTAGCACGGGCCGGCCGACCGTCATATACCAGTCGAACAGTGATACCGTCTTTCACGGAGTCGGTCATCGTATACTGATCGATCACAGGACCAAATACGTCCATTGTTGCGTCTACCGGCGTACCGGTAAAGCCGATATAGGTTGCCTGCGGCAATGCAGTATGCAGAAAACGAGCAAAACCGTACCGTTGCAGCACCTCGTCCGCTTTCACCACTATCTTCATATCCAGATTGTTCTGGGTCCTATGTGCTTCATCCGATATGCAGATAATATTAGTACGGTTCGAAAGCTCTCCAAATTCCTCCGCGAATTTCTGTACCGTTGTCAGATATACACCACCGCTGGCTGTCTTTGCCAACATATCCTGCAATTGCTCCCGGCTTTCCATTTCAATAATCGTTTTATCCCCAATGTAACCTTTGGAATTCAGGAACTGCTGGGACAGCTGATCATCCAGGTCGGACCGGTCCGTAATCAGCAGAATCGTCGGGGAATGCAGACTGGGTTCATGCATAATCAGCCGTGACAGAACCATCATGATGAAAGACTTACCGCAACCGGTCGTTCCAAAATATGTACCGCCCTTGCCGTCCCCCTTCGGTTTCTGATGCGTCAGGATATTATCCAACAGTTTCCGAGCAGCAAAATACTGAGGATAGCTGGCAACAATCTTCAGGTTTTTCCCGTTATCTGTATCCGGGAAATATATGAAATTATGAATGATATCAAACAAGCGTTCTTTCCGGAACATGCCCTGGATCATGGTGTCCAGCGTATCAATTCCGTCCACCGGACGATCATTCATTTCTACACGGCGCCAGGAATAGAAACGTTCATAAGGTGCGAAAATGCTACCTGCTTTTGTATTCACGCCGTCTGACAGAACAGCAAAAGCATTGTATTTGAACAGTTCCGGGATATCCCGCATGTACCGGGTTGTAATCTGCACATAGGCATCATGGATCGTCGTTTCTTCCTTGATGGCTGATTTGAACTCCATGACCACCACAGGCATACCGTTCACAAAAACGATTGCGTCCGGCCGCCTGGTTGCCTTCGGCCCTTTGATCGTCATCTGGTTAACGATCTTCACGATATTCTTGTTGTCAATAGTGTCAAAATCGATCAGACGAAGATGAAAATCCTTTGCACTGCGATCTTCCCGTACAAAGGTTTCTCCCTCCACCATACGCAGGAACATGGACCGGTTCACGCTATACAGCGGCGTCGCAGAAGCATACCGAAGAGAGCGGATAATCGAAGCGATCTCAGAATCTGTAATTCCTTCCGGCGCATACTTCACTGACAGAAAAGCAGACAGATCTTCTTCAATCAGGACATCTGTCAATTCCCGGTGAAGATTATCTCCAAGGACATATTCATAGCCCAGATCAACGAATTTATCGATAATCGCCTGTTCGAGGACCGCTTCAGAAAATAATGCAGGCATTAATATCATATCCCCTTTGTTATTCCACTCAGCAAATTGCTGCGTAATGCTTGCAACGAAATAATCTCAAACTCATTATTGAGAATGAAATTGTCAATCGGCCTTACTTTGCTTTCGAAATTCTCCCGGTCCGATGGACTGGGTAGTTGTATTTTAAGTGCTGCCAAATCATCTTTTGTTATTGAGCCAAACACAGTTCCTTCATCGTTAAAACGTTTAAGCTCATAATACAGTTCTTTCATTGTATAATATAAGAAAGAGTAGCAATTATCTTTAGGATGAATTGCAGCAAGGCCTCTCCCAATTGCACAATCCTCTTTTGCAATATTAATGTCACCCACAGGTGCACGTACACTCATTAAAACATCTCTTTGTTTCGCACGTCTGATAGTATTAGAAGTATATAAGCGAATCGACGGGAAACGGAATCCAAAGTCTGATCGCCCTTGATAGAAAACCTCACCATCTGCCTTGTCGTTAAGCGTTTCTCCTTCAGGAGATGTGCCCATAGTTATACAAGCAAAATCTGACAAAACATTATTCTTTTCAAGGTTGTCAACAGTACTATGGAAATAAATAAGTGCTTGCTTTTCTAAGTTTTCATCAATTTTCCGGAGCAAATCAATCCTTCTCGTAATGACTTCATAGTCGCGCACTATTTTTCTTTGATCATCTATGCATGGAATTGGAAGTTCAACTCCACACATACATTCCCACTCAAATACTTCTCTAGCGCTTCCATTAGACATAAAACGAGCATAACGATCAAACTCAGGCCGCATAAACCACAACATCAGGTATTCAGGAAGCAAGGCGTTTTCGTCTATAATTTCGAACACGGAACAAATACTGCTGACAATGATTTTCTCTCCAAATGTATTCAAAGAGATTGCAATTTTGTCTCCGCGCCGGGATGTATCTGGGATATACGCAAACTGCCGGGGTGATACAACCTTATACCCATCAAAAGACACACCAACCAGATTGGCGTGCGATATTATGAATTCCTTGGTGACAGAAATCCCGTAGAGATTGTCTTCTCCGAGAGCTCTGTCATAATTTCTTTCATCTACTGGTCGGATATATCCCCCCAGCCTCTTATAATTTGATCTCATAGCCCAGTCCTTTCATCACTTCCAGCAAGGCTTGTCTAGACTGTTTCTCCTGAGTCAACAATTCCTGAAGTTCACTCTGAAGCTGAGACATTTTTTCTTCATAGCCGACGGCCTCATCACGGTTCACAAACTCGATATAACGGCTGGGGACAAGGTTATAATCCTTTTCGACGATCTCAGCTTTCTTAGCAACGTAGCAGAATTCCGGGATATCTTCATAAGGCGTTTCATAGTTCAGAAAACGCCAGGATTTGAACCGGTCAACGATCATTTTCCTGTCTTCTTCTGTAAATTCGATGTATTTCTTTTCAAATGGATGCCCTATCTGCCTTAAATCCATGAACAATATTTCTCCGCTGCGATCCCGATATATGGCTTCTCCATCAACACGCTTCTCTTTGCGAGCCTTTTTGTTTCTATTCAAGATCCACGCAGTTACAGAGATATCCGTGGTATAGAACAAATTTCGCGGCATGATAACGATTGCTTCTACCACATCATTTTCAATCATCCGTTTCCGGATCTCGTATTCAGTGCTATCTGCTGACAACGCCCCATTTGCCAGCAATACCACACCCACGCCATTCTGATTCAGCTTCGACACTGTATTCAGTAACCAGCCATAATTCGCATTACTGGTCGGCGGCGTCGGATACCCGTTCCATCTGGGATCATCGTTCAGCTGATTCGGTTCTCGCCAGTCTTTCTGGTTGAATGGCGGATTTTCCAATGAAAAATCAGCTTTCAGATCCTTATGCTGATCATTCAGGAATGTATTGGCAGCCTCTGCACCCAGATTGGCAGATATCCCGCGGATTGCCAGGTTCATCTTTGCCAACCGGCGGGTAGTATCTGTCAGTTCCTGGCCATATATGGAAACATTCAGCCGGCTTCCCTTATGCTCATCCACAAAACGCATAGACTGTATAAACATACCGCCGGAACCGCAGGCACCGTCATACACAATACCGGAATATGGTTCAATCAGTTCACAGAGCAGTGCAACAACTGTGCGCGGCGTATAGAATTCTCCCTTACCTTTGCCTTCTTTCAATGCAAATTCACGGAGACAGTATTCATATACCCGTCCGAAGACATCCTTATCCTCTCCCACCTGGAGCGACAAGCCATTGATCAGGTCCAGCAAAGATGACAGGCCACTGGGATCCATATGCAGCCGGGAGAAATAGTTGTCCGGCAGAGCTCCTTCCAGTGACGGATTCTTTGCTTCGATCTCATGCAGCGCAGTGTCGATCTTGATTGCGATATCAGGCTGCTTCGCGTTTTCCATTATATATTTCCAGCGGGCATTCTCCGGAATATAGAACACATTATCCTTTGTATAGAAAGGCATCATTTCCAGGAACGCCTGCTGACCAGCAGCAATCATCTGTTCCCTATGAGTGTCAAAACGATCATTCGCATATTTCAGGAAGATCATGGACAGAACAACATGCTTATATTCTGCCGGTTCCACTTTCCCGCGCAGTTTATTGGCCGCATCCCATACAGTCTGCTCTATCGGTTTTTGCTCCTTCGGTTTTGCTGCTCCTCTGGCCATATTGATCACTCCAATATCGGTTTTTCCATATATACAAATAGTATATCATCCCACACCACTGTTTTTCAATCAAAATCGGTCTCCTGGATTGGCGGCCACAGGCGCACCGCTGCTGCCCAACACGGCGCAAGGCAGCTTTTTGGCAGTACGCCAAAAGCAACGCAGTTGTCCGCGTTTGGGCCAGCGGCTATGCGCCCCACAGCCGGGGGGAGGGGCGGGCGAAAAACCTCCACTTCCCTCCCCGCAGGATCGTCCAGATTGCCGGGTACCGGGGCGGCAGACTCCGGCGATCAGCCGAGCTACCGCAGCCGGGTTACCGGGCGGGCAACACGGCACACAGAGGATGCGGAAGCTGGCGGGAGCCTCCGGCAGGCCTGAGGGCTTATCGGCGGGGCCCCGCTTTGTTTTGGCTCAGGCGCCGGCTGAGGGCGGACCGGAGGGACTTGTTCCCGACGTGTCCGAACGAAGCCGTCAGCGCCGAACAAAACGGGCGTGCGAGGAGACGAGGCCGACGAAGGCCCCGGGACACGGCCGGACGCAAGAGAGGTACGGAGAAAAACGAGCACGGGTGAAGCGACGCAGGAGCGTAACCCTGCGAGTTTCTTCGACGAACCGGTGCGCCGCGTACGGGCGAACTGTCCCGGGAGACTTGGGCGATCAGCCGAGACCCCGAAGCACGGGACCCAGCGGGCAAGCCGTCACCGAGGCCGGCTTTTGCCGGGCGAAGGTGGTAAGCCCGAAAGGCCGGTCCGCCAGCTGAAGCAGACGATGTGTCCAGCCGTGTGGGCCCCGCTGTCCTTGTGCAGGCGCCGGCCGGATACGAGGCGCAGCCGATGCAGACGGACGAATTGCGCGGCACAAGGCGGACAGCGGAGCCGTCAGGCGGAGCGGCGGCAAGGAAGAGAGGCCGCCGGAGGCGCCGCCCGGAGCGAGGCCGAGAGAGGTTGGAGCACCGTGAGGAAGGGAGCATGCAGGCAAGCGCGCAAGTGCATTGCCGGAATGCGACCGCCCGAGGGGCCTGGGGCCGGAAAGCGGCAAGCGGCAAAAAATGATTCTTTTTTGCCCGCAGACGCCCGGCCGCAGGAGCCCGCAGCGTGCGATCACCGGTGCGACGGCCGAGCGACCTACCCCTACAACAACCAGAGCGCAGGAAAAGACCGACGGAGCAGCGAGCCACGGGGAGCAGGGCCGCCGATGGAATACCCATCAAGCGCAACAGGCGGGCGGCCCTACGATCCCGCGGCGAGCGGGGGTACGGGGCGCTGCACCCGGAAGCAAGCAGGAGAAGATCATATTGCATGGGCGGGAGCTGGCGAGCGAAGGCGCAGCCGGAGCGAGCCTGGAAGAAAGGTATAGAAAAAGCCGAGCTTCTAATCGAAGCTCGACTGTCTATGCAACGTTACAGATGATAGAGGCAGGGTGACGATTCCTGCATCTCCTACGCAAGTCATTGCGGGTAGCGGCTGCCTGTTCCGCCCTCAGCCATCATCTTTATTTCAGATCATTATCCGGTAAAGCATATACATAAAAATGTGGGCTTTCCCGATAACGAAGGGTATTTTCAATCGCAAGGTGATATATTCGATTTGCAATAATATCAGCAGCCCGAATCAGTACAACTTTCCTGGAATCACAATACTTGAGAGTGACTGATTTTGCATTGGGAAACAGCGGGGGATGGAAAATCTGCCATTCAAAATTGAAAGATCCTCGAATTAACTCCTGCTCCAGATTCTCATTCAATTCATAGCGCCCATTTGTAGCAGTTGTGTGTTGATCAACAAAAAAGTGAATTGTCTTAACCTCTACAGGATTAATTGCTCCATCCTGAATTAAAGAAGAAAAAAACCGCTTTATGGCAATTTTATAAGCAAAATCCATATAGCGTTGTCTGGATTTTTTATCATCAGCAATTTGAGCACGTATCTTTAGTTTGGGAATCTCCACAACGACACCAAAACGGAATTCTCTGTTAGTTACTCGGAATAACCGGCGTTGGTTCTTTCTCTCCAGACTGGCTGCTTTCAGCTCATCTTCCGAAGCAATCATATTTTCCTGCCGAATTTCCTGCTCAACGGAAAGATATCTTCTGGCAGAAGATTCCATGGTCTTATTGTCCAGAAAAACCACTCCACCAAATACAAAGTATTGACTATGATAGCAGTCAAATACCCCAGACTCATCTGAGTATACAAAGATATCCATCCCGTTTCCCCCATATACATCAAAAGCCGCCATAACGGCGGCTTCCCCCTGCTGCGGGCGACTTTACAAGTCGCTTAAGCACTCGACTCCGTTGGGCAGGTACGCGTGGGATCTCTCCCCGCATCTATATTATTGCAAACGGAATCCTATTTGTCAATTGCATTTTACAAAAGCCTATATCGTTTTTTCTGTCCATAACGTGATAAACGCTCCTGAGATTAACCTGATAAGCGCCTGTTATTCGCCTGATACTTCTGCCGTTCAAATCGCCTTCCAGAGCTTATAAATCAACGTTCAGAAGCTATCCTGTCATAATCTTTTCCTGATATACACCTGTTCTCACGTGTAATCCCGGTTTTTTACCTGATATTTACCTGCTTTTCTCCTGCTGCACACCTGCTCCTGCACAACCGAATAACCCCCTGAGCTTTTTATGGTTCAATGGGCTGAAACAATCAACGTATATATATCCCTGCTTTCACCTGCAACCAGGCATTTAATCGCTATTATACAAGAAATGGCGGGGAACATCCCCGCCGCTGGGTGGACCCGGGTCTTTCAACCAGCCCACTTATGTAATAAAGAATATCAGAAATAGAAGATATCGACAATATGTATATTTCCTTAGAAATAGAGAGCCCGTTGATCGGCTTTCCGGCCAGCAGGCTCCCCTGGTTATCAGTGGCTGGCCATGTATTTGACATAATTCCTCCAGCAGTGTTTTGCTGTCTCTATGCACTCCGGGCATGCATGCTTCCAACGGAGATAAAAGAGCAGTTCATCCCGAGTTCGAATCTGATAAACATCCTCATCGTTGAGTCTGGTATGCACATGCTCCATATCTCTCGCCAGATCCCCTGAGGCGGAATCCTTTTTCAGGAAGCGCATCATGTAATCGTAGAAAGACATTCTCAATTATCACCTCCTCTCCTGATGCACTATATATACATCATTTACATTTTCTACATTGACGGCGGATGTAGGAAATGTAAATGGTGTAATACTCTTTATCAAAGCAGAAAATCATCAATATACGGTGCAACCCAGACGGACATGCACTCGCTCTTCCGCTTAAAATCCCCAATAGCAATCCCATCCGCTTCCAGCCTAGCCTTCAGCGTCAGCAACAGGCGCTTCATCTGTACGCCCTTCGGCGCAGCAAAACCCAGTTCGGAATACAGGACAAACCTGCCCTGGGGGCTTTCCTTCACGATCTCTCGTAAAGCATTCCGGATCTCTTCATACATAAACTCATCATTGGCAGCATCACGGGTCTTCTTCCCGAAAGTGTAGAAATTGGATTCATCCTTATCCGTAAAACTGATATTGCTGATCTTCGCTTTCTCCCCGATGGAGAATAGCAGGCTTTTCCCATTTGCCGCATTGGAGCATTTGACATGCACCATGAGGCGCTGGTTCGGGTTATCGTCCGCCCTGCCGATCTGCATAATGGAACGGCTGGCACCAGGAATATCTGTAGATCCCAGGGAGCGCAGCACCGCAGGGGTGTCCTGCAGGCCCTTCGCCATGTGGCAGATCAGGGCAATAGCACACCTCGTCCGGTCAGCGACATCCGCCAGCTGGGCCAGGACCGGCCGGGTCTCATTCGCCCGGTGCATATCCACTTTTGAGCCCAGGAAGGACTGGAAGGGGTCGAAGATCACCAGCTTTGCTTCCGCTTGTTTGATATACGCTTCCACTTCTGGGGATATAAAAGAAAGCATACTGGCTTCCGCCACAAAAAAGCATTTCGACAGGTCTCCGCCGTTGGCCGCGATTCGCCTCTTCAGCTCCGGCTGGTCATCCTCCACGGAAAGAATCAGGACATTGCCCTGTCCGCAGGGAACACCCAGCATATCTGTGCCGGTGGAAACCCTGGCGGCCAGGTAACAGGCAAATGCTGTTTTGCCTTCCCCGGGATTGCCCTGGATCAGGGTCAGTTTGCCCACAGGCAAGTAAGGTTTTACCAGAAACTGTGTTTCCGCATCTTCCACATCGGCGGCACAGACCAGGCCGGTCGGATGGTTATTCCTGAATTCATCCTCCGCCCCGCCTTCCCGGGACAGTTCGTCCACAGAACGGATAATCAGGTCTACTTCTTTATCCGAAAGGGGCGGCTTGCACTTCTCCTGATTCAGCCGGTGAAGAAACACATCGATTTCCTTCATCGTTTTTCCCTGCTGTTTCCGGAGTATAAAGGCGATCCGGTTCAGCGATTCATTCCGCTGTCCTTCGGGAATATCCGCATCCAGGTTTATGGAAGGCTGTTCTTTCTTCCCATCGGGTTTCTCTTTCTTTCCCTTTTTCTCTTTCGGCTGTTTTACTTCGGATACCATCAGGTTCAGGAGCCAGGGCGGAATCTCCGCTTCCCGGATATCCCGGATCCCTTTTCCTTCCACCCACTGGTATCTTCCGCCGCTCCGGTGCACTGCGCCGGGAGCAATGACAAGGCCGCCGTCACCGCGGATATCCAGCCCTTTGCCGATGGTCCGGACACTGTTCCGGATATTGACGGCGGTATGGAAATAATAATGATAGCCGCCGCTGCCGGTCCGGACCGTACGGGTCGCCGGAAGGGGTCCATGGACAGCCTCCAGCTCCCGGAGACTGTCCATACCTTCCTGTCCATCCACGTCCAGGACAACCAGTCCGCTTCCTGTGGCGATAGCAGGATTGAAGTAATCCCGCCCGAGCCACATCTGCTCGACTTTCTTCCTGTCCGAAGTCGCTTTCCCCTGCCAGCCACTGAAAGCCGGATGCTTTCCGGCAGACGGACATCCGCGTTTCCCGCAAGTGCATTCCCCGGACCGGTCGATTCCGTGAGCCGGAAAGACGCGATACCCTGCAGCAGCAAGTTCCAGGGCGCTGTCAACCGACGTCATGGTCGATTCCCTCCATAGTATTTGTCATGCGGTCCATCCAGGCTTCCAGCTGCTTCTTCGGAACCAGCACGCGTCGGCCGATACGCAGCGTCGGGAAATCCGCACGGTGGATCAGCTGGTAAGCCACCTGCCGGGAAACGCCCAGCAGTTTGCCAGCTTCCTCAACAGAGAGAGTCAGTTTTTCAGTCATATCTATTCTTTCCTCCTGCCGGTCAATACGGCCTTTTCTATTTTTCGTACCAATCGCTTGCTTTTGGTACGTAATTATGGTAACATGCGTATGTACCAATTTCAATGCATTGGTACAAATGAACCAATCAGGGAGGATCACCGCTTTATGGCACGTACGACTGATAAGAAAAAAGAAGGTATGGGCGCACGGGTTGAAGCCGCAAGAAAGCAGAAAGGATGGTCACAGGAACAGCTCGCTGATTACCTGATGATCTCCAGAAGCGCGGTCAAAAGCAAGGAAATGGGAGACCGGCCTTTCACGCTGGAGGAAGCCTGTGCCCTGTGTGATCTCTTCCATTTAACACTGGACTACCTGGTGAATGGAGTGGAAACAATAAATGTTTCCTTCCATAATGCCTTAGGCCTGGATGACAAGGCGCTCAACTGCCTGCGTTCTTTTCATGAGCGCCAATCTTTCCGGCAGGAAGGTCTCAACATGGCCCTTTCCTCTCCGGATGTTCTGACTGCCCTGTCCCGGTATATGTCCTATGTTCCCGAAGAGAAAGGTTATTATCTTTCAGAACTGATGTCATATAAGGATGACAAGTTTATTGAATGCCGGATGAGCCATGAGTTTTTTTCCGATGTACTGAAGCAGAATCTGCTGCATATGCTGGACAACGCTAAAGCCGGAGACTATAGCTCCACAGGGTATTATGAAGCATATGAGGACTTCATGGAGGTCGTTGAAAGAGAAAGGGAAGCCAAACTGGCAGAACCGACAGAGAATGAAGGGACTGTAAAGGATGCCGAAGAGAAGTAACACCAGGGGCGCCAACGGAGACGGCACCATCCGGAAACGGCCGGACGGCCGCTGGGAAGGCCGGTATTCATACGGCTTTAATCCGCGTACCGGGAAACCGAACCAGAAATCTGTCTACGGCAAAACGCAGAAGGAAGTGCGGATAAGGCTGAAGCAGATCACCAGCGAGATTGACCTGGGTGTGTATACGGAGCCTACGAAGATGACCCTCGGAACCTGGCTGGATATCTGGATTGAGGACTATAACAAGGATGTAAAGCCCGCCACATTGGACCAGTACAAGTATCAGATCCGGGTACACCTAAAGCCCAATCTCGGCGCTGTACGCCTTCCCGAGCTGACTGCCCCGATGGTCCAGCATGTGTATAACAAGCTGATGGAGCCGTATAAGCTGAAGCAGAAGAACTGGAAGGGCAAGGATATCGTCAAGCAACGGAAGGGCCTGTCCGCCAAGTCCATCAAGAACATGAACAGCGTACTGCACAGTGCCCTCAGCCAGGCAGTCAAGCTGGGTTATATCTCAACAAATATCTGTAGCGCGCTGACCCTGCCCAAGGTCCGCAAGACTGAAATGCATCCGGTGACCGGTGAAAACCTCAACGCTCTGCTGAAAGCCATCAAGGGAAATCCCTATGAGGAACTGATCTATGTCACCATGTTTACCGGACTGCGGCAGGGCGAGATCATCGGCCTGACCTGGGACTGCATCAATCTTGATACCGGCATGATGACCATCTACCGCCAGCTGCAGAAGCAGCGTGAAACCGGATCCGAATACAAGTTCCTGCCGCTGAAAAACAGTAAGAGCAGAACCTTCATGGTAGCGGACAACGTCATAAAAATGCTGAAGCGGCAGAAGACCAAGCAGAGTGAAATGAAGCTGAAAGCCGGCAAGTGCTGGAAAAATGAAGAAGGCTTTGTGTTCACAGACGAGCTCGGAAATCATATCTCCAAGTACACAGCCTATGAGAATTTCAAGCGCTGTGCAGCAGAAGCCGGTATCCCCGCCACCCGCTTCCATGATCTGAGGCACACGTATGCCACCCTTGCCCTGGAGCAGGGAACAAACATCAAGACGGTATCCTCTAACCTCGGTCATGCAACAGTAGCCTTTACGCTGGATGTATATGGACACGTGGATGAACAGATGCAGAAGGACAGCGCCAACCGGATGCAGGCCTTCCTGGAAGCATTGCAATGATCCAAAAACAGAGCAGCTGCCGGAATGATAAATGCCAGCAGCTGCTTTTTTTATTCCTCAGACAAAATAGAATCCATATATCCCAAATTGAGAAAGTTAGTGGAAAACATTTTCTGAATTATTGTACTCTTATTAAATGGAATACCATTCATTTGGAACCATCTTTTATCATAAACGAAGAAATCAGTTTTAGGGATTCGGTTACTAACAATCATCAAATTATTACCATACCGCGCTTTATGCTTCCTATTATAATTCTGATACTTTTCAATCTCATTTTTATCTGTAAGAAAACCATCTGTTTCGTAGTATGGAATAAATTGTCTTATTACGTGTAGACTCTCATATTTATGAGCATATAAGAAAATTTGATCAAGCGGCTCAGACATAATTGTTTCATAGATCATCTGATATACTATTGCTAATGAAGTAGAAGAAAAAAGATTTACTTTTCCTACACATGAACAATCATCTTTTGATAGCATAATGGCTCGGAATTTTACGCTCCCATCATACATAATTTCCATAAAATTATGTATTCCACCAGGTATTAATTGGCTGATTCCGTTTTCTTCTCCACGAATTCCACTAAAAGAAATAAGATAAGCATCTCCTAATTGTGAAATACTATATGGAGTATGAAATTTCTCTAACAGTTCACAAGTTTTTGAAAAATCCCATAAATAAAAGTTCTTTTGAAACTGTGTTTCTTCAGAACATGTTAATGAAAAACCAACATCAAGATAAGCACATAAATTGGGGGGAATAAACTGTCGATCACAAATAGGTTCTAGCTCTATTTTTCTGCTAAGTCGCTTTAGCATGTCTTCTCTTTTATTGTATAATTGAAGAAGAGTACTTGATTCTTTAATGGGCATAGAACCAGACGAAATGCGAGTAAAAATAGTTCCTTTATTTGTTATATATGGCGGCATATTACCTTCTTCAATTTTTATTATTATTATCGTGTTGTTATCATCAATACAAAAGCTTTTAACATCAAAAATTGGAGTCGGTGTAATACCATTATATATTACATTGTGAATTCTTTCTTCTGTCCAATTCGTACATCCTCTAATTGTTCGATCATCTCCTACACCTAAAAAAACGTAACCACCATATGTGTTTGATAATGCAGATATTTCCTTTATAAGCTTGTCAGGAGACTCTCTATCATCCTTAAATTCAAAAAAGAAGTTCTCATCTATATCTTCTAATTCAGTAAGAAATCTTTTAACATCCTGTGCTTCTAAACTCTCCCATGATTTGTTCGCAATGAGTATCATTCTAGCTCCTCCTGATCAACTTTATCATCCACCATAGTTTAAGATAATCATATGATAGTTTTCACATTAAGGAATATAATCTTCTTTTCTATAATATCAAAAATAAGAAAAATCAAAAAGGCATTAATCCACTTGCCTGCACTTTTCAGTCAATGCTTCTCAAGCACTCTCTTCATCCCAAAAAGGGTCAAAATTAGGGTCAAATCGCCATTTTGGGCATCAGAAAACCCTGTAACCGTTGAGATTACAGGGTTCTTTCGCGTGCCGAAGGCGGGACTTGAACCCGCACGCTTTTGAGGGCAACGGATTTTGAATCCGCGGCGTCTGCCATTCCGCCACTTCGGCATCGAGGGGATTATAGCATAATCCCTTTTTCGATGCAATGAGTGTTTATACTTACTGCGGGTTATATTCCATGGTTTCCTGGTAGGCCTTGTAGGTGGTCTTGAACAGGACTTCCCGTTTGATTTCCCGGTTGCCCTGGTACCAGACTTTCCAGGTGTTTACCTCATAGCCCTTCCGGCCGGTGACGGTTTTCTTGGTTTCACCGGGAGCCAGACTGGTATTGAGCACATAGTTGATGCCTTCCGGCTGGGGAATCGTCCGAACCAGTTCGCTTTCCAGGTCGATCTTCACACCCGGTCCGAGACTCATGCCGTAAATGTTCACTGTTACCTGGCGGTTGCTGTATCCGGCTACGATAAAGATCGGCTGATCCGTGTTGTTTTTGAATTTAAAGTCCAGGCCCGGCCAGTTGACCGTAGCGTCAAAGCCTTTCTCAATATAGCTGGAGGGCCAGGCGTGAGCATTGCGCTCAACGATTTCCAGGTCTGCCCGCACAACAGCGTTGAACAGGGTGGAGCTGGTCTGGCAGACGCCGCCGCCGACCTCGTCCTTGCTCTGGCCGCCGGAAATGGCAGGGGCTTCCTTATATCCCTTGGCTGCCGTCCGCTCGCCTGTGGCGCCGTTGAAAGAAAAGGTTTCTCCCGGCTGAACGGTGATGCCGCTGATTGCCTGGGCGCTCAGTTCGATGTTGGCGTTACGGTTTTTATCCTTCGTGGTATTGGTGGTATAGGCGGAAATCAGGCCGAAGGAGTTCATCAGTTCAGCCTTGGTCAGATCCGCAATCACCTTTTCCGGCACGACCCGCAGTTCCTGCTTCGTAGTACCGGAATCCAGCACTTCCGTCAGCTGTGCGTAGAGCTGGTCCGGATCAATCTTAGCGCCGGGCTGGTCATCCGTAAACGTAAAGGTTTTACTGTTGAAGTCAAAGGAGTAAACCATGCTGTTGACAGGTTCCCGGTTCACATAGTTCACAATACCATCTGTCAGGTTCCGCAGTGCCTCATGGTCATAATCCTGCTTCGTGGCAAAGGTCGCAGGGTATGTCCGGAGACCGGAAACCTGATTAACGTGTTCCTGGAAGGGAGTTACTGCCCCGTCCTTCAGACCGGAAGTATTGCCGCGGCCGGTTGCCCAGGCTTTTTCCACAACCTCTTCCGTGTTCCGGGAAACCGGAACACGTTCACTGTTTACATGCCAGCTCTCATTGCCTACCGATACGGTGATGTCAAAAGCACCGGCAGCGTCATTGTGAAGGCTGGAGATTTTGCGTATGGCTTCCTCTTTGGTCAGGCCGCCTACATGTTCGTCATCGATATAGATTCCGGGATAGATCTTGCCGGAGTAAACCTCTTTCCGGCATTCATCAAAGAAGTCCTCCCGTCCGCCGTCCTGGATAATCAGGTTACCATTCACAAAAGCCAGGTTCGGCAGGAATTTGTAACGGACGCCGGTCAGCTGGGGTACCACAGCAATGGCCATACCTGCCAGCAGGAGCAGGCAAAAGAAGATCACTGCCGCCCAGGCTCCACGATGTTTTTCTTTTCTCTTATATTTCGGCCGGGAATTCCTTACCGGCGTATGGGCTTCAAAACGGTCAAAATCATCGAAGAGCGTGGAAGGGGCTCCAAGACCGTCGTCCTCTTCATTGGACGCAAAATAACGCCGCTTGCGGGCTTCCTCTTCCACCCGGCGGTCGTACTCGTCCCGGGCCTTCAGTCCCTCATCCCGGCCCAGCGGTTTTTTCCCCGGAAGAGGGTCAGAGATGATATCATCGTCGCCCTCATACAGGTCATACCGTTTCAGTTTCGCCATTTCAGTACTCTTCTCCAGTATCCCTTGTTATTCTTTCCGGTGGTTGCGGACCGGTCCCCGCAGCATATCCCCGCAGCGGCTCCCCGGCAGTTCCATCCGGATAATTTCCCCGGCCACGCCCAGCGTGTCCAGGGTCTCTCCGGTTTTTTCGCGGATAAAAGATTTTGCCGTAATCTTCCGGACTCCGGAAGGTGTCATCAGCTCAAGCTCATCTCCGGCAAAGAACCGGTTCTTCAGCAGGATTTTTGCTGTGCCGTCTTCCCCCGCGTCTTCTGTAATGCGGCCCACGTATTCCCGGGCCTGCCAGAAGCCTTCCGCCTCTCCGGGGATCTCCGGATTCCCTTCCAGGAAGCCCGTATCGCTCTTCCGGTGGCTGGCACACTGCAGCTCCTCTGTCAGTTCCGGAAGCTTTTCCATGAAGGTTTCCCGTCCCTGCTTCAGCAGGTCCAGGGCCCGCCGGTACGCACCGGTCACCACGGCTACGTAATATTCCGTTTTCATCCGGCCCTCGATCTTCAGGCTGGATACGCCTGCTTCGCAAAGATCGGGGAGCAGCGGCATCAGGCACAGATCCCGGGCAGAAAAGAGGTAAGTTCCCTTTTCATCCTCCGCCACCGGCAGATATTCCCCGGGGCGTTTTTCCTCCACCACCGCGTACTGCCAGCGGCAGGGCTGAGCGCATTCTCCCCGGTTGCCGCTCCGGCCTGTCAGGTAGGCGGACAGCATACACCGGCCGGAGTAGGCCATGCAGCTGGCGCCGTGCACAAAGGTCTCGATCTGGATGCTGTCCCCAAGGATCTTACGCAGGGCACGGATTCTCTCCAGGCTCATTTCCCGGGCCAGGATCACCCGTTCACAGCCCAGTTCCCGGTACAGTTCCGCCGCCGGAGCGTTCACGGTATTTGCCTGGGTGCTGACGTGCACCGGCAGCTGAGGCACCTTTTTGCGCAGGGTCACAATCGCGCCGGGATCCGCCACAATAGCGGCGTCCACGCCGATCTCCGCGGCCTGGGCAGCCGCCTGTGCGAATCCCTCCAGCTCATCGTCAAAGGGATAGCTGTTCATGGTCACGTAGAACTTTTTCCCTGCCTGGTGAGTCAGCGTCACCGCTTCCTTCAGGGCGTCAGGATCAAAGTTCCCCGCAAAAGCCCGCAAGCCGTATTTTTTCATCCCGCCGTATACGGCGTCCGCACCGAAGTGCAGAGCCGCACGCAGTGAGTCCATATTCCCCGCAGGGGCGAGCAGTTCCGGGATCCCCATTACTGGATCCCCCTCTCCTCGTCATACTTCTTCCAGTAAGGCGCGTAGATTTCCACCGCGCGGCGGTGCTGGTCCAGCGTCTTGGAGAAATACAGCTCCCCGCTCTCCGGCTCCTTGGCGCAGAAGAACAGGTATTTTTCGTTCACCATACTCTCATCCGGATAGAGTGCCGCGCGGATTGCGTCGGCAGAAGGGTTGCAGATCGGTCCCAGCGGCAGTCCCGTCACCCGGTAGGTGTTGTAGGGGCTGTCTGTGTTCAGGTCGCTGTCAGACAGGGACATCTTCCGGACGCCGGTAATGTAATGAACCGTAACGTCGCTTTCCAGCTTCATGTTTTCCTTCAGGCGGTTGTGGAACACCGCGCTGACCTTGGTAAAGTCGCTGGCCTTTGCTTCTTTTTCGATCAGGCTGGCCAGGGTCAGCACCTGGTCCATGTTCAGGCCCAGTTCTTCCGCCCGCGCTTGGTTTTCTTCCGTGAAGACTGTCTCGGTCTGGCTCAGCAGCTTTTTGACGATCTCCTCTTCCGTGGCGGAAACGTATACTTCGTAAGTGTTGGGAGCCAGATAGCCCTCCAGCACGTATTTACGCTTTTCCGGCTGGCCGGTAACCAGCACGTCCTTGACGTAGTAATAATCCTGGAACGCTTTGCCGTCCTTACAGATGGCCAGCAGCTTGTCCGCGTTCTCCAGCACGCCGTTCTTCACCAGCCGTGCCGCGAAGTCCTCGATCGTCTCGCCGGGGATCAATGTAATGTTGCGAACCAGCGGGTTGCCGTCGCCGGTGGTCAGCAGATCGGCAATCTCCGTCATCTGCATCCCCTTGGTCATGGTATAGCTGCCCACCTGGATCTTCTGGCCCATACCGGCAAAGTCACAGTAGTATTTGAACAGGCTCTTGCTCCGGATCAGTCCGGCTTTTTCCAGGTTGGTGGCTACCTTGTTCAGGCTGTCGCCGCTGCTGATCTCAAAGCTGTATTCCGTGGGATCGTCCGGATCCACAGGCGCAAGAAAACTGCCGTACAGCTTATTCCATACGGTCATTCCGATGCCCACTACCAGAATGAGAACCGTCAGCCCCACCAGGATCGGGCGGAGAATGTGCCACAGCCCGCTGTACCAGTAGAGTCCGTATTCCCGTTCATCCCGCACGCTGCGGTATGTGTCCCTTTTACTCAATGCTCAGCCCTCGACTCCGGGAACGGCGATGTCCAGATCCGCCGCTTCGGTCACGATTTTGAAGATATCCGCCAGCGCCTGCTGCAGCTGCATTTCAGACAGCAGGAAGCGGCTGACCTCCGGTTTGGAGAACAGCAGGCTGGATATGCCGGAAAACCGCTGCATATCCTCCTCATCCGCTGCCTTTCCGCTCATGGCGGACATCTGGATGGTCATCTGCAGCTTCCGGTATTCCTTCACCAGGGCCGCGGTGGTTTCTTCCGCCATGACCTGTTCCTTCAGCTCATGATAGGTTTTATATTCTTCACTGTCGCGGATGTCCTGCGCCAGGCGGTACGTCGATGAATAATCCATGCCCCTCATCCTCCTCGTAATAAACAACGGTCAGGGGAGCGTTTCGCTTCCTCCTGACCGTTATTATATCCATTTTTCCTTTAAAGCGCAACGAACCGGCGCTCCGGACGGTGCTTACACGTCCAGGATGATCGGCAGGATCATCGGGTTCCGCTTGATCTTGTCGAAGATGAAGCGGTGCACTTCGTCCTTGATGTTGTTCTTCAGTTCCGGCCAGTTGTCGCCTTCCAGGCTGCTCTTGGCCAGGATCTGACGGACCAGCTCCTGGGTGCTGTCGATGATGTCTTCGTTTTCCTTCACATAGATGAAACCGCGGGAAACGATATCCGGACCGGATACAAGTTTCTGCTCGTCCCGGTCGATAGCCAGCACAACGATCAGCAGGCCGTCCTGGGACAGGTGCTTCCGGTCGCGGAGCACCACGTTTCCGACGTCGCCGACGCCCAGGCCGTCCACCAGCACGCCGCCCACGGGCACCTGTTCGCCCAGGGCCAGGACATCCTGGTTCATCTCAATCACCTGGCCCAGCTCCGGAATGACGATATTCTGGCTGGGAACGCCCATGGCTTCCGCCAGGATGGCGTGCTGCCACATCATGCGGTATTCGCCGTGGACCGGGATGAAGTACTTCGGCCGGACCAGCGCATGCAGGAGCTTGATTTCCTCCTGGCAGGCGTGGCCGGAAACGTGTACCTCAGCCATGCGGCTGTAAATGACCTGCGCGCCCAGCCGGTATAGCTGGTTGATCACGCGGGAGATAAACTTCTCGTTGCCGGGAATCGGCGTGGAGGAGATGATCACCATGTCGCTCTGGCGGATCTGCAGTTTCCGGTGCTCGGCGTAGGCCATGCGGGTCAGGCCCGCCATCGGCTCGCCCTGGCTGCCGGTGGTCATCACCAGCACTTCGTTGTCCGGATAGTCATCCAGCACGTCCATGTCAATCAGCCAGCCCTCGGGAATCCGCAGTTCCCCGATGCTCATTGCCACGCGGCTGACGTTCACCATACTGCGGCCGATGAAGCAGACGCGGCGCCCGTAACGGATCGCGTTGTCGATAATCATCTGCATACGGTGAATGTTGCTGGCGAACATAGCCACGATTACACGGCCGCCCGCCTGTGCAAACAGGTTTTCAAAGGTCTCGCCGACCTTCAGTTCGCTCATGGTGTAGCCGGAGCGTTCCACGTTGGTGGATTCACACAGGAAGGCCAGCACGCCCTGCTCACCGTATTTGGCGAAGGTCTGCAGGTCTGTGATCTGTCCGTCAATGGGCGTATAGTCCACCTTAAAGTCGCCGCTGCAGATGACCGTGCCCGCCGGGCAGGTGATTGCAATGGCGCAGGCGCCGGCAATGGAGTGGCTGACGTGAATGAACTGGCAGCTGAACTGTCCCAGCTGGACGGTATCCCGGGGCTGTACCACGTGCATCGGGATGCCTTCCACCCGGTATTCCTTCAGTTTCAGATCCACCAGCGCCATCGTCAGCTTGGTGCCGTATATATGCGAAGGCGCTTGTTTTAAAATATAGGGAGTTGCGCCGATATGGTCTTCATGGCCATGGGTAAAGAGATAACCGCGGATATGATCCCGTTTCCCCATCAGATAGGTGATGTCCGGAATCACCAGGTCCACTCCCAGCATGTCTTCCTTCGGGAACACGCTGCCGCAGTCCACGACGATGATGTCATCTTCGTATTCAAAAACATACATGTTTTTGCCTATTTCGTCCACACCACCAAGAGAGACAATCCGCAGCCGTGAAGCTTCCTTTTCCTGACTCTTCGTGCCCACAGTGAACCTCCTTTCGTACGTACAAATATTCAACAATTTCAGAAAACACGACAGGCATAAAGATAGCCTAGTGTCTTCATTGGTTCGCTATTATGAAGCTCACACTTTGACACATTATATCACAGATTTTGGAAAAGCGCTACCCCTTACAATAAAAAGGTTTCAGGGATTTTTCCCCTGTCTTTTACGGCAAAAAATGAGACAATATCTACATCTCAGGGCCGTAGCCTGTTTTCGTACAAGCTGCATTTGTGCAACAAAAGTACGAACTTATTCATAAAGTACAAACAAAAAACGGACTGCCTTTCGGCAGTCCGTGAGGATGTCTTTCTTACGCGTACAGCGGGTAGTTGGCCATCATGGCTTCGACCTGCTTCTTGATTTCCGGAACGGCGGCTTCGCCCTCGCGCAGGACCTTAGCGATCCAGCTGGCAACCTTGGCAAATTCCGCTTCCTTCAGACCCCTGGAGGTGGCGGCGGGAGTACCCACGCGGATACCGCTGGTCACGAAGGGGCTGCGGGTCTCATTGGGCACGGTGTTCTTGTTCACCGTGATGTTGGCTTCTTCCAGCAGGTTTTCCATCTGCTTGCCGGTCATTTCCGTACCGGTGAAGTCCAGCAGCAGCAGGTGGTTGTCCGTTCCGCCGGACACCATGCGGACGCCTTCTTCACGGAAGGTCTTTTCCATGGCCTTCGCGTTCAGGATGATCTGATGCTGATAGGTCCGGAAGTCTTCCTTCAGCGCTTCGCCGAAGCAGACAGCCTTACCGGCGATCACATGCTCCAGCGGGCCGCCCTGGGTTCCGGGGAAGATGGCCTTGTCAATAGCCTTGGCATACTCTTCCCGGCACAGGATCATACCGCCGCGGGGACCGCGCAGGGTCTTGTGGGTGGTGGTTGTCACAAAATCAGCAAAGGGGACGGGGCTGGGATGCTCACCGGCAGCCACCAGGCCGGCGATGTGAGCCATATCCACCATCAGCAGGGCGCCGACTTCATCCGCGATTGCCCGCAGTTTCGGGAAATCAATCACACGGGGATAAGCGGAGGCACCGGCGACGATCATCTTCGGCTTGCATTCCAGGGCAATGCGGCGGACATCTTCATAATCGATCATTTCGGTTTCGGAAGAAACGCCGTAGGGAACGAAATTGAAATAGGAACCGGACATATTCACGGGGCTGCCGTGGGTCAGGTGGCCGCCGTTGGACAGGCCCATACCCATGACCGTATCGCCGGGCTTCAGCATGGCGAAGTAGACAGCCATATTTGCCTGGGCGCCGCTGTGGGGCTGGACGTTGGCGTGTTCAGCGCCGAAGAGCTTGCAGGCCCTCGTGCGGGCCAGGTCTTCGATAATATCCACGCACTCGCATCCGCCGTAATAGCGTTTTCCCGGATAGCCTTCCGCGTATTTGTTTGTGAGGCAGGTACCCATGGCAGCCATCACCGCCGGAGAAACAAAGTTCTCACTGGCAATCAGTTCCACATGGGTCCGCTGACGGTTCAGCTCCAGCCCGATGGCCTCGGCTACTTCAGGATCAGCCTGACGGATCAGTTCCAGTTCCATTGCAAATCACCCTTCTCTCTAGAAAATTGCACCAAGCAAGTATAGCAATATTTCCATATGCATACAATGCCCGGAACAGAAAAAAAACCGCCTGCGCTCAGACCGGGCACCCCTGCAGCACATCCTCGCAAGCGCTTACTGCTGCTTCCGTCAGGACCTGACAGGGTTCACACCGGAGGATCGCACAGGACCCAATCCTCATCGCGCAAACGGCAATGCATAGTATACCGTTTTCCGCCATGAAAAGCAAGAGCCGCAGGTTTCTTTCCCTGCCGGTTTTTGTTTTTCTTTGTCCGGCAGGTTACATTGTATTTTTTTGCCTTATGATTCGTATACACCTTGACCTGAAACGCCCTGAAAGCGTAAAATATCTTTTGTTGTTTTGATCGTTCTTGACAAGGGGGAGAGACGGAAGATGAAGCTCGGTTTTGACCATGACAAATATACCAGGATGCAGTCTGAGCGCATTATGCAGCGCATCGACGAATTCGGCGGCAAGCTCTACCTGGAGCTGGGCGGCAAGCTGTTTGACGACTTCCACGCCAGCCGCGTTCTTCCCGGCTTCCAGCCGGACAGCAAGGTCCAGATGCTGCTGAAGATGAAGGACAAGGAAGAAATCCTGATCGCGGTCAACGCCAACGACATCGAAACCAGCAAAATCCGCGGGGACCTGGGCATCACCTACGACCTGGACACCCTGCGGCTGATCGACGCCTTCCGGAGCATCGGCCTGTACGTGGGCTCCGTGGTGCTCACCCGCTGGGCCGGCCAGCCCGCCGCCGTCGCCTTTGAGCAGCGGCTGAACGCCCAGGGCATCAAAACCTACCGTCACTACCCCATTGAAGGATATCCCACCAATATTGAACACATCGTCAGCGATGACGGTTTCGGCCGGAACGATTATGTGGAAACCACCCGCCCCCTGGTGCTGGTAACCGCTCCCGGACCCGGCAGCGGCAAGATGGCCACCTGCCTCAGCCAGCTGTACCAGGAAAACCGCCGCGGCATTAAGGCCGGCTACGCCAAGTTTGAAACCTTCCCCATCTGGAACCTGCCGCTGAAGCATCCGGTCAACGTGGCTTACGAAGCTGCCACCGCGGACCTGAGCGACGTGAACATGATCGACCCCTTCCATCTGGAAGCCTACGGCCAGACGACCGTCAACTATAACCGGGACATCGAAATCTTCCCGGTGCTGAATGCGCTGTTCGAGCATGTGTGGGGCAAGTCCCCCTACAAGAGCCCGACTGACATGGGCGTGAACATGGTAGGCTACTGCATCACCGATGACGATGCCTGCCGTGAGGCTGCCGAGAAGGAAATCATCCGCCGGTACTACACCGCCCGCTGCTCCTTCCTGCAGGGCCATGCCGCCAAAGAGGAAGCCGAAAAGATCCTGCTGCTCATGAAGCAGCTGAACCTGAACGAAGCGGAACTCCGTCCCGTGATGGCCGCCGCCCGTGCCAAGGCGGAAACCACCGGTCATCCCGCCCTGGCCATTGAACTGCCCAACGGCGAGATCGTCACCGGCAAGACCACGGATCTGCTTGGACCGTCCGCCGCGGTCATCCTGAATGCGCTGAAGAAGCTGGCCCGGATCCCGAAGAAGGCCCACCTGATCTCTCCGGAAGTTATCGAGCCCGTACAGGATCTGAAGTGCAAGTACCTGGGCAACCACAACCCGCGTCTGCATTCTGACGAAGTGCTTGTTGCCCTGTCCGTTTCCGCGGCTACCAACTACAACGCCGCCCGGGCCCTGAGCAAACTGCCGAAGCTGAAGAACTGCGAAGCCCACTCCACGGTCATTCTCCCCGCGGTGGACGACAACACCTTCCGCCGTCTGGGCGTCACCCTGACCTGTGATCCCGGCTACCAGAGCCATAAGCTGTATCACAAATGATATTTGTGATACAGCAATGCAGAATTAAGAATGCAGAATGATATAGTGTTACAGCCAATCAAAAGGAGCGGTTCAATCGAACTGCTCCTTTTCGTTATGTGACAGTTGATCTGTTGCTCTGTCATCTTTTCGTTTCCGCTCTCCATTGCCTCCACAACACCAAAAGCAAAACATCCCGCCCGTTATGCGAAATGTGACAACAGGGACAGACTAACTGTCATCATTCCAAAGGAACGTGACAGTTAGTCTGTCCCTGTTGTCACATTTCTCTTCTCCGCTGCCTCCACATTGTCATTCTGGGGTTCGGAACGCCCGGAGAAAGAGCCAGTGGCTCTTTCTCAGTGGAGAACGGGGCAAACCACCTGCAACCGCCAGTGGCGGATGCTTTGCAGGCGGTGAGGTCAACTGAAACGAGCGATCTGTCCGGGGGACAGTCGCGACGATTGAAGTTGCGGGTATCAGCCCCGGGGAGTCGAGAAATCTCCCCCGTCGCAGCGGATAATTATTCATTGTTAATTGTTAATTGAAAAAACCCCCGTCTTTCCCGAGACCTTAGGGAAAAGCGGGGGTTTTTGTTTCAGCAAACTTATTTCATTTCTTTGATCGCCGGAATGTTCTTCAGGGATCTCCACAGGAGCAGGCCCAGCACACCGCAGCTTATAATCTCACCAATTCCCACAGTGATCATAAGGGGAAGATAACCGGAGGCATTGATCGTTGTCTGGGTAAACGGAATGGTGACCGAAACATCCGGGAAATGATAAATCAACAATACGATAGGTACAATCAGCATATTGCTGATCACCGGCGGAATCCAGGCCAGCAGGGGCTTATCCTTCAGCAGGCGGGTTCCGATCGCTCCCAGCAACGTGGCCACGCTGCCCAGGAGAATATCCACCGGACCCAGGCCAAAAAGGATATTTGCCAACACGCAGCCGATTGTCAGGCCGGGTACAGCAGCAGCCGTAAAGACCGGCATAATCGTCAGCGCTTCAGACAGACGAACCTGAATGGCGCCGCTGGCCAAGCCGGCCAGGTTTGCGACCCAGGTCAGTACCACATACAGCGCGGCAATCATGCTGCTAATGGTTAGTTCCTTAGTTGACAGTTTTCTCATAATAATCCCATCCTTTAGTTTTGTTTTAGGTGAGGAAGGTCTCGAACTCACCGCGCGTAAGGCGCCTGCGCATTATACCTCATGATCGCTTATAAATCAAGGGATACCGATCAGGTAGGAGGGGAGTGAAGGAAGCGGTGACCCAGTGGGCTATCCTGCGAAGCAGGAAGTGACCCGGAGTCCTGTTGTGCGCGGTGCGCGGGGTTCGGAACGCCCGGAAAACTGTCCAGTGGACAGTTTTCAGTGGAGAACGGGCGGCAGCCCCGGGCACGAGGAATTCCGCCCGCGGTGCGCGCGCGAATCCTTGCCGAAACGAGCAATGCGACCGCTCCAAGGGAGCAGTGCGACGATTGAGGTTGCGGATAGGAGGTAGGAGCGAGTCCGGACTCACTTCTTGCAAATTGTATGTATTTTTATATAATGATTACATAAGAGTTGCGTTTTTCCATACTGCCCCATAACCATCTTCCCATCGACACAAAAATAAGGAGTGAGCTCTATGCAGGATAAGGTACGGGAATACCTGAACGATTGCGAACATCAAAAGGAACTGGCTGAGGCCAGGTACCGCTACAGGGTGCTTGAGTATGCAGGTCTCCTAGAGAGCAAAAAGGATTATATTGAAGTCACCCGGGAAGAATACGAATATTACAAGGCAACCGACAGCAACCTTACCAAGTATTCTGACTGGAAATACTATGTCCTGAAAAAGCTTCCGGTGGAAATGAGTGAAGAGGAATTTGCCGCCGTAGAAAAGCAGATTCCCGAATCCGTTCTCACCAAGTTGAAACAGAGTTCTCCCATCCCCACAGCAAAACTGATTGAGAAAAAAGAAAAGGACTGGGTGGTCATACTCCTCACCGTTGCAGCGGGCATCATCACCCTCGGCGGCCTGATCCTTGCGATCATGGCGGGTCGTCTTCCGACCAACTATTACATTAACGACGTCCAGCAAATCAATTTCTCTTTCTCCGTATTCCTGTCAACGTTCCTTCCCTATATACTTTACGGCGCCATCTGCCTGTTCCTGGTCGAGGTCTGCAAAAAAGCCGGGGCAGCCCTGAAGATATTCGGGAAGAAATAAAGGAACAAGCCCGACTCAACCATTCGTCGAATAAATAAAGAAGAACGTTATTGTCCACAGTGATAAACTGTGTTAGCTTGTTTATATCATAAAACCAAGTCTGTGAGAGGAGCATGGATGTGACAGCAGGGACAGACCAACTGTCACATCAGCGCCTTGTCCCCTTTGTTACATAGCAATCGGCCTGTGGAAATCTCCTCAGGCCGATAACTTTTCATTTGCATTATTTTATTCCCCATGCGATCATGCTTCCCAGGTTCCGAAGCGTTTTGGCTTCCATGTCGCCGTGGAGAATGATCTTGTTGTTGAATGCCAGGGCCACGGTGGCTCCGCCGTCCAGGTTCAGGGCTTCCGTGCAGCCGTATTCCTTCATCTTGTCAGCCAGCCAGGTCAGCTTGTATCCCTGGTACTTATTGGTGGGCCGTCCCGTGGTCACGATCAGGATATAGTGATAGGGCTCGATCATGCCCAGTGCCACCCGGGGTTCCGAATAGTTGTTGATCTTTTCCAGTTTCGGATGCACCTCACCCCCGGACAACAGCCAGGGTCCGAAAGCAAACACATGCACCGCGCCCTGCTCCAGGTACTCTTCCGCAGTCAGCGCGTCGCAGTCAAAGGCCTTCATGCTGCCGTCCTGGTACACCGCCATGGTATCCAGGTTCGGCCAGCTCCGTTTCTTCTGGCTGTTCCGCGTCTTGGTCGCAATCACTTCACCGTTGCGGATGACTACGCCATGATAATCATACTTCGTCTTTCCTTTACTGACAGGAGTAATCCGCAGGCCGTACATGTCATCGGATACAGCCAGGATGGACGGATTCTTTGCAATCAGGTCCTCCACATGGCGCTGTTCGATGCCCGCATAGGCCACGCCCTTCAGCTTCAGGCTTTCCTTGGGGGCGGACTGGATCGCTCCCAGCGGAGATGCCTCGGAGCACCAGATATCCGCCACACAGTATATCTGCTTCTTTTTCTTCTTGGTCTTCTCCTCGAACCGGGTCACTTTGATGGACAGGTCCTTGGAAGCATACTGCCAGATGCCCTGTTTTTCATCCTCCAGGATGTATTCCTCTCCGGGATTGTCGTCTCCGGTCAGGAATCCTTTTTCGTCAAAATGCCAGCCGTCCTTTTCCGTTCCTTCGGCGCCGGATAATCCAGGCAGCAAAAGCAGTATCGTCAGGGTCAGGGCCAGCAGTCGTTTCATCATCTTCATTACGGTTTCTTCTTTCGAATGTAATATTGTCTCAGGATCGCCGCATTCAGTTTCGCCGGCAGCAGCTTGTGCACATACACCGCCAGGTGCTGATCCGGACTGGCAATCCGTTTCCGGAAGGGAATCTTCTTTTTATCCAGCGTCCGGGCTATCTTCCGGCCCAGCACGTCCGGATCGGATCCGTTATGTTCGTCATGGGCAATGACGGATACCGAGCTTTCGTATTCCGCGGCATAGGGAGAATTGTCGTTCATGGCTGCCGCGTGGGGACGGTACTTGTCACTTCCGCTCCGGTGATCCCCGGGCTCCACCAGCATCACCTGGATGCCGAAAGGCTTAACCTCCAGGGCCAGGCACTCCGCGTATCCTTCAATGGCATGCTTGCTCGCCGTATAGGCGCTCTGGAAAGGAATGCCCAGCAGGCCGTTGATGGAGGAAAACATCACAATCTTGCCGCCGCCCTGTGCCCGCATGATCGGAAGCACAGCCCGGTTTACCCGGACCATGCCCAGGTAGTTGGTGTCGATTACCCGGCGGAACTCTTCGGTTCCGGTCTCCTCGCAGGAACCCAGCACCAGCATGCCCGCGCACTGCACCAGGGCATCCGGCGGAGCTATCTCAGCCGCCTTCTCGCAGAAGCGCCGGACGCTTTCTTCGTCCGTCACGTCCAGCTTCAGCCGGTACATGCCGTCGGTTTCGCCTTCTTCAAAGCTACGGGCGCCGGCAATCACGCGCCAGCCGTCTTTCTGCAGCTGCATCGCGGTGTGCAGTCCCAGTCCGCTGGAAGCACCGGTTACCCAGACCGTTTTCTGTCCGCTCATGATTCCGACCTCCGTTTCTCCACGAGGTGCACATACGCATGTATTTTAATATACCCTTTCCCTTTTCGCAAGCCTGACAACGATCACCGGAGTGTATGGCAGTAACCTCCATATTTTTAAGTTTTAAGTCTTAAGTTTTCAGTATTCATTTCCAAATGAAAACACTCCCGAAGAATCTTCGGGAGTGTTGATCATTTGGATTTACTTGTTCATTGCTTCCTGCACAGCCACAGCCACAGCAACGGTCATACCGACCATGGGGTTGTTACCGGCGCCCAGGAAACCCATCATCTCCACGTGAGCGGGGACGGAGGAGGAACCGGCGAACTGCGCGTCAGAGTGCATACGGCCCATGGTGTCCGTCATACCGTAGGAGGCAGGACCGGCAGCCATGTTGTCGGGATGCAGGGTACGGCCGGTGCCGCCGCCGGAAGCCACGGAGAAGTACTTCTTGCCGGCTTCCCAGCGTTCCTTCTTGTAGGTGCCCGCAACGGGATGCTGGAAACGGGTGGGGTTGGTGGAGTTACCGGTGATGGAGATGTCCGCGCCCTCGTGCCACATGATGGCAACGCCTTCACGCACATCGTCCGCGCCGTAGCAGTTAACCTTGGCACGGTCACCGTTGGAGTAAGCGGTCTTCTTGACAACGGTCAGCGCGTGATCTTCCTTCACGTCAGCGGACAGATAGTCATACTTGGTCTGCACATAGGTGAAGCCGTTGATCCGGGAAATGATCATGGCGGCGTCCTTGCCCAGGCCGTTCAGGATAACCCGCAGGGGCTTTTTACGAACCTTGTTGGCGTTCAGGGCGATTTTGATGGCGCCCTCAGCAGCAGCGAAGGATTCGTGGCCGGCCAGGAAAGCGAAGCATTCGGTTTCCTCGTCCAGCAGCATGGCGCCCAGGTTGCCGTGGCCGATACCGACCTGGCGCTGGTCCGCAACAGAACCGGGGATACAGAAGGCCTGCAGAGCGGTGCCGATCCACTTGGCGGCTTCAGCAGCGTTCTTGGCGCCTTCCTTGATGGCGATAGCGGCGCCCAGTTCATAGGCCCACTTCACGTTCTCAAAGCAGATGGGCTGGGTGCTCTCCACGATGGAGTAAGCGTCAACGCCCTTGCCGTTGGTAAAAGCTTTAACTTCCTCGAAGTTTTTGAATCCGTACTTGTCCAGAACAGGCTGCAGCTGAGGCATGCGGCCTTCATAGTTTTCAAACAAAGCCATTTGTCTCACACCTCCCCTTATTCCTTACGCGGGTCAATCCACTTGACCGCGCCGTCTTCAGCCTTGAACCGGCCGTAGGTGCCCAGGTTCTTTTCGTACGCTTCGTTCGGGGACATGCCCTTCTTGATGGCGTCCATCATCTTGCCCAGGCTCAGGAACTGGTAGCCGCAGACCTGATCGTCCTTGTCCAGTGCCATCTTGACAACATAACCTTCGGTCATTTCCAGGTAACGGGTGCCCTTTTCGCGGGTGCCGTACATGGTACCGACCATGGAACGCAGGCCCTTGCCCAGGTCTTCCAGACCGGCGCCGATGCGCAGACCGTCATCGGAGAAGGCGCTCTGGGTGCGGCCGTACACGATCTGCAGGAACAGTTCGCGCATAGCGGTATTGATAGCGTCGCACACCAGGTCGGTGTTCAGGGCTTCCAGGATGGTCTTGCCGGGCAGAATCTCACTGGCCATAGCGGCGGAGTGGGTCATACCGGAGCAACCGATGGTCTCCACCAGTGCTTCCTCGATGACGCCGTTCTTCACGTTCAGGCTCAGTTTGCAGGTGCCCTGCTGGGGAGCGCACCAGCCAATGCCGTGAGTATAACCGGAGATATCTTTAATCTCCTTGGCCTGAATCCATTTTCCCTCTTCGGGAATAGGCGCGGGGCCATGATTCGGACCCTTCGCAACACAGACCATTTCTTCCACTTCTTTGGTGTATTGCATGTGAATCGGTTCCTCCTGTCTCAGGTTGATAGTATTGTTATTGGTAACCGATTAAGTATACCATATTCCTCAAATCTTGTACAACCATTAATTCATAAATCATACAAGGATCAGAGCGCTTTAAGTACTTCCCGGATTGCGCTGAACGCTTTCGCCGCGCTGTTTCTTACGTTCTTCTCAAAATCCGCTCCGGTTCCGTCAAACGCGTCGCTGATGCACTTGATGGACAGGCACTTTACGCCGCTGCGCTCGCATACCCGGGCAATACCCGCCAGTTCCATCTCGCACAGGCCGCAGCCGGATTCACGCAGGCGCAGTTTCTCATTCCTGTCTTCCACGAACTTATCCGCGCTGGCTACCGCGATTTTCCGGATTCCGGGGATCTTCTCCGTCACAAGGTTCACCAGGCCTGCATCCAGGGGAATGAATTCATCAGGATACTCCGAGTACTGGCCCAGTTTCTCAGTGCCGCCGAAGGCAGTGATATCGAAATCATAATGCCATGCCTTCTCTGCCACGAACAGGTCTTCCACCTTCAGGTCTTCCAGCAAGGCGCCGGTCACGCCGAAATTCAGGATCAGTTCGCAGCCGTATTTCACGATCAGCAGCATGGTTGCAGAGGACGCATCAATCTCTCCGCAGCCGGAACATACGGCATAGATTTCATGGCCTTCCATCCGGGTCTTGTAGATAGTTCTGCCCGCCACAATCTCCTCGGTCCGCTCTTCCCCGCTCTGCAGGAAAGCCTCCAGTTCCCGGGTAATTGCGATCAAAAGTCCAATCTTCATCTTCTCACCACCTTAAGCATATAGAATTTTTAAGTTTTAAGTATTCATTTAAGAAAAAAGGGCTGTCATCAGACAGCCCTTTTCTTCTGTTTTATTACTTCTGCATCGCGGCGATCTCAGCGGCCAGGTCATCCTTCCGCTTTTCGATGCCTTCACCGCGCTCGAAGCGGCTGAACTTCACAACATCCAGTTCAGCGCCGGCAGCCTTGGCGATCTCGCCCATCAGACCCTTGATGTTCTTATCGGGATCCTTGACGAAGGGCTGCTCGAGCAGGCACACTTCCTTGTAGTACTTTTCGATACGGCCTTCGACCATACGATCGACGATCTTCTCGGGCTTGCCTTCGTTCAGAGCCTGGGCGCGAAGGATTTCCTTTTCCTTCTCCAGCTTCTCAACGTCCACTTCTTCGCGGCGGACAGCCTCGGGCTTGGCAGCGGCGATCTGCAGAGCCAGGTCATGAGCGAAGGTCTTCACGTCTTCGCTGGCACGGCCGGCAGCATCAGCGGCAACTTCGACCATAACGCCGACTTTGCCACCCAGGTGAATGTAGGTGGAAACCACACCGGTGGTCTCGTAGCGGCTGAAGCGGCGGACGGAGATCTTCTCACCGATCGCAACGGTCGCATCGCTGACCAGGTCGGAAATGGTCTTGCTGTTGTCGTCCACGAAAGCCTGGGCCATCAGGGCGTCCACATCAGCGGGGTTAGCCAGAGCAACCTGCTTGGCAACCTTGTTGGCGAAGCCGATGAAGTTATCGGTCTTGGCAACGAAGTCGGTTTCGCAGTTCACTTCGACGATCGCACCGATGGTGCCTTCATCGTTGGTGTACTGAGCCACAACGCCTTCAGCGGCGATACGGCTGGCCTTCTTGGCAGCCTGGCTCAGTCCCTTTTCACGCAGCCATTCAATGGCCTTGTCCATATCTCCGTCGCTCTCAACCAGAGCCTTTTTGCAATCCATCATGCCGGCGCTGGTGCGCTCGCGCAGCTCTTTAACCATAGCGGAAGTAATTGCTGCCATATTAATCAATCCTCTCTAATATACTTATTCTATTTGTCAGAGGTTCAAGCCGTTAATGATTAAGCTTCGGTAGCTTCCTCGGCGGGCTTCTCTTCGGCTTCAGCGGGAGCTTCTTCAGCTTCAGCTTCAACCTGCTCGCCCTGCTTGCCTTCCAGCACAGCATCGGCCAGCTTGCCGGCGATCAGCTTCACAGCGCGGATAGCGTCGTCGTTGCCGGGGATCACGTAGTCGATTTCGTCAGGATCGCAGTTGGTATCAACAATGCCCACGATCGGGATGCCCAGGATGCGGGCTTCGGTCACGGCGATGTGCTCCTTGCGGGGGTCCACAACGAACAGAGCGCCGGGCAGCTTCTTCATCTCGCGGATACCGCCCAGGTTGGTTTCCAGCTTTTCCCGCTCGTGGATCAGCTTGATAACTTCCTTCTTGGGCAGCACGTCGAACTGACCGCTCTGTTCCATCTTGTCGATCTGGTTCAGGCGCTCAATACGGGTGCGGATGGTCTTGAAGTTAGTCAGCATACCGCCCAGCCAGCGGTTGTTGACATAAAACATGTTGCAGCGCTTGGCTTCGGATTCAATGGATTCCTGGGCCTGCTTTTTGGTGCCGACGAACAGGATGCTCTTGCCTTCCATCGCGATGTCGCGGACGAAAGCATAAGCTTCATCAACCTTGCGGACTGTCTTCTGCAGGTCGATGATGTAGATGCCGTTACGTTCGGTGAAGATGTACTGCGCCATCTTCGGGTTCCACCGGCGGGTCTGATGACCAAAGTGTACGCCGGCTTCCAGAAGCTGTTTCATGGAAATGACTGCCATAGGGGTTCCCTCCTTGTTATTTTCCACCCCTTTCCCTTGTGCGGCCGGCCACCGCGGTGTGCGGCACAAGCAGTCGCAGGGAAAAGGTGCGTAATCGGATGGATTTTACCATACATTTCAACCAAAAGCAAGTTTTTCTGACCTGATTTCTTTCTTTACTTTACAATGTTTTCAATGGTATAATCTGACCAGGCAAGTGGCCGGAAAAGACATTTTTACTATTAAGAATATGGAGGTAGTCATTATGAAGTGGGTATGTCCCGTATGCGGGTACGTACATGAAGGGCCCGAACCGCCCGAGAAGTGCCCCGTCTGTAAAGTTCCCGGTTCCAAGTTCATCAAACAGGAAGGCGAAATGACCTGGGCTGCCGAGCATGTGGTCGGCGTTGCCAAGGACGTTCCGGAAGAAATCAAAGCCGGTCTGCGTTCCAACTTCGAAGGCGAATGCTGCGAAGTCGGCATGTACCTGGCCATGGGCCGCGCCGCTGCCCGTGAAGGCTATCCGGAGATCGCTGAATATTGGAAGACTGCCGCTTTTGAAGAAGCTGAGCATGCCGCCAAGTTCGCCGAGCTGCTGGGCGAAGTGCTCTCCCCCAGCACCAAGGAAAACCTCCGCGTCCGCGTGGAAGCCGAAAACGGCGCCACCCAGGGCAAGACCGACCTGGCCAAGAAAGCCAAGGAGCTGGGCCTGGATGCCATCCATGACACCGTGCATGAAATGGCCCGCGACGAAGCCCGCCACGGCAAGGCCTTCAAGGGTCTGCTGGAGCGGTACTTCGGTAAATAATAACAGCATTTCCGGCAGGGTAGGACTTTTGTCCTGCCCTGTTTTTAGGTCTGTACAATGAAAATATGTGCAAAAAAACAGGACAAATGCAAAATAGCGGGAATTATTTTGCGAATTCAAACCTTTTATATACTGGTTAACCCTGCTATTCTGTATCCGGAATGAGGTGTTTGTTATAGTTTGATAAAAATACGGAGGCTGTTTTTATGAACAAATCCGACCTGCTGCGAGCTCTGAAAAAGTTCTTCCTGACAGTTTTCCCAAGGTTTCTGCTTTTTTATGCACTTGCCCCGGCACTGTGTATCATCTTCCTCAGGCGTCCCATCGGCGAGGCTGCCTGTCTTTCCGGTACGGCTGCCTTCCTGATCCTTCTGGCCGCTTTAGCCGCAGTCATCCTGAACTGGCTGGTATATAAAGCCGTTCAAAAAAAGCGGCCGTCACTTCTGGTTTTTTCCCATGGCATCCTGTGCCTGCTGATCACCGCATACATTCAGTACGAAGCGCTTCCGACAGCCACCACCCTGTTCGCGACCCTGGCCATGGTCTGCGGTACCCTTGCACTGTTGTACATGCTCGTGCTCAGTCGCTGGTTTGCCTCCTTCCGCGGCTCCAAAGCGTCGCTCGCACTCGCCGTCGGCCTGCGGATCATCTTCGGCGTGGTGCTCTTCTTCGTTCTTTGGCAGATCCTCCGGGATATAGAAACACGCCATGCCACCCGGGACACCTGGCTCACGCTCGGTATCCTGATCCTTATGCTGCTGTCTGCCGCCGCTCCCCGGCTGCATTCTGCCTACCGCATCCATACGCTGCACCGCAGGGCCACGGGTCTGGCCACGGGTACCCTCACCCGGATCATCGGGGAAACCCACCTGGACCTGGACGACGATCCAGTCACCCTGTTCCACTGTACCATTCAGTATACGGTGAATGACATTCCCTATGAGACGCATGCAGACGCCACCCGCTTTATCCTGCGGAAATACGGAAAGGAAAACTTCCTCGGCCGGAAAATCCCTGTTTTTTATGATCCGACGGATCCCGTGTCCGCGTATGTAAACCAGATCGACAAACACGTCCTCGACTATCCGAAAGAAGAACTGGAGCTGCCGGAAGAAGGGATCCCTGTAGTCTGACGCCCGGCCTGCGTCAGCTTGAAATCACCCCGGTGATTTATTATAATATCCGCGTAAAATCTCACTAAATTATGTATTCAGGAGGTGTACCGTACGATGTTCGGAACTTTTATGATCGTTTTCTTTGCTGTTCTCGTTGTACTTGCAGTTATCGGTCTCTGGATAAAAAAGAACACTCCCCAGTCAAACAACATCAAAGAGCCGGACAAAGTGCTTGAAAATGTCGCCGACCTGGCAGACAATTTCAACCGCGCACGGTACCAGGAACAAGATGGACAATAAACATTGCAATTTTCACGTTCTGTTACTCCTTCTGCTGCTTTTGCTGGTTCTTCCGCTTTTCGCCAGCGCAGACGGAACGACCATTTCTTATGAAGGAACTGATTACCCCCAGGATGCCGAGTATATTGACCTCGGTAATTTTGTCGTTACAGACTTTGATGCCTTTACCGCATTTCTTGACCAGATGCCGTCCCTTCGGCAGGTAGATATGTGGCAAAACCGGATGACCGCTGACCAGTGTGATATGCTGGCTGCCCGCTATCCTGATATGCGCTGGGGCTGGACCATGGTGATCCGCAACCGGGATCATGAGCACCTGGTGCGTACGGACTATACTTCCTGGTCCACGCTGCATAACGACACCAGTGCAAAGCACAACAGTGAGGATTTTTCCGTACTGAAATACTGCTGGAACCTCATGGCACTGGATGTAGGCCATAACAACGTCACCAATCTGGACTTTCTGTATGATCTGCCCAACCTCCGGATCCTGATCGTAGCCTGCAACACGATTGAAGATATCACTCCCATTGCTTCTCTGAAGCATCTGGAATATCTGGAACTGTTCAAGAACAGAATCCTGGATATCTCCCCGCTGGAAGGACTCGATCACCTGATGGATCTGAATCTGTGCTTCAACCGGATCGAGGATCTGAGCCCTGTGCTGAAGCTTCCCAATCTGAAGCGGCTCTGGATGTATTCCTGCCGGAAGATTAACGCTGTTCCCGTCGGTGAGGATGTGGACGCAATCCGCGCTGCCTTCCCGAACACCAATATCAACACCACCCATTATTCCACCCTCGGCGGCTGGCGGATGATCACACAGACCAAACGGGATCCCCATTACGAAGTGATCCTGAAAAACTTTGGTGAAAACCATCTTCACCCCCGGACTGAGTATGTCCCCTTCGAAGACAGCTGGCCTTCGGAGGATGTCGTCATTCCGGAATCGGAAGAGCCGCTGGAACTGCTGGCTCCACAGGATTTTTCAGACAAGGGATATATGCTTCCCATTGATTATTCCATCGGCAGCGCGCCGAAGGCCTCCGGATATACCGGCAATGATACTTATTCCGATTCCACCATCACGGTCTCCATCGGAAGTGGTGTCTATGAAGATTGTCAGTATTGGACTGCTGATATTCTCCTGAAAGACGCTTCCCAGCTCCGCACCCTTGCAGCCAGCCTGAACGGTTCTTTTGAAACGACAGGCCAGATGGACGCCATCCGGCTGGCAGAGCGTGCCAATGCCGTACTCGCCATCAACGGGGACTATTTCAGCAGCACCGAAAAGCGTGGATTGGGATACATCGTCCGCCAGGGAACCCTGTATGAGAACAACCTGGATCCTGTCGGCAAGTGGAATGCATTGCTGATGGACGTACTCCTGGTTGATGAAGACGGCGATTTCACAGGCATTCATCAACCCCAGGAAGGATCAGTTCCCGCGCATATCAACGGCAAGCGGGTGCTGAATTCCTTCTCTTTCGGTCCGATCCTGGTGGAAAACGGCCGTCCTGTGGACGACTTCCGCGGCACTGATCGCTGGATCAATATGGCCTGGATGGATCCCCGTCAGCGGATCTGCATCTGCCAGGTAGATCACCTGCATTACAAAGTCGTATGCTGTGCCGGACCTTCCCAGAAGAACGGCGGCATGACCCTCCATCAGTTTGCCGATTTTGTCGCAACACTGGACGTAAAGATCGCCTATAACCTGGATGGCGGCGATTCCACCCTGCTCTTCTTCAGAGGAAACAAGGTCAACGAGCTGGGTTATCAGTCCCAGCGGAAACTGACCGATATCATCTATTTTGCCTCGGCTGAATAATCCTGTGAGCTGGTGAACCATATGCTTTCTGCAACAACGTTGTATTTTGCGATCCTGGCACTGAGTATCCTGGTGTCAGGTTCCCTTTTCCTGCTGAGCGTCCGGAAGCACGGGCTTTCCGTGCCCCTGGCGGCGGGCATTTTTATTGCCGGCCTTGTGCTGGCTTACTTTTTTGCCAAGGGCGTCTATGTGGCGCTGAACTATTCCGCACTGAAGGCCAACGGTGCCGGCAAATGGTTCCTGCTGGTGCCGGAACAGTTTTCCTTCGTCGGCGGCGCAATCGGTTTCTGCCTGGCGCCGGTGCTGTTCCGCGCAAAAAAGCGCAGGGAAATCCCCGCGTATCTGGACCAGCTGGCCTTTCCCGCCGGATTACTGGCAGCCCTGATGCGGTTTGATGAAATTTTCCTGGGAGAACTGGGACTGGCGGATCTCCGCGACATCGGCCTACAGGACATGACGGACGGTGACCTGTTTGCGCGGTTCCCCTTCGCGGTGAAGGACAGCTGGGGCGTATGGTACCTGGCCGTGTGCACCATCGCGGCACTTATGATCCTCGTGATCGTCGGCTGCATGGCGCTGCGGGCACGGAAGGGCCGCCCCCTGCCGGAGGGGCTGCGCTTTGAGCGCTTCGTCTTCCTGGTATGCGCCGTGCGGCTCTTCCTGGAGCTGACCCGGCTGGACTGCCTGATTTTCTTCTTTGTGCATGTGGACCAGGTGCTGGCCGCGGTGGTGATGCTCATCCTGTTCATCCGCGCCGGATACAGGGTGAAACAGCGGAGCGGGCGCTTCCCGGGATGGGCCCTGGTGATTTACCTGATAAGCTATGTGCTGAACGGGATCATGCAGTACGCGATGGACAAGCCCTGGCATTTTCAATCCCTGCTGCCGGAGGGCGTCTACAACTGGCTTGCCTATAACCTGAGTTCCTTCGGCACCTGCGTACTGCTGGCGACCACGATTGTAACGGTGATCCTGTACCTGTGCCTGTGCCGGAAGGAAACAAAAACCGCAGGAGAGGCTCCTGCGGCTTAACCGGCCCTACGCGTCATTATTCTCCCTGGATTTCTTCCAGGCTTCCTTATACAGCCGCTCCAGTGAACGTTCCGTTCCAGGGCGGTAGTTTTTTTGCAGGTATTCGGCAACGCTTCCCTGCACGCCGATCACCTCCCGCCGGAATTCCCGGGCGGAAGTGCGCAGCGCTTCATTGCCCAGCGCAATCAGCTGCTCCGGCCGGTCGGAGGTCACCACCCGCACCCTCGCCCGGTTCCGGGCCAGCAGGGTGGTTTTTTCAATATAGGCGTCCGCGGTCTGTGCCTCCCGGGTATAGACCACGTAGATATTCTTGTATTTTTCCGCGGATCCGGGATTCCCTTTCACCTTGTAGGCGTCAAAAACCAGGATAACCTCCCGTCCCGTCATGCCCGCGTAGTCGCACATCAGCTCCGTCAGCTGCATCCGGGCCGCGTCGAAGTTTTCCTGTACCCGGTCCTTCCACTCATCCCAGGCAAACAGCACATTATAGCCGTCCACCAGCAGGATCTCGCCCTCCGGAGCCGGCGTCCGTTTCTCCTCCGGCAGTTTTTCCGCCGGGGTTTCCTTCGGCACAGGGTTCATCAGCCGCTGGGCCTTTACCGGTCCGTAGGTTTTTTCAAAGATGTGCCGCAGGGTTTCCTCTTCCTCCGCGGTCCCCCGATACGGCGCGGCGCCGACCGTCCGGACAGCCGGAGCGGCTTCCGCTTTTTTCCTTTCCTCTTTTAAAGGCAGGTGCATATACTGCTCCACCTGGTCCCAGGGAACCGAAACCCCGGCACCGTGGGAGCAAAATACGGAATCCGCCGGATTCATCACGTCCCGGAGCGGATCATAGGCTTTTTCCGCAATCACCTTTTCCGCCTCCGCGCAGGGCAGGTATGCGGAAAAGGAAGCAATCATCCGTCCCGCCCCTCCGGTCCGCGCGCTCAGGTCCCGGGCATAGTTCCGGCAGGCGGAAGCAGGCACCACAGCCCGAATCTTCCGGAGTCCTTCCTCCGCGTCCTCCGGTCCTTCCGGCCTGCCGCCCATCAGGGTCAGGTCGTTCATTACCCGGCCCAGGGCTTCCTGGGGCACGGTGATTTCCAGCGACAGATAGGGCTCCAGCAGTACGCATCCGGCCTTCATCAGGCCCTGGCGGACCGCCCGGTAGGTGGCCTGCCGGAAATCCCCGCCCTCCGTATGCTTCAGGTGAGCCTTTCCGGCGATCAGGGTGATTTTCATATCCGTGATCGGGGCGCCGGTCAGGATGCCCCGGTGAATCTTTTCCTGCAGGTGGGTCAGGATCAGCCGCTGCCAGTTCAGCGCCAGGTCGTCCGTGGACACGTCCGTGTCAAACACCAGGCCGCTGCCGGCGGGCAGGGGCTCCATCCACAGGTGCACCTCCGCGTAGTGGCGCAGCGGCTCATAGTGGCCCACGCCTTCAGCCGGAGCCATAATGGTTTCCCGGTACAACACGCTTGTCTCGCCGAAGGAAATCTCAATCCCGAAGCGGTCCTTCATCTGCCGGCGGAGAACCTCCAGGTACACGTCTCCCATGGAGTGCACCCGGATCTCCCGCCGGGCTTCCACAAACTCTGTCTGCAGCAGCGGTTCCTCTTCCGTCAGCGTCTTCAGGCAGTCCAGCACCTTGTGCAGGTCTTCCCCGGGGCCGGGAATCACCCGGCAGGCATAGCAGGGGCGCAGGGTCTGCTCCCCTTTGATATATTCAGCGCCCAGGCCATCCCCGGGCATGGCTTTGCTCAGTCCTGTCACGCAGCACAGTTCTCCGGCCGCCGCCCGCTGCGCCGCGCTATATCTTGCCCCGGAATACTGCCGGATTTCGGCAATCTTTTCCGTCCAGCTGTTTTCTCCGGTGCCGCCGGTCACCTGGTCCCGGGTTTTCAGTTCCCCGCCCGTCACCTTCAGGAAGGTCAGCCGGTTTCCCTGGGGATCCCGGGCAATCTTGTACACCCGCGCGCCGAATTCCTTCGGGTACTCTTTTTCCTCCGCGAACCCGGCCAGGAAATCCAGCAGCGGTTCCACACCCTCGTTCTTCAGGGCCGCCCCGAAAAAGCAGGGGAACAGCTTCCGTTCCCGGATCAGGGAGCGGATCCGTTTTTCAGGCACAGCGCCGTCCCGCAGGTACAGATCCAGGCAGGTCTCATCGCACAGGGCAGCCGCCTCTGAGGGATCTCCGGTAAAATCCGCGATCCGGTCAGACAGTGCGCCCAGCGCTGTAATCAGTTCCTTCCGGCTTCCCTCGTACCGGTCCATTTTATTCGCAAACAGGATTACCGGCACCCCGCTGCGCTCCAGCAGTTTCCACAGGGTCCGGGTATGGGACTGGACGCCCTCCGTGGCGCTGATCACCAGCACCGCGGCATCCATCACGCTGATGGCCCGCTCCGTTTCCCCGGCGAAGTCCGTATGGCCGGGAGTGTCCACCAGCGTCAGGTCTGTTTTTCCCCAGGTCAGCCGTGCTTCCTTGGAGAAAATCGTGATGCCCCGTTCCTTCTCCATCTGTTCCGTATCCAGGAAGGCATCCCCGTGATCCACCCGGCCCTGGCGGCGCACTGCGCCGCTGAGAAACAGCATAGCTTCGGACAGGGTGGTTTTGCCCGCGTCCACATGGGCCGCCAGACCCACCGTCAGCTTTCCCGCCATGGCTGTTTCCCTCCTTTTTATAGTCTTCCGGATGGACTTTGGATTCAGGTTTTGATGGCATGAAGTATATCAGTATTCCGGGGCTTTGTCCATTTGAACTCCCGCTGTTTTCACGCTTGACGAAACCCTTCCGTTCACTTATGATGGAGCCAGAAAAGAAACGGCGTTTCGCCGCTTCCAACTGAGATAAAAAGAAAGGATGAAAATCGATGAAGTACGAATGTCCCTGCGGCTACATCTATGATCCTGAAGTTGGCGATCCCGAAGGCGGTATCGCTCCCGGCACTGCCTGGGAAGACGTCCCGGAGGATTGGGTCTGCCCCGTCTGCGGTCTCGGAAAGGATGCCTTCACTCCCGTCTGAGGCTGATTATTGTCTATGAATATTGTATGTCTTGACCTTGAAGGGGTGCTGGTGCCTGAGATCTGGATTGCCTTCTCCCAGGCCAGCGGCATCCCGGAACTGAAACGCACCACCCGGGACGAGCCGGACTATGACAAGCTGATGAAGTGGCGGCTGGGCATCCTGCGGGAGCACGGCCTGGGCCTGAAGGATATTCAGGACACCATTGCCACCATCGATCCCATGCCCGGTGCGAAAGAATTCCTGGATACCCTCCGGAGTGAAACCCAGGCGATCATCCTGTCCGATACCTTTACCCAGTTCGCTTCTCCCCTGATGAAGAAACTGGGCTGGCCCACCATCTTCTGCAATGAGCTGGAGGTGGGGGAAGACGGCATGATCACAGGTTACCGCATCCGGGTGGAAAAGAGCAAGCTGACCACCGTCAGGGCGCTGCAGAGCATCGGCTTTGAAACCATCGCCACCGGTGACAGCTACAATGACCTGGGCATGATCCAGGCCAGCAAGGCCGGCATCCTGTTCCGCTCCACCGAGCAGATCAAGAAGGATTATCCTGATCTGCCCGCCTGCGAAACCTATGACGAGCTGCTGGCGCTGATCCGCAAAGCACTGTAAACCAACGGATGAAAAGAGGGAGAGTCACAATCCTGTGACTCTCCCTTTCCTTTGGGAAAACAGGGCTCCGGAATCAGGCTCCGAAGATCTGGTCCAGTGTATCCTGAACCACCTGCTTGTATTCCTCCTGCAGCTGAGCGGGGGTCAGGTCGCCGTTGATGAATTCAACCAGCGGCATCTGCTCCAGCACGGTGCCGGCAAAGTCAACCACCGTCTTTTCGCCCATCTTCTTCATGATTTCAAAGTTCCACTCCTGCAGGTCCAGCTTGTCGGAAGTGGTGGTGTACCACCATTCCAGTTCTTCCGGATCATCCCGCAGAGCGGTATCGTCATGGTACCAGTTCTGATAGGCACGGAAAACATCATAGACCAGTTTCGGATTCTCGATGCCGACGGGGATGAAGTAGAAGCTGCCGGCAGCGATCTTGGTGGCGTTCGTTTCCGCGTTGCCGTGGGGTCCGATGGGGTAATCCACAAAGACCATGTCGAAGTCCAGGGTGGTTTCGGCCTTGCCGTCCCAGTTATAGTCGTCATAGTTGGCCATGATCCAGGCGGCGGTTGTGGTGAAGGCCACCTTCTTGTCACGGTACAGCCAGCGGCAGACGTCCCAGCCGTTTTCTGCGGGCAGCGGATAAGCCGCCTTGTCCGTAAGCCACAGGTCCTGGAGGAACTTCAGGGTTTCGCCCATTTCAACGGAGGACAGGTTCTCCTTGGGGGTGGAAGCCAGGGTCGTTCCGTTGGACATGTACCAGTAGGGCAGGCAGTCCGTGATCCAGGCGCCGTAGCCGTAAACATCCGTGACGCCGTCGCCGTCGTTGTCCTTGGTCAGGGCGATGCAGTACTCCCGGAACTTGTCCCAGGTCCACTCGCCGCGGGCGGCCAGCTCCCGGGGATCCTCCAGGTTGGCTTCTTCGATCATCTGCAGGTTGAAAGCCAGCGGATAGGTGGCAGCCACCTGGTCCTCAGCGCCGTTGACGGTAAGCAGGGAAACCGCGCCGCTTTCCAGGGCCACATAGTTCATGACGGTGTCGTTATGGGTGAGCAGCGGATCATCGGGATCCAGCACGTCACGCAGGTCCATGGCGTAGCCGTTCATGACGGCGGGAACGCCCCAGCCCAGTTCCACCATGTACACGTCGCAGTCCGGCTCGCCGGCCAGGATTGAGTTGTTCACGGAATCCTGCACGCCGGCGTAGGTCAGGTTCTGGAATTCGTAGGTCACACCGTAGGCGTCCTCGATATTCTTCACGTTGTCGAAGCGCATGAGGTCGGTTTCCTTGCCGGTGGCGGCCTCATTGTCTTCCCAGGATTCATCGTTGGAGTCATAGTAGATATCCCACCACAGACCGATGGTGATATTCCGGGGATCTTCCGCCAGCGCCGTCACGGCCAGGGAAAGCACCATAGCCAGTGCCAGCAGCATCGCTGTTATTTTTTTCATAAGTCAGTTTCTCCTTTCCAGAAATCAGGTCATTATTTGATCGCCTGGCCAACGGCCACAGAATAAACATTCCAGGCAGAGGAACTTTCGCACTGCATCATGGCGCCCCAGGTGGACTTGTCCTCGCCGCACAGCGCCTCGATCTGTTCATAGGTCACCTGTGCGATTTTGCCGTCCGCCACATCCGCGCCGTCGTTGCCCACGCGCATCCAGCCGGCCGCCGCCCAGGGCATGACCAGCCACATGTTGCCGTCTTCAGAATCATAGGAGATGGTCACAACGCTGCCGGGCACCAGGGCGTCGATGATTTCCTGCGGCATTTCCAGGCCGTCCTGCGCCCAGGCGTCGGCGGACTTGGTGAAGCCGGGGAATTCCACCAGGTTGGTCAGGCCGAAGAATTCCGCTTTCTGGCCCACACGGACGCCGTAAACCTCCCAGGGAGAGGAGCCTTCGCACTGCATCATGGCACCCCAGGTGGACTTGTCCTCGCCGCAGAGCGCAGCAATCTCTTCATAGGTGATATAAGCCTTGCCGCCCATCTTCGCTGCGGTTCCCTGGGATACGCGCATCCAGCCGGCAGTTGCCCAAGGCATCACCAGCCAGATATCTCCGTCCTCGGAGCTGTAGGTGATCTCCACCACAGAACCGGGCACCAGCGCGTCGATGATTTCCTGCGGCATTTCCAGGCCGTCCTGCGCCCAGGCGTCGGCGGACTTGGTGAAGCCGGGGAATTCCACCGCGTTCTTCAGCACGATGCGGTTCGCCCGCTGGCCCACGCGCACAGCGAAGACTTCCCAGTCGGAAGCACTTTCGCACTGCATCATGGCACCCCAGGTAGATTTGTCCTCGCCGCAGAGCGCTTCGATCATCTCATAGGGAATCTGGGCGATGGTCTTGCTGTTGTTGATGGCAGCCGTTCCCTGGCCCACGCGCATCCAGCCGGCGGTTGCCCAGGGCATGACAATCCACATGGAACCGTCCGCGCTGGCATATTCCACTTCCACCACGGAACCGGGCACCAGGGCGTCAATGATTTCCTGCGGCATTTCCAGACCGTCCTGCGCCCAGGCGCCGGCGGACTTGTGGAAATCCGGGAACTCAACAGCGTTCGTCAGGGCTACGAGGTTGCTCAGATCCCGCTCGGAAGCTTCCGCCACATAGACCGCGGCGGGATCCAGCGCGATGGCGTTTCCTTCCGCGTCCAGGAACCGGATGTTGTCCAGGTAGAAGGTGGCGGGTTCGCCGCCGGCCTGGTCCTCACGGGAGATCATGACATAATTGCCCGCACCGGCAACAAACGGCGCCTTGAAAGCAATCTTTACATTGCGCGGATTCTTCTTCTCCATATAGACAGACCAGTCGGCCTTGTTCTCATCCGCGTTTTCGCCGGTGTAGCTGTACACCACGCCGGAAACCGCGTAGAACTTGCCGTCCGCGGCCTTGTCAACACCGATATCAAAGGAGACACCGGCAACATCCGCCAGCTTTTCGCCGGCCAGGCCCTCCAGATTCAGGGCCACATAGGGGATCCCCTGAGCGGCGACGCGCAGCGCCTTGGAACCGTTGTAATCCACAACTTCCAGGGACGCGGCGGCATCCGCGTTCGGTTTGACGGCGGAGACGCCGAGGAAGGCAAACACGCCGTCCTCAAAGTCAAGCACGTTCACCGGATCGGCGGACGCCCAGGAGCACATACCGATTGCCATCACGGCAACCAGCAACCAGGAAATGATTTTCTTCACGGGACTTTCCTCCTTTTATTTTTTACCCGATCCCGGGTAATTAACAAATCAGCGCGGGCTCAGCCCACAATGCCGGAGCGTTCCACGCCCTCGATAAACCGCCGCTGGAGCACCAGGTAGATGACCACAACGGGAACCAGCACCAGCACCACGCCGGCGTCAAAATAGAGCTGCTGCTCCCGGATGGTGAGCACCTTCTCCGCGTTGGCGATGACGTTGATGAGGGACTCCAGCTTCCGGGTGACGAGGATGGAATCGGAAATGTTGAAGGTGTTGGCAAAAAAGGAATCGTTATACTGCCAGACGATGGAGAACACCGCGACCGTGATGACCGCCGGCGCCGCATTCGGCATCATGATGGTGAAATAGGTGCGCGCGGTGCCCGCGCCGTCCACCAGGGCGGCCTCCTCAATCTCCTTGGGCAGGCCGCGGAAAAACTGATTGAAAATATAGATATACAGGCCGGAGCGGAGACCGCAGCCGAAGACGGACATGACCATCGTTGGCCAGGCGGTCTGGAGCAGGTTGATCGGCTTGCCGCCGTTGAAGAGCCCCACAAGGCCCAGGGGATTGAAGAACCGGAAGGTTGTATAAAGCGGGAACTGGATCGTGTTCAGCGGGATCACGATCATGACCAGCACAAAGCCGAACAGCAGCCCCTTCAGCGGGAACCGGTAACGGGCAAAGCCGTAACCGACCATGGAGCAGATGAGCAGCTGGATCAGGGTGATGCCGAACACATACAGGATGGTATTGCCGAGGATCGGCAGGTAATCCAGGTATTTGATCGCCATGGTGTAGCGCTCCAGCGTTGGGCTGATGGGAATGGTGAAGACCATGGGATTGATGGAATCCTGACGGGAAAAGAAGGAGTTGGCGATGATATTGATCACCGGCGCCAGGATGACATAGCTGATGCCCACAATGACGATCAGCCGGAAGATGCCCAGCACCAGGTTCTTCATGCCGGTGAGGGTTTTATCCCGCCGGTTGGCATAGGCGGGAGAATTCCGGAAGCCCTGCCAGGTGATTTTTCCGCTTTGCGCGGCGTTGCCGGTGTGCATGTTCTTTCTCCCTCCCCGTCAGTTGTAATAGAAGGTGCGCCGGTTGAGCAGGTAGACGATAAGCCCCAGGATGAGGATGGTTATCAGCGTGGAGACCACGGAGAACGCGGAGGACAGGCCGTAGTTATACAGCTCCTTGTAGGTGCGTGTTGCCAGCTTGATCACTTCCCCGGAGGAAAACCGGTCCACCACGGTATAGATCGTGTTGGTGATAATGTGCGGCATGACCATGGGGAAGGTGACCTTCCAGAAGGACTCATAGCCCGTGGCCCCTTCGATCCGGGCTACCTCGTAGAGGGAGCCGGGAATGGACTGGAGCGCCGCGATGAACAGGATGATCTGCACGCCCGAACCCTTGATGATGGACGAAATCCGGTTGACCGCGTCCACAATGTAGCCGAGGACGGACTGCGGAATGGCCAGGTCGCCGAAAAGATCCATGTAATAAGCCACGGAGACGGTACCCGCCTGGGCGGTTTCCAGACTTGCGGAGGAAACGCCGGCGTTCACCAGCTCCGTTGCCCGGGTGATGGCGGAACCCACCGCGTCCGCGCTGAGGATGATGGGCAGGAAGAAGATGGCGCGCACCAGCGCCCGGCCTTTGAACCGCCGGTTCAGGAGCATGGCCACAAACAGGCTGAAGAAAATGATCATCGGCAGGTCGATCAGCATATCGATCACGGAGGAGGCCAGCGTCTGCTTGAAGGTGGCGTGGCTGGTGAAGGCCTCAATATAATTGCCGAAACCGATGTATTCCTTCGTCATTCCCGCAGCGGCGTCCAGGCCGATGCGGGACAGGCTGAACTCTCCCAGCTGCACCAGGCATCCGGCGTAGAACACCAGGAAGCCGATCAGCCAGGGGAGAATGAACCAGAGCCCGCGCACGGCGTTCTTCTGCTCATAGGAAAGATGAAAAATACGATTCTTTCTGCGGATGCCAGTCATTCTTTATCTCCTCCGACCGCCAGGTAATCCATTGCCGGGATCCGGTATCCGTCCGCCGCGGCCTCCCGCTCCCCGCTGTTCACATACAGCACGGTGCCGTTGGAATAGGTCACGCGGGCCAGCGTATCGCTGAGCCGGTCATGGCGGAGCATCTCCGCGCCGCTCACCCGGGACAGGGCGCCGTTCACAAAGCGGTAGCTTTCCGCCGCTTCCTCCTTCCAGGAGGAGAAGGTGGTCGCGTAATTGTTGTTGAGCCCGGTGTACTTCATATCCGCCGCGTCCTTCCAGGTGAACGTGTAATGCGTGGACGCGCCGTATTCAATGAGGTGAAGCAGGGTTGCCCGCCGGTTCTCGCTCTGCATCAGGTTCAGGGGGGATCCGCAGTAATCCGCCGATCCGTGGAGGATCAGCTCCCACAACGGGATCTGCTCATCCACAATGGCAAACATCGTCGCTTCCACCGGCGCGTTGATCACATGCCGGACGTAGGGGAAACTGTAATCATTGCCGCCGGACACCATGAGCTCCCGCTCCCCGGCGCCGATGACGCTGAAGGCGTGCTTCACCAGGTCCAGGTCAGCCTCCCGGCTGATGACGTTTGTGCGGCGCTTGTCCGCGTGGACCTCATTGCCCAGGTCCCGCAGGGAGAGCGCGTCCAGGCCCAGCCGGTCCGCCGAGGCCGCCAGCTGTGCCGCGTACCGGGGCAGGAACCGGGGAGACAGCAGCATATAGCCCCGCTCCGCAAAGCCCAGGGTGGCCATGCGCCGCATGGACACGGGATTGACCACGCCCAGCTCGGCCGCGTAGCCCTTGGCGTAATACCGGCTGGCCTCCTCGCTGCGCATGAAGCCCTTCGCAATCTCCGTGACCAGCTGCAGCGCCGCATCCGGATAGATCCGGTCCCCGTTCTCCGCCGCCGAAAGGCGCAGCCGCTTGAGACCCTTTTCCCCGCCCAGCTCGTTCAGCACGGACACATGGCTGACCGGATCGTGATAATAGCCGCCGTTCATCCAGCCCTGCAGGTTGACCCGCAGGTTGCCGACCTGTTCCCCGCGCAGGCTGGACATCATTTCCTCCGCCTGGGCGAAGGTGGTCATGGGCATCACCCGGAGGTACTGCACGCCCATCCAGTGCGCGGTTTCCCGCACGCCGCCG